>NZ_JBUZTQ010000017.1:0-105823 GCF_055408445.1 Pseudomonas sp. B414 | reverse complement strand
GAATGATCGCGCGCTCTTCAACGCTGAGTTCGGAATAGGACATAGGGGCAGCACCGTACCGGAAAGGTCAGGTGTTGCACTCAGTTTTCGCGGCCGCCCCATTTTGCCTATACCATAGGCTGACGAACTCAAGTCAACCACTCCATAGGCCACATCGGCTTCACAATCACCCTTCCCCAGCATCCCGGAAATGGCGCGATAACCCGTTCTCAGGGGCCCTACAGTATCGGAACGATTCTCGAAAAGGTTGCGTCCGTTTTCATAGGTGCTATTAGCGCCGTTAAGCATCATGGGCGCACCCGCCAAAAGGCAAAGCGTGCCCAGTGAGGCGTAGCAAATGCCAGCACCTGCAGCAAACTGAAGCGCTCCCGAGATAGCGCCCGCCCCGCGCAAGGCTACATCTTTTGCCTGGCTGAGCAGGCTGTTTTGCTCATCCTTTAGCTCGTTCAATCCCTGCTCAGCGGTTTTATTACCTTGAGAAACATCATTGACAATGGCTCTGGCGTAATAAGCAACCTCTCTGTTGAATTGCAGGCGCAACGTGCCATCTTTTATATATCTGGCGCCTAATGTGCTGGCTTGGCTCCCCAGCCTTGCGGCAGCCTGGCTAACCATCCAATAATCACAGCTATCAGGCGTGCAACTTTCGCTGGTTGATTTCATTCATCATTCCCCCATGTGCTATACCCGCTGGTGCCGGCAACGTGGTGGGTCCACGTAATCTCCCGGTAACGAATAGCAATTTGCTCTTGAGGCTCTGCGTCGTTTTGCAATATGGCATGGGGCATTTCAAGGGTCAGGTCAGAAATAATCCCGCCATTAATCGAAACGGAATAAAATTTTTCTTGCAGACCAAAAGACGACACTCGATAAAAACTGATTGTGCCGTTTATTTCCTCTCTGGTTGAGAGTGCTTGTGCGAGGAGTGGCGAGGCCTTATCAACGTTTTTGGTGATAAAGATTGGACCATGTGTTGGTTTGTTAATATTTCCGATATTGAGCATGTTGTGGGTGTAAGACAACACCATGATTTCGTCGGTATGCCCGTTCTGGCATTTATTGCCAATAGAGTCTTGGGTTGAACACCCCGCCGAAATCAGTCCTTGCGTCTTTCCGGTGATACTCATATAACCGTGGTTAGCCATGCGCCTATCTCCTTTTCGGCAGCACAGTCTATTGCCGAGGGAGATATAAGGGTTGTAGGACGCGTCCGGATAAAGCGTGCGTAATGTATCGATTCTGAACTTTACAACAGCCCACTGGCAGCTAACGCAGCTTGAGTGGATCAACCAGCCCGGCAGCTATGGCCATGCCCACCAGATCAGCCAGGTGCTGCGCCTGCATGCGCTTCATCACCCGGGAGCGATACAGGTCGATGGTCTTGGGGCTGACCGCCAGTTGCTCGGCAATCTCCCGGGTGGTGTAGCCCTTGACCAGAGGCAGGAACACATCCCGCTCGCGGGGCGTCAGGCTCTGCAGGCGCTCTTCAAGCTCTGTCTGCTCCTGGCTCGCCGTTTGCTGCGCACTGCCACCGCTGAGGGCCTGCTGCACGCTGTCGAGGAGCAGCTGCTGGTTGTAGGGCTTTTCGATAAAATCATGGGCACCTGCCTTGAAGGCCCGTACCACAATGGGCACATCGGCATGGCCGCTGACAAAGATCACCGGCATCTTGATCCCGCGTTCCTGCAGCGCTTGCTGCACATTCAGGCCGCCCATGCCCGGCATGCGGATATCCAGTACTACGCAGGCACTGAGTGCAGGGTCGCAGGCATCCAGAAAAGCCTGCCCACCGGTAAACGCCATGGCATTCAGACCCACGGACTCCAGTAGCCAGACGGTCGAATCGAGCATGCCCTGATCGTCATCCACTACGTACACCACAGACCGGGTTTGGGTTGTCATCTTTACTCTCTTGTTGTTTTAAGTGAGGCCAGCAACGGCAGGCAACAGCACATCAGCAGGCCGCTGGTTTGCGGGCGGGCATCGAGTTCACCGCCAAAACCTTCGACGATGCTGCGGCTCATTGATAACCCCAGCCCCAGGCCATCCGCCTTGCTGGTGTAAAACGGCGTAAACATTTGCTCAAGCTGCCCGGCACTCACCCCCGGCCCCTGATCCTGCACGCTGATTTGCAAGGTTGTACCATCCTTGACCTGAGCCTGCAGGATGATGCGCGAAGGCTGCCCCGGCAATTGCTCGTTATTGGCGTCTATGGCATTGCGCAGCAGATTGAGCAGCACCTGTTCCAGCAGCACCCGGTCGGCGTAGACCGGTGGCAGTGAATCCGGCAGTTGCTGCTCGATGGTGACATGGCGCTCACCGGCCTCCCAGGCACACAGGCTGACTGCCTGGCGTGCCACCTCACTGATATCCAGCGCTTGCAGGTTGCGCCGACCCTTGCGCAAAAAGCCGCGCAGGCGCTTGATCACTTCTGCAGCGTGATTGGCATGCAGGTTGATCCGCTCCAGCCCCTGGGCCACGCGTTCGACAGCCACAGGGTTGCTGTCCAGGGTTTGCAGGTAACGCTGGCTGGCATTGGCGTAATTGACCACCGCCGCCAGCGGTTGATTGATTTCGTGGGCAATCCCTGAGGCCAGTTCACCCAGGGTGACCAACCGCGCTGTATGGGCCATTTCATCCTGATGATGACGCTGTTGGGCTTCGCGCAATTCACGCTCGCGCATATCCCGCGCCATCAGCGAGAAAAATCGTTCACCTGCGGTCGAGCGATGCGCCAGCAGCAGGAGCGATACCGGTATCGAAGGTGCGCCATTCAAGGGTAGCAAGCGCGTTTCGTGGCTCCACAATCCCTGTTCCTCGGCACTGCGCCAGCCATTGGACTCCAGCGTGGCCAGCACTTGCGCAGGCAAGAAAGCGGCCAGTGAGGGCATCCCCTGTGCAGGCAGCAAGCCGAGCAGGCCTCGCGCAGCCGGATTGAGGTACGACACCCCGCCAGCCGGGTCGATAAACAACACCGGATCAGGGTTGGCCTCTACCACCTCGGCCAGGCGCCGCTTGTTTTCTTCGGCATGGATACGCGCAGTGATATCCCGCGACACACTGACCACTTCCACCACGGCGCCGGTATAGGTTTCACGTATGGCCCGGCTGGCCGTCTCAAACCACAGGTAATGCCCCGCGTGATGGCGAATGCGATAAGTCATGGTGTGATAGCCATCGAGTTGCAAGGCATCGCGGGCCTGGCGCAGCGCCAGCTTCAGGTCCTGGCAGTGGAACAGGCGCTGGGCCAATGTGCCACGCAGGGTTTCGGGCCAATAGCCCAGCAGGGTCCAGGACGCCGGCGAGGCATCAAGAAAGCGCCCGTCGGGGGTATGTCGGGAGATCAGGTCGGTGGTGTTCTCGGTAATCAGCCGGTACAGGCGCCGGGCCCTCGCCGCTTCGCGTTCGGCCAGTAACTCGGTACTGGCCTCGCGACCTCGGGCTACCACGCATTGGTTGTCGAGGTCGGGGATCAGTGTCCACAGCCAGATCTGTTGGTCGCAGTGCGCCTCAACCTGCTCAATGGCTCTGCCCTGTTGCAGGCAAGCGCGCACCAGCTCAGGCAGATTACCCGGCAGCAAAGTGCTTGCGTGATGCAGGGCCCTGCCCCCAAGCAATAGGCTCAACGCCCGGTTCGCTTTCAGCGCCAGGCCGTCTGCGTCGAGCACTACAGTGGGTTGAGGATCATGGAGCAACAGGGAAAGCGGCATTGGGCGTCCCGGCATCTGAGCATGCATTTTTCATATGGTACAACTACTATAGTGCTTAGGTATTACTTCCATATCAAACCCTGAGTGGGCTATAAGTCAGACCGGACATCAAACTGACCCGCTCGCCACCGGCAGAGCAGGCAGCCATAGAGCTAACAATCAGCCACCGGAATGACCTTCATGTCGATTTTTGAGCACGGCCTTGGGCCGACTGCCGTAAACCATACTGCCCTGTCCCCGCTGGGCTTTATCGAACGTACTGCCAGCGTCTACCCCGATTACCCTGCCGTGATTCACGGTTCCATCCGCCGTACCTGGGCGCAGACCTACAGCCGTTGCCGCCGCCTGGCCTGTGCCCTGGCCGGACGCGGAATTGGCCAGGGCGATACGGTGGCGGTGATGCTGCCCAATATCCCGGCCATGCTGGAAGCGCATTTCGCGGTGCCCATGATCGGTGCCGTGCTCAATGCCCTAAACGTGCGCCTGGACGCCGAAGCCATTGCCTTTATGCTGGCCCACGGCGAAGCCAAGGTACTGATTGCCGATCGTGAATTCCATGACGTGGTGCACGCCGCCGTGGCCATGCTGGACCACCCGCCGCTGATCATCGATGTGGATGACCCCGAGTACGGCGAAGGCCAGCCAGTGAGCAATCTGGACTACGAAGCATTGCTCGCCGAAGGCGACCCTGACTATGACTGGCAGTGGCCCACTGATGAGTGGCAGGCGATTGCCCTGAACTACACCTCGGGCACTACCGGCAACCCCAAGGGCGTGGTTTATCACCACCGCGGCGCTTACCTCAACTCCCTGGGCAACCAGATGGTCTGGGCCATCGGTAATCACCCGGTGTATCTGTGGACCTTGCCGATGTTCCACTGCAACGGCTGGTGCTACCCGTGGATCATCACCGCACTGGCCGGCGTGCATGTGTTTCTGCGCCGGGTTGACCCGCAAAAAATCCTCACCCTGATTCGCGAGCATCAGGTGACTCACCTGTGTGGTGCGCCGATCGTGCTCAATGCCCTGGTCAATATGCCCGAGTCCGCCAAGGCCGCGATCGACCACCCGGTACACGCGATGGTGGCCGGTGCGGCACCGCCGGCCAAGGTGATTGGTGCCGTGGAAGAAATGGGCATCAAGGTGACCCATGTCTATGGCCTGACCGAAGTCTATGGTCCGGTGACCATCTGTGCCTGGCATGACAAGTGGGATGAACAGCCCCTGGCCGAGCGTGCGCAGATCAAATCCCGTCAGGGCGTACGCTACCCGACGCTGGAAGGCGTGATGGTGGCCGATCCGAAAACCCTGGTGCCCACCCCCCGTGACGGCGAGACCATGGGCGAGATCTTTATGCGCGGCAATACGGTGATGAAGGGCTACCTGAAGAACCCCAGCGCTACCGCCGAAGCGTTCGAGGGTGGCTGGTTCCATACCGGCGACCTGGCGGTGTGTCACCCGGACGGTTATATCGAGATTCGTGACCGTCTCAAGGACATCATCATCTCCGGTGGCGAGAATATTTCCACCATCGAGGTCGAGGGCGTGCTGTATCGCCACCCAGGGGTGATGGAGGCGGCGGTGGTTGCTCGCCCGGACGAGAAATGGGGTGAAACCCCGTGCGCCTTTATCACCCTCAAGGCCGATCACCCGTTGGTGCGCGAGGCTGAGATTATCGCCTTTTGCCGCGATCATCTGGCCGGCTTCAAAGTGCCGCGTACCGTGGTGTTTACCCTGCTGCCCAAAACCTCGACGGGCAAGATCCAGAAGTACGTCCTGCGCGACATGGCCAAGGCCCTGTAACCATCACACTGATCCCTGTGTGGGTGGCGCAAAAACCTGTGGTAGCTGGCTTGCCTGCGATGGCATCAGCCTGTTCACCCAGATACACCGCGCCGCTCCCACAACAGCAGTTGCCACAGAACTCCCTTGAGGTTTTTTTGTCATGCCAGAATTCAATGCCCCCCTGCGCGACATGCGCTTTGTTTTGCACGAAGTATTCGAAGCCCCTGCACTCTGGGCCCGTCTGCCGGCATTGGCCGACCATGTCGATGCCGATACTGCCGATGCAATTCTCGAAGAAGCGGCCAAGGTCACCGGCCAGTTGATAGCCCCGCTCAACCGCAGTGGCGACGAGCAAGGCGCGCAATGGCATGCGGGTAAGGTCACAACGCCCGAAGGTTTTAAATCGGCCTACAGCACCTATATCGAAGGCGGCTGGGTCGGCCTGTCGGGCAACCCCGAATTTGGCGGGCTGGGCATGCCGAAAATGCTCGCTGTGCAATTTGAAGAAATGCTCTACGGCGCCAACTCAAGCTTTGCCCTGTATTCGGCACTTACCAGTGGCGCTTGCCTGGCCATTGACGCCCACGCCAGCGCGGCACTGAAAAACACTTACTTGCCACCGATGTATGCAGGTCGTTGGGCCGGTTCCATGTGCTTGACCGAGGCCCATAGCGGCACCGACCTGGGGATTATCCGCACCCGGGCCGAGCCGCAGGCGGATGCTAGCTACAGCATCAATGGCAGCAAGATTTTCATCACCGGCGGCGACCAGGACCTGACCGAAAACATCATCCATCTGGTTCTGGCCAAACTGCCCGATGCGCCACCCGGGCCGCGGGGTATCTCGCTGTTTCTGGTGCCCAAGGTGCTGGTCAATGCCGATGGTTCGCTTGGGCAAGGCAATGCCGTCAGCTGCGGCTCCATCGAACACAAGATGGGGATCAAGGCTTCAGCTACCTGCGTGATCAATTTTGACAATGCCCAGGGCTGGTTGATTGGTGAAGCCAACAAGGGCCTGGCAGCAATGTTTACCATGATGAATTACGAGCGCCTGTCGATCGGCATTCAAGGCATAGGTTGCGCCGAAACCTCCTATCAGAATGCCCGTACCTATGCCCGTGAGCGTCTGCAAAGTCGCGCCCCGACCGGGGCCGTGGCGCCTGACAAAATGGCCGACCCGATCATCGTGCATCCCGATGTGCGGCGCATGTTGCTGAGCATGAAAGCCATGACCGAAGGTGGTCGGGCATTTGCCAGCTACGTGGGCCAGCAACTCGACCTGGCCAAGTTCTCCACCGAGCCCCTTGAGCAAGAACAGGCCAGTGCGCTGGTGGCCTTGCTGACACCGGTGGCCAAAGCCTTCTTTACCGATACCGGCTTCGACAGTTGCGTGCTGGGCCAGCAAGTGTTCGGTGGCCACGGCTACATCCGTGAGTGGGGCCAGGAACAACTGGTTCGCGATGTGCGCATCGCGCAGATTTATGAGGGCACCAACGGCATCCAGGCACTGGATTTGCTGGGCCGAAAAGTGATCGCCAATGGCGGCGTCAACCTGCGCCTGTTTACCGCACAAATCCGTGACTTCGCGGCTCAACCCGGCAAGCCTTATGCCAGTGAACTGCTGGGCGCTGTGCAGCGCCTTGAAGATGTCAGCGACTGGTTGCAGGCACAGGCGAAAACCAACCCCAATGAAACGGGCGCCGCCTGTGTCGAGTATCTGCACCTGTTTGGTTATGTGGCGTATGCCTGGCTTTGGGCGCGCATGGCCGATGTGGCCCGCCACTCACAGAGCAGCGACCCTGGGTTCTATGCCGCCAAGCTGGCAACTGCAGAGTTCTATTTCAGTCGCCTGTTGCCGCGCACCCTGAGCCTGGAACAGGCCATACGGGCTGGCAGCGAATCATTGTTCGAACTGGATGCCGCGCTTTTTTAAACCCTGCCAAAAAACGGCGGCCGGTTCAGGGCCGCCGCATCGTGTTGCGCCATCAAACCGTGCTTTAAACGCTCAGTTCGTCCAGCAGCAACACCTCGCGGTGGGCCAGTAGATCACTCACGGCCTGGGCCATCGCCAGATAGTGCGGCGTGGTTTTGTGATGCTCGATGGCTCCCATATCCGCCCAACCCTCAATAAATACAAAACGCTCGGGGTCGGTGCGATCCACGTGCAAGTCATAGAAACGGCAGCCCGGCTCGGCTCGCGAGCCTTCGACACAGGCGCGCAGTGCCTGTTCGACAGTTTTGCCATGGCCGGGCCTGGCACGCAGCGTGGCAACAATTTTGATGATGTGAGGCATATCTACTTCCTGCAGCTTGTGGTGACTTAAGCGTTCAATAGTTGCGCAATTTTATCCTTGATTTGCAGTCGCTGCTCCTTGAGCGTGCGCAATACATCATCCGGGACGCCGATGGCATCGTTGGCTTCAGCTTCAACGACCTCGGCATCCTTTTCGCCGTACTGCACAAACAGCTGATTCAGATGCGGGTTTTCGCTGCGAAACTTGCTAACGGCCTCTTTTGTGAGCCCCAAGTCCTGTAACAAGTCGTGCTTGACTGGCATATCTGCACCTCATGGATACTTCAGTGGCGGGGTCAGGCTCTGAGGGCGAGCCTGATCTGAATGACACAGTTCACTATGAACCCACGTAAGCAATAGCACGCAAAAGGCCTCTCAGAAAGCCAGCCATGTATTTTCCACCCTCTTTCCCCGATTTTCTCATAAACATTACAACCAGATAGCCGGGCTGGCGTGCGAAGGCCTTTAATACGGGTTCTCATAAGCACTGTGCCAATTAAATGGCTAGATGCGCAGTGGCGGTATTTTTTTGACATTTATTCGCTGGGAGCCATGTGTTTGAAAATTTTCCAGTGATAAGCTGCGTACTTTCTCACACGCATTCGAGTGTAGTACTACGCTTGTCCAAGATAATGCAGGCTACACAGCAGAAGAATAAATAGCTGGGGCGTGATCTGTAAGATGTTGATAGTCATTCTATTGGCGCCATAAAAGGAAAACCTTCAAGGCGACAGGTGGTAGTTGTAAATGAATGGCAGCAGCAAAACGCCTTAATAAATGCTTTTCCCTGGGGGGACGTTACGCTTGGTTCATATCAGTTTGGCCATAAGCGGATTGCCGGATCAACACATCGTGTTGCGTGCAGGCGGCTTGTATTGGGTCACGGTCGATCACTCGGCTGACGCAAAACTGCTTGCTCGGCAATTTCTTGAAGCGATACCTGAAAGCGTGCCTGCCACGCTGATTGCCAGTACCGGTTCGGTACAAGGGCTGGTCAGCGATATGGCGGCCGATCGCGGTCCGGAAAAACTCAAACTGTTCGAGCTTGCACAAAGGTCCATCGAACCCGGTTTGGCCACCTTGACCCGCGACCTTGCCCGTACCGGTCTTGCCCCCTCAAGTCAGATCCTGCTGGTCCTGCCGGCCAACAGCTGGGCCGAAACCACCACGGCGGCGCAACTGCAACGCTGGTTCGAGCGCATGCGTGCCTGGCTGCTGGAGCGCAACGCGACGCTGCTGGTGATCACCCACGGTGAAGCGGCGCTGTTGCATGCACAGTTGTTGCAAAACAATCAGACCCTCTCCGGTCTAAGCCGTTTGTATCGTTATAACGGCGACCTGCGCTACCAGCTGCACTTCTGGCACAGCGATCTGGGGGTATCTGCCGGGCAGGAATTCAAGCTGTCGGACCAGGGCAATACCCTGCGCCTGATCCCCAAAAGCGAGGTCGATACTCAACCCCGGGTGGCTGACGATCAGCACGTGTATCTGGCCGAGCGTTCCGTACTGGAGGGCGCACCGTCCATGTCCAAGCACTGGTACCTGTTCGAGAACCGTGAGGCCTTGTTGCAAGAGGCCCAGTCAGCTCGCGCCGCTACCGTGATTGTGGGCATCGACAATAGCTATCAGCTACTCGAGCTTGCCCAGCAGTTGCACGACTTGCGCGAACATTGCGGGCCGGAGTTGAAAATCGTTGTGCGTGAAATGGAACCCTCGGTGCGCTATCGCGATGAACGTCTGCTACTGGCGTGCGGGGCCAACCTGATCGTACCCGACGGCACTCTGCTCTCGCGCTTTCTGAGCATGATCGAAAGCATTCAGGGCCAGCGCTGGCAGTACACCCAAAACATCGACTTCAAGACTCTGCTCGACCGCCAGCGACCGCCGCAAATTCGCGGGCTGGTGAGTCCTCGTGAGTTTTTTGACGCGGTTGCGCAGATCTACAGGGACAGCTCGGGCGAAGTCACCCACCAGCTGATGAAATTCGAGCCAGTGCCCGGCATTGGCGAGGAACTGTTCCTGAACCAGATGTGCCTGCGTCGGTTCGGTGACTTTGCCTGCCTGCTGGACGGTGAGCTGTACCTGTTTCTGTTCGCTTGCCGCGCAGACGGACTGGAACCGGCACTGGGCAATGTCTGCCGCCTGCCCTGGCGTGACCTGTTCAGCCAGAGGCGCATGCTCAGCGGGCTGTCCGATCTGCCAGCAGACACGTTTATGAAAGCAGGCCCGGTACCCGCGCACTTGCATATCCCCGTCGAGACCCACTCCACGGTGACGATACCCGGCTTGAACCAGCATGCCGCGTTAAACCCTCAAAAATTCACACTGCCTATCAGTGAGCCAAAGTCATGACGTTCCTTGAGCTTATCGATGTCATTGCATTGACCTGTGTGGTGACCGTACTGCTGACGCTGTTCTGGCAGCGCATGCGGATGTACTTGAAAAGTCATTTCGAGCAGTACCTCTCACCCCGTTATTTGAAATCGTGTGGCGTTCGCCGTCGCATGCCTGCCAGCCCTGCTCAGAGAACGCCTGATGAGTCTGTTTAAGTCTGACGCACCGGCGCACAAGATTGCCGGATCATGGACCGGTCTGGGGGCCTGGAACCTGTATTTCCTGGCCAAGTTTCTGCTGGCCTGGACGGGCCATCTGAATATCCAGATATTGCCCAATCTGATCTTTGCTGCGGTGTTGCTGATCCCGATTGCCAACCCGGCGCTGCGCCGTTTGCGCACGCTGATTGCCATCCCGGTGGCCGTTGCCCTGTTGTATCAGGACACCTGGTTCCCGCCCTTCAGCCGCCTGCTGGCACAACCCGGGGTGCTGAACTTTTCCTTCGACTACATCATTGAGCTGCTGGGGCGTTTTATCGACTGGCAGGTGTGCGCCCTGTTGCTGCTGTTGTTTGTCGGCTATTTATTCCTCAACCAGTGGCTGCGCCTGACTACCCTCACCCTGCTGGGTTTTGCCTGGCTGGGCATGGGTAATCTGCAATGGCTGTTGCCACCTTCTGTGCAACCGCAACTGGCCGGGGTGCAGACCGCCACGGCCGGGCAAACCACCAGCGCGGGCGAGCCGGACGATGCCACGCTCAATGGTTATCTGGAGAAGTTCTATCTCAACGAATCAACCCGCAAGGTCGAGTTCAAGGAGCCGGCAGTCAAGCCACCGCCGTTCGACCTGCTGGTGATCAATATCTGCTCCATGGCCTGGGACGACCTGGATGCCGTGGGCTTGCGTGACAACCCGCTGTTCAGCCAGATGGACGTGATCTTCGATAACTTCAACTCGGCCACTGCCTACAGCGGCCCGGCAGCCATCCGTTTGCTGCGCGCCAGTTGCGGCCAGACCTCCCACGCGCAGCTGTACAAGCAACCGGCCGATCAGTGCCTGTTGTTCGATGATTTGCGCAAGTTGGGCTTCTCCAATGAGCTGATGCTTAACCACACCGGTGAATTCGACGGTTTCCTCCAGGAAGTGCGCGAACAGGGCCAGTTACCGCCTGCGGCACTGGGAGTTGTGCCTGCCGGCCTGCCGCGTACCTATGTCGGTTTCGATGGTTCGCCGATTTGGCGTGACCGTGATGTGTTGAGCAAATGGTGGCAGCACCGCCTGGCAGAAGACACGCCGAATATGGCGCTGTTCTACAACACCACCAGCCTGCACGACGGTAACCGTCAGGTGCAGTCCGACGGCGGCACCCAGGCGGCTGAGTACAGCAGCCGGGCACAGATCCTGCTCGACGACCTCAATGCGTTCCTTAAAGAGCTGCAAAAAAGTGGTCGTCGTGTGGTGGTCGCCATCGTGCCCGAGCATGGCGCGGCGTTGCACGGTGACCGCATGCAGATTGCCGGCATGCGCGAAATCCCGAGTGACTCCATCACTCATGTACCGGTGGGCATCAAGCTGATCAATATGGGCGACAACGCTCAAACCCAGCCGATCCACGTGAGTGAACCCAGCAGCTACCTGGCCGTGGCAGAAATCATTGCCCGCCTGTATGCGGACCCGGCGCTGAGCGAGAGCCAGGCGGTGGACTGGTCAAAAGTACTGACCGATCTGCCACAAACCCCGAAAGTATCGGAAAACTCAGGGACCGTCGTGCTCGATTACAACGGCAAACCTTATGTGCGAATCAAGGAGAACGGCGGATGGCTGCCTTACCCACAGCGGTTCAAATAAGCGCCGATATCCTTTCGCGCAAAGAGCGGGCCGATGATATTGCCCGGCTTAAATCCATGATGGAGCTGCACGCCCTGGAATATGTCGATGTGTCGGCACATATGGAGCTGCTCCAGGCCTTCGAACGCTGGCCCTTGCTGGCCTATCTTGAAGCGCATTACAAGCAGCCCCTGGACCTTGGCAAAGACACGGAGCCAACCCCATGATCGCCATGAGCTTGCGTGGCGTGCGCGGTGGCGTCGGCACCAGTTCAACACTGGCGGCCCTGGGGCATGCACTGCATGAGCTGGGGCAGAAAGTGTTGCTGGTGGATATGTGCCCGGAGAACTCCCTGGGTCTGCATTTCAATATGGACCTTGCCCCCCGCGAAGGTTGGGCACGGGCAACCCTGGATCAGCAGCCCTGGCATGAGCAGGCCTGGGTGGTAGAGCCCGGCCTGTGCGTATTGCCCTATGGGCAACTGAAACCGAGCGAGATCTTTGCCCTCGACGCCCTGTTGATTGAGCAGCCCAAACTCTGGAGCCAGCGTCAGGCTGCACTGGCGGGAGGTTTTGACTGGATTCTCTTCGACCTGCCGCAACGCTTGCCGGGCCATATGACCAACCCGCACTGCAGTATTGCGATGTTGGTGATTAACGCCGATGCGGCCTGCCATGTGCTGTTGCAACCACAGCTGGCGCAAACCCCGTTGTTTCTGGTCAATCGCTTCGATGCCGCCAGCCAGTTGCAGCGTGATCTGCTGCTGATCTGGCAACAGCGTTACTCTCACGCACTGGTGCCAGTCAACCTGCATGCCGATGAAGCCATGGGCGAAGCCCTGGCCAGAAGCGAGCCTGCCGGTCGATATGCTCCCGCCAGCCTGATTGCCCTGGACATTATCAGCCTGGCCAGTTGGTGCCTGCTGCGCGGCAGGAGGCTGGAATGATCAGGTACTGGTTCCCCTACACACACTTGCGCCGTGAGCAGAACTGCACCCGGTTTACCGCATTTACCCTGGCACTGCTTCAAGCGCTGGGCTGGATTTTCCTGCGCCTTGAATCGCCCAGCTGGCAAGCCGTGCGTGAGCAGCATCGGCGTTTGTACCCGCATCTAGCCGACAAGCCTTCGACCATCGGTGACCCACTGCGTTATGTGGTGCAAACCCTGTGGCTGCTGCTGGTACGCTCACCCAACCATAACCAGATCGGCCGCCAACGCTTTCGCCAGCGTACCGCCAGCTTCGTGTCGGCCTTGCTGATGATCGTGCAACGGCCGTGGAACTTGCTGTCCAATGCCTTTGCCCACTTGCCTGTCACCCTCAGCCCGCAAGTCACCAAAGGCTCGCACTGGTGGGACAATATGCGCTGGCCGTTGCGCAAGGGCCTATATATCGCCATGGGCGTACTGGCCCTGGCGTTGATTGTGCTGTGCATTACCGAGCCTTTCGGTTTCCTCGCGCAACTGGTGTTTGTAGTGCTGTTGTGGATGCTGGCGATGCTGGTGCGCCGCATGCCGGGGCGCTTTCCGACATTGCTGCTGATCGTGCTGTCGGTGATCGTCTCGTGCCGCTATCTGTGGTGGCGCTATACCTCGACCCTGAACTGGAACGACACTTTCGATCTGGTGTGCGGCCTGACCTTGCTGGTGGCCGAAACCTATACCTGGCTGATCCTGTTGCTGGGCTATGTGCAAACTTCATGGCCGCTCAATCGCAAACCGGCACAGTTGCCGACCGACACCGAGCAGTGGCCGGTGGTGGACCTGCTGATTCCCACCTACAACGAAGAGCTGTCTGTTACCCGTGGCACCGTGTATGCGGCGCTGGGAATCGACTGGCCGAAAGACAAGTTGCGTATCCATCTGCTTGATGACGGCAACCGCCCAAGCTTCAAGACCTTCGCCGAAGAAGTGGGCATCAACTACATCGCCCGCACCGACAACCGTCACGCCAAGGCGGGTAACCTCAACCATGCCTTGAAATTGCTCGACGGCGATCTGGTGGCGATCTTTGACTGTGACCACATGCCCGCCCGCTCCTTCCTGCAATTGACCGTTGGCTGGTTTTTGCGCGATCCGAAACTGGCGCTGGTGCAAACCCCGCACCACTTCCTCTCGCCGGACCCTTTCGAGCGCAACCTGGGCACTTTCCGTAACCGTCCCAATGAAGGTGAATTGTTCTACGGCCTGATCCAGGACGGCAACGACATGTGGAACGCTGCATTTTTCTGCGGCTCCTGCGCCATCTTGCGGCGTACCGCGATTGACTCGATTGGCGGCTTTGCTGTTGAAACCGTGACCGAAGATGCCCACACCGCCTTGCGTCTGCACCGTAATGGCTGGACCTCGGCCTATCTGCGCATCCCGCAGGCTGCCGGGCTGGCGACCGAAAGCCTGTCGGCGCATATCGGCCAGCGCATCCGCTGGGCGCGGGGCATGGTGCAGATATTCCGCACCGACAACCCGCTGCTGGGCAAGGGCCTGACGATCTTCCAGCGCATATGCTACACCAACGCCATGATGCACTTCTTGGTGGGGCTGCCGCGGCTGGTCTTCCTCACCGCGCCCCTGGCATTCCTGTTTTTCCACGCCTACATCATTTACGCCCCGGCGGTGATGATCCTGCTGTATGTGTTGCCGCACATGATCCATGCCAGCCTGACCAACTCACGGATGCAAGGCGCCTATCGCCAGACATTCTGGGGTGAGGTGTACGAAACCGTGCTGGCCTGGTATATCGCCCGGCCGACCACGGTGGCCTTGTTCAGCCCGTCGCGGGGCAAGTTCAACGTCACCGCCAAGGGCGGCATGATGGAAGAAAACCAGTTCGACTGGCAGACCGCCAAGCCCTACCTGATTCTGTCTGTGCTCAATGTGCTCGGCCTGGGCTTTGCCGTATGGCGTTTGTTCTACGGCCCCAGGGATGAAATCTTCACCGTCATCGTCAGTGTGCTGTGGGTGATTTACAACCTGCTGATCATCGGTGCTGCGGTGGCCGTTGCCGCCGAAGTGCGCCAGGTGCGTAACACGCACCGGGTACTCGCGCGCCTGCCAGGAGCAGTCAAACTGGCGGACGGGCACAGCTACCCCTGTGAGCTGGTGGACTACTCGGACGGCGGCGTGGGCCTGCAACTGAGCCAGGCCGTGCAACTGCCTGTCGGTACCCCGGTGTCGCTGATTCTGCAACGTGGCAACCGCGAGTTTGTGTTCACCGGCACCCTGACCCGCTCCCATGAGCGCTTTATCGGTTTGAGCTTTGCCCTGTTGCCGCCGGAAGAAAAAATTGCCTTCGTGCAATGCACCTTTGGCCGCGCCGATGCCTGGCTTGACCACAACAGCGGGTTTGAAGCCGATAAGCCAATCCAGAGTCTCAAGGAGATCCTGGCCCTGGGCATCAAGGGCTACTACCGTCTGTATGAATATCTGCCGGCGTGGATCCGCGTGTTGGCGAAACCCTTTTTGCACATCTTTCAGTGGCTGGGCAGCTTCTTGCCGCGCATGCCCACATCCACCCCTCTTATTTCCCGGCCAGTGAGCAGATCATGAGTCGTATAACTAAAAAATCCATTTTCGCCAGCCTCGCGCTGATGGCCGTCACCTCATCACTGATGGCGGCCTCGTTGCCCTTGCCGGGCAGTTCACCGGTGGCCGAAACGCTGCCCAAACCTGCGTTCGCCCAGACCGATCAGGTGCTGCCAAGCTGGCCGGTGACTTACACCTTTGAGCAACTGGGACGTCCCGGTGACTCCCTGCTGCTGGGCATCAACAGTGCTGATCAGGTGGAATTCGGCATGCGCCGGGACCGGATTGCCAGTGACGCCACCCTGCAACTGGAATACACCCCCTCGCCTTCATTGATCCCGACGGTTTCCCATATCCGGGTGTACCTCAACGATGTCCTGATGGGTGTGGTGCCGATCGAGAAAGATCAACTGGGGCGCAAAACCACGCAAAAAATGCCACTGGATCCGCGCCTGATTTCGGACTTCAACCGCGTGCGCCTGGAGTTTGTCGGCCATTACACCGAATTCTGCGAAGACCCGGCCAACAGCACCCTGTGGGTCAATATCAGCCGTGGCAGCGGGATCACCCTGCAAGAACAGGCGCTGAGCCTGCAAAACGACCTGGCGTTCTTCCCGCTGCCGTTTTTTGACCCGCGCAACAGCGGCAAACTGGAACTGCCGTTTGTATTCGCGGCCAACCCGACCCTGGGCGAACAGAAAGCTGCTGCCATTCTGGCCTCCTACTTCGGTAGCCAGTCCAACTGGCGTGGAGCGCATTTCCCGGTGGTGCTGGATAATCTGCCAGGGGTGCAGGACAAGGACGCGGTGCAACCTACCGTGGTATTCGCCACCAACGACCACCGCCCTGCGTTTATGAGCGACCTGGAGAAATTCCCGGCCGTGACCGCGCCTGTGGTCGAAATGATCAACCACCCGGATGCGCCTTACAGCAAAATCCTGCTGGTCATGGGGCGCAACGAAGACGACCTGGCCACCGCGGCCAAGGCCCTGGCCCTGGGCGGCAACCTGTTGCGCGGCTCACGGGTGACCATCGACAAGGTTCAGGAACTGCAACCGCGCAAACCCTACGATGCTCCGGCCTGGATGCGCACCGACCGCCCGGTCCGCTTTGCCGAACTGGTCACTTACCCGCAACAGCTGCAAGTCAGCGGGTTGGTACCACGCGCCATTACCCTGGACATCAACCTGCCGCCAGACCTGTTTGTATGGCGCAACCAGGGCATCCCGCTGCGCACCCAGTACCGCTACACCGCGCCGTCGGCCAATGATGACTCGCGTCTGAATATCAGCCTCAACGACCAGTTCCTCACCAGCCTGCCGTTGCTGCGCAAAGACACCAGCAACCTGGAAGAACTGCGCCTGGCGGTGCTTTCCAATGACTCGGCCAACGTCAATGACAAGCTGATCGTACCTTCGCTGAAAATCGGTGACCGTAACCGTCTGCGTTTCGACTTCAACTTCGCCAGCACCATGGGCAGCTCGCAGAAAGAACGTTGCCAGACCATTCTGCCGGGCAATACCCAGGCAATTATCGACGAAGACTCCACCATCGATATGTCCGGCTATTACCACTACATCAGCATGCCGGACCTCAAGGCCTTTGCCCGCAGTGGTTTCCCGTTCAGCCGCATGGCCGACATGTCCGAATCCATCGTGGTGGTCCCGAAAGACACCAGCCCTACACAAATCAGCACCCTGCTGGAAACCGTTGCCAGCATTTCTGCCCGCTCTGGTTACCCGGCTTTCGGCCTGCGCCTGACCGATGACTGGCAATCAGCCTCCAAGGCCGATGCCGATCTGCTGGTACTGGGGCAAATGGCACCTGATCTGCGTGACAACCCGGACCTCAGCGTACTGCTGCAACGCCAGCGCGACATGCTGGTCCAGCCCCATGGCACCAGCGGTATTGACGCCAACAATCGCCGTACCCCATCAACCGACGCCCGCAATGTGCCAGCCAACAAGGTTGAAGTCACCGCCCAGGCGCCGATTGCAGCTATCTTGGGCATGCAATCGCCAACCCATAACCAGCGCAGTGTCGTGGCCCTGCTGGCCAATGACGATGCTGACTACAACCTGTTGCGCGAGGTTCTGGGCGACAGCGGCAAGCTGGATGCAGTGGCGGGTTCGGCAGCACTGATCCGCAGCAGTGGTGTTTACAGCCAGTTGGTGGGTGACCAGTACTTTGTCGGCAACCTGCCATGGTATCTGCTGCTGTGGTACCAACTGTCCGAGCACCCGGTGCTGCTGACCGTACTGGCCGTGATCAGCGTGCTGCTCAGCGCCTTCCTGCTGTGGCGTGCCCTGAGCTGGGCGGCCAACCGTCGCCTGAACAAGCATGACTAAGGCCATGAAGCGCCTGGCGTTACTCGCCATGACCTCGACCCTGGGGCTTGTGCCCCAGGTGGCGAGTGCGCAATCTTGTAACTGGCCGGCCTGGGACAGTTACAAGAAGGCCATGATGAGCAGCGACGGGCGCATTATCGATGGCTCGTCGGCGCAAATGATCACCACCTCGGAAGGTCAGAGTTACGGCTTGTTTTTTGCGTTGTTGGGCAATGACAAAAAAAGCTTCGCGAGCATTCTCGAATGGACCCGCAACAACCTCGCTGGCGGCAGCCTGGAGACCCACCTGCCAGCCTGGCAATGGGGGCTGGCGAAAAACGGCAAGTGGCAGATCCTGGACAGCAACAATGCCAGCGATGCCGACCTGTGGATCGCCTACAGCCTGCTCGAAGCCGGGCGTCTGTGGCAGTGGCCCGAATACGTGGCGCTGGGGCAGAACATGCTCTGGCGCAGCGCGGCCCAAAGCCTGCGCAAATTGCCGGGGCTGGGCCTGATGCTGTTGCCCGGCGATGTGGGTTTTGACAGTCCCAAGGGCTGGCGGCTGAACCCGAGTTATTTACCGCCGCAACTGCTGGCCCGTTTTGCCCGTATCTCACCGATCTGGGCCGAACTGGCGAGCAACCAGCAGCGCATGCTGATCGAGACCTCGGCCAAGGGCTTTGCCCCGGACTGGCTAGTATGGAAAGCCGGGGGCGGTTGGGCTGCCGACAGCAAGGAAGGTTCGCAGGGCGACTACGATGCCATCCGCGTTTACCTGTGGGTCGGCATGCTGGCCCAGGATGCAGCCAACCGTCAGACCCTGCAACAGCACTTTGCACCCATGGCCAGCCTCACCCAGACCCTGGGCTATGTGCCGGAAAGCGTCAATGCCGTCACCGGCAAATACACCGGTACAGGGCCGATAGGCTTTTCTGCCGCTATGCTGCCACTACTGGCCAGCCTCGATTCTCCCGCGCTGGCCGTACAACAGGAACGGATCAAGCAACAGCCGCCTGCGGCCGATGCCTATTACAACCAGTCACTGCTGCTGTTTGGCCAGGGCTGGGATGAACAACGCTATCGCTTTGACAAGGATGGACAGCTTTTACCTTCGTGGATCAAGACATGCCAAAAATAACAACATGGGCGTTCCTGCTCGGTGGTTTGTCCACTGCAGCCATTGCACAACCGACCACGGTGCAGGAACAGCAACAATGGCTACTGGAGCAGGTTCGTATCGGTGAAGCCATGTACCGCGAAGATCTGGTGCGTGACTCGCTGGCCCGGCTGCAATTGATCTCACCGAACAATCCGCAGGCGCTGGTGGCTTCGATACGCCAGGCCTTACTGGAAAAAAATCCCGAACTGGCCAGGCAGCGTCTGGCCCAGCTGCAAAACGTCGCCCCTGATTCGGCGGCGTTGCGTCAGGCCCAGAGCCTGATGAAGCTGCAAGACCCGCAAAGCCAGAAAGATCTGCAACAGGCCCGGTTGTTTGCCGCCGCGGGTCGTCCTGAAGAGGCTGTGGCGATCTTCGAGCGCCTGTTTGGCAATGCCCCGCCGGATTTCGCCACGGCACTGGAGTACCTGCGCATTCGCAGCAATATCCAGGGCCAGCGCCCACAGGTCATCGAGCAATTGCGCACGCTGGACAAGCAGTACCCGGGCAATCCCGGCCTGCGTCAAACCCTGGCTGATTTGCTGTTTCGTGAAGACCGTGCGCCAGAAGCCCTGATCGTCCTGCAGCAACTGGCCAAAGATCCGGTCGCCAGCAACGCGGCGGCGGAACGGGAATACACCTACCTCAGCACATTGCCGGTCGATCGCTCATCAGCACAGGCGTGGCAGGGTTTTATCGCGCGCTACCCAAACTCGCCGCTGATTGGCGAGGCCAACAAAAACCTGCAAAAGCAGCAAAGCCTGCTGAGTGACCCGGCATGGACCGCCGGTGCCCAGGGCAAGCAAATGATCGATCAGTCACGCAGCCCGGCAGCCGCTGAAGGCCTGCTGCGTCGTGCTATCAAGCAATACCCCGACGACCCGACCCTGTACGGTGCCCTGGGTATGGCCCAGTTCCGCCAGGGCCGCTATGCCGAGGCCAACAGCAACTTTGCCACTGCGCGAACCAAAGAACAGGACACCTCCAATATCAGCAAGTGGCAAGACCTGATGGACGCCAGCCGCTACCGCATGCTGCTCAGTCAGGGCGACAAGGCCCTTGAGCAAAACAGTCTGCCTGCGGCGCGCACAGCCTTTACCCAGGCACGCAAGGCCAAGCCCGGCGATGCCGATCCGCTGATAGGCCTGGCCAGTGTGGCCGTGGCCGAGCATGACGATATCCAGGCCGAAGCCTTGCTGTTGCAGGCCCGCCGTCTCGAGCCCACTAACGGCAGCGCCGTGCGTGGCCTGATGCGCCTGTACAGTGCCCAGGACCCGGAAAAGGCCAAGGCTTTCCTCAACGGTCTGCCACCTTCCAGCCAGAAGGAATTTGCCAGCCTGCGCCAGAGCATCGAGCTGGATGAACTGAACCGTCAGGCCGATGCCGCGACCGAGCGCAAGGACTGGCCACAAGTGGTCGCCTTGCTCAGCAAGATCCGCAACCTCAGTCCCGATGAGCCTTGGGTGACCTATCGCCTGGCCAACGCCCAGCGTGAGATCAACCAGCCCGCAGCCGCTGACGACAGCTTCAAGCAACTGATGAGCCGCCAGGGCCGCAATCCCGAAGCGCTGTATGCCTATGCCCTTTATCTGTCGAGCAGCGAACGCGATGCCAGTGCATTGAGCGTGCTGGAGCAACTGCCCAAGGCGCAATGGACCGACTCCATGCGTGAGCTGGACACCCGCCTGCAACGTAACGTACTGGTCGCTCGCGCCGAAAGCCTGCGTACCGCCGGGCAAGAGCCGCAAGCCATTGCCCTGCTGATGCAGAACGCTGACAACGACGACCTGATGACCATCGCTGGCTGGGCCCAGGAGCGTGGTGACTATGAACAGGCGCAAAACCTGTACAGCCAGGTACTGAAAAAAGAGCCGGGCAACACGGATGCGCAACTGGGGCAAATCGAAACCCTGATTGCCAGCAAGTATCTGCTTTCGGCTCGTCAGCAACTGACACAGTTCACCCCTGCCCCCGGCACGCCATTGACCCCTTCACAGCAACGCCGCGTGGCCAATGCCTGGGCCGCCGTGGGTGAACCTGACAAAGCCCAGGCCATCTATGCCCAGTTGCTGCAATCACCTCAGGCCGACCCGCTGATGTACCGCGATGCGGCGCGACTGATAGCGGCCAGGGAGCCGCAACAGGCGCTGGATTACTATGCCAAAAGCATGGCCGCTGCAGGCCTGATTACCCCTGAACAGGGCAACCCCCGGGACAATCGCGCCATGACCATGGCCAGCCGTGAAAAGGACGATGATGAGTGGTTGGCCCGCAGCCTGCGCAGTGATGTGGACGAACTGTACCAACGGCAAAATCCGACGGTTCATCTATATACCGACTATGGCTGGCGTTCGGACGATGCGTCCAAAGGCACCTCTGATACCGTCACTCAGTCCACCATCCTGCAACTGGATCTGCCGGTGTATGACGGCAAGGCTTTTATACGGGCCGAGCAGTTGAACATGGATGCCGGCGATTTCGACGTTAACGATGATGGGCGAGTTACCGAAGCCTATGGCACCTGCCAGGTGGGTCAAACCCGCACAGGAGCTGAGGGCTGTGTAGACAGCTCACAATCGGCCAACGGCACGATGATGGCGGTGGGCTGGAAAAACGAGACCTGGGACATCGACTTCGGTCGAACCCCGGACACGTTCAAAGTGCCGAACTGGCTCGGCGGTATTGCCTACAGCAACAAGATCGGTTCATTGGGCTGGACCCTGACCGGCTCCCGCAGGCCCATGAGCAACTCCATTCTGTCCTATGCCGGTGCCAAGGATCAGCTTACGGGGATTACCTGGGGTGGTGTGACGTCCAACGGCCTGACCTTGAGCCTGAGTCACGACGAAGGTGGCGTGGATGGCGTCTGGGCGAGTTTCGGCCAGCACTGGTTACGCGGCAAGAATGTCGAAGACAACCACAAGAGCACGGCAATGGCCGGGTATTACTACCGTTTGGTGGAACGAGCTGACGAACGCCTGCGTACCGGTCTTACTGTTATGTACTGGGGCTATGACAAGGATCTGAGTGAGTACACCCTGGGACAAGGCGGCTATTATAGCCCGCAGCGCTACTACTCGATCGGCGTGCCGCTCAACTATGCCTGGCGTAATGCCAACTGGTCGGTGTCCCTGGAAAGCTCGGTGAGCTGGTCAAAATCCAAGACTGACAGCAGCGACCTGTACCCGCTGGACAATTCGGTAAGCCAACTGACCGATGTGCTGAATCAGGGCGGCTATGACATTGTCAGTGATCCGTCACTGACCAAGAGCGGCAGTAGCAGCAGTGGCATTGGTTATCGCGTGCAGGGGCTGGTAGAGCGCAGGCTCTCGGATAATCTGGTACTGGGTGGTGGTGTGCTCTATCAGCACAGCGATGACTATGCTCCGAGCCGGGCGATGCTGTACCTGCGTTACACCTTCGATGTGTGGCAGGGCAACTTGCCGATGCCGGTGCAGCCGTTGATTCCGTATGCGGATTTCAGGTAACTGAGCCAATGGCTAGCCCACTCCCACATTTGCACCTGTATGCATCAGATTTTGTGTACGACACAAGACCTGTGGGAGCTGGCTGGCCTGCGATAGCATCAACACGGTTTGCCTGACAGACCGCATCGCCTGCATCGCGAGCAAGCCCGCTCCCACAGATTCAACGAGCGGGATGCCCGCCTGTTTAACGTTTTACCGGCGTACGCATCGTCACAAACTCTTCAGCCGCCGTCGGGTGTACCCCGATGGTTTCATCAAAATGCTGCTTGGTAGCCCCCGCTTTCAAAGCAATCGCCAGACCCTGCACGATCTCCCCCGCCTCCGGGCCAACCATATGGCAACCCAGTACCTTGTCGCTGTCGGCATCCACCACCAGCTTCATCAGCGTACGTTCCTGGCACTCGGTCAGGGTCAGTTTCATCGGCCGGAAGCTGCTTTCGAAGATCTGCACCTTGTGCCCGGCCTCAATGGCCTGCTCTTCACTCAAACCGACCGTGCCGATATTCGGCAGGCTGAATACCGCTGTCGGGATCATCTGGTAATCCACCGGGCGATATTGCTCAGGCTTGAACAGGCGACGGGCCACGGCCATGCCTTCAGCCAGGGCCACCGGCGTCAGTTGCACGCGACCGATCACATCGCCAATGGCCAGGATCGACGGCTCGGCGCTCTGGTACAGATCGTCCACTTCAACAAAGCCGCGCTTGTCGAGTTTGACCCCGGTGTTCTCCAGGCCCAGGTTGTCGAGCATCGGGCGACGGCCCGTGGCGTAGAACACGCAATCAGCAACCAGCTCACGACCATCCTTGAGGGTAGCCTTGAGGCTGCCGTCAGCTTGCTTGTCAATGCGCTCGATATCGGCGTTGAACTGCACATCCATGCCGCGCTTGGTCAGCTCTTCGTGCAAATGCTTGCGCACGGCACCGTCGAAGCCGCGCAGGAACATGTCACCGCGATACAGCAATGATGTCTTCGCCCCAAGGCCGTGGAAAATCCCGGCAAACTCAACGGCAATATAGCCACCGCCTACCACCAGCACGCGCTTGGGCAGCTCTTTCAGGAAAAACGCTTCGTTGGAGCTGATAGCGTGCTCATGGCCCGGGATTTCAGGGATCTGCGGCCAGCCACCGGTTGCGATCAGGATATGCTTGGCGGTATGACGCTGACCGTTAATTTCAACTTCGTTGGGCCCGGTTATTTTGGCGTGACCCTCGATCAAGGTCACACCGCTGTTGACCAGCAAGTTGCGATAAATGCCGTTGAGGCGGTTGATCTCACGGTCCTTGTTGGCAATCAGGGTTGCCCAGTCAAAGTTGGCTTCACCCAGGCTCCAGCCAAAGCCCGAGGCCTGCTCGAAGTCCTCGGCAAAGTGCGCACCGTAAACCAGCAGCTTTTTCGGGACGCATCCGACGTTGACGCAGGTGCCACCCAAATAGCGACTTTCAGCCACGGCCACTTTTGCGCCGAAACCTGCAGCAAAACGGGCAGCACGTACGCCACCAGAACCCGCGCCGATGACAAATAGATCAAATTCGTAGGCCATTTCTCTCTCCTAGGCAGGCCAACAGCATAATCGCTCCAGCGCGATTGACCAGCGCAGGAGGTTGCTGACAGCAAAAAAAAACGACAAAGCCACCCTCCGGTGCAATGCTGTTTACTTAAGAGCAACGCTACTCAATTGTGGGAGCGGGCTTGCTCGCGATGGTCTTCAGAGCGCCACATTTACTCAGTAAATACGCGTCATCGTTTACGACCATCGCGAGCAAGCCCGCTCCCACAGAGGTAGAAATCGCTTAAGTGAACAACATTGCTCCCGAGGGTGGCTTTGTCTTGAAGCTCTCTACAACTGGGCGCTTTTAGTAAGCCTTGCCGGTCTTGTAGAAGTTTTCGAAGCAGAAGTTGGTTGCTTCGATGTAGCCTTCAGCGCCGCCGCAGTCAAAGCGCTGGCCTTTGAATTTGTACGCGATAACGCAACCGTTTTGCGCCTGTTTCATCAGCGCGTCGGTGATCTGGATTTCGCCGCCTTTGCCCGGCTCGGTCTGTTTGATCAGGTCGAAGATGTCCGGGGTCAGGATGTAACGGCCGATAATGGCCAGGTTCGACGGAGCGTCTTCCGGTGCCGGTTTTTCAACCATGTTGCGCACGCGGTACAGGTCATCACCAATCATTTCACCAGCGATCACGCCGTACTTGTTGGTTTCTGCCGGGTCAACTTCCTGGATTGCGATGATGGTGCAGCGGTACTGGTTGTACAGCTTGACCATTTGCGTCAGAACGCCGTCGCCTTCCAGGTTGACGCACAAGTCGTCCGCCAGAACTACGGCAAAGGGTTCGTCGCCAATCAGCGGGCGACCGGTCAGGATCGCATGACCCAGGCCTTTCATTTCGGTCTGGCGGGTGTACGAGAACGAACACTCGCTCAGCAGGCGGCGGATACCGACCAGGTACTTCTCTTTATCAGTACCCTTGATCTGGTTTTCCAGCTCGTAGCTGATGTCAAAGTGGTCTTCCAGAGCGCGCTTGCCGCGGCCCGTTACGATGGAAATTTCAGTCAAGCCAGCGTCCAGTGCTTCTTCAACCCCGTACTGGATCAGTGGCTTGTTCACCACTGGCAGCATTTCTTTTGGCATGGCCTTGGTCGCTGGCAAAAAGCGAGTGCCGTAACCGGCTGCTGGGAACAAGCATTTCTTGATCATATGAGTCCTTTAAAGGGCTGTACGTTCCAAATTTGGCGCAGTCTAATCAGGCGGCATCGACGTTACAATGCTTCTCGATAGCAAACTGATGCCAACCTAGATAAATATTTTGCCCGTTAGTTCCTTTGCGATTGAATTTGATAGCCGCTCTATCGTGTTTAGCACCATCGGTGATGCCCTTGCGCTATTATCACGCCATTATTCCAGCCAATCAGGCAGCTCTTCGATGTCAGCAACAATCAGCGTCAACGGTTATGAAATCAAACCCGACAATTCGGGCCAGTGGTGCGTGTTTGCTGCATCCGGTGAAAACGTAGCCGGCCCGTTCAGTTCGCAACAGGCCGCCGCAGAAGTTGCAGCGGTGTTTCAGGACCAGCCTGAACCAGCTGCCCGTCGCAGCAAAAAATAAACTCAACTCCACTTTTGTGATGGTTACCCGGATGAAGAAAGTTCTGATACTGCTCGCATTGGTAACTTTGGGTGGTTGCGCGACTGCGTCCAATACCTACCTGTCCGACGGCAGACAAGGGTTGAGCATAGACTGTTCTGGCGAGGCCATGTCCTGGGCCAAGTGCTATGAGAAAGCCGATGCCTCTTGTGCCGGCACGGGCTATAACATCATTGCGACTGATGGCTCGCCCGCAGTGGCAGAGCACAACAAAACACTGGGCGTGGATGTCGGCAATTTCAAAAGCCGCAATATCGTGGTTGCCTGCAAGTGAGTGAATACCGCTAAGGCGCAAGGCTTTAGCGGTATCAGCGGTTATTGGGTACCCTGGCCGATCAACACGCCGTTAACGGTTTGCCCATACACGTTGACGCCGTCATTGGCATGAAACTTAACCCGGGTTTTTTCCACTGAACCCTCGACAAGCCGCGGGTCCTGTGGCCGTTCGTGGGTGTTGACGTACGCCGCCACATCCCACGCCTGTTCGTCACTCAAACTGTTGGCTTTGCCCAGCGGCATATTGTGTTTGATAAACGAAGCTGCGGTATTGATCCGGTGCATGCCGGCGCCCCAGTTGTAGGAGTCCTTGCCCCACAGTGGCGGCATCACATAATCCTCGCCAGCCTTTTGCCCCTGCCCGTTGTCGCCATGGCAGATGGCGCACTGATCCTTGTACACCGCGGCGCCACGGGTCAGGTTGTAACCGCCCTTGGGCTCTGGCACGTCGGGGTAACCACGCCCCGGTAGCTCTACTCCCGTAGGAGCCTTTGTCGATAGCCAGTAGGCATAGGTTGATAGAGCCGTGATCTCCCGGCTATCCGCAGCCGGTGGCTTGCCGCCATTCATGCTGAATTGAAAGCAGCCCTGCAGGCGTTCGGCAAAGGTATTGACCTTGTCGTTCTTCTTTCGGTACGCCGGGTACATGGGGTATGCGCCCCACAGGGGGGCCGAGTTGGCCAGGCGGCCCTGATCCAGGTGGCAGTTGGTGCAGTTAAGGCCGTTGCCGACAAACTGCGGGGCCTGGCGTTTGGTATCGACAAACAGGGCATAGCCGTCCATCACCATTTTGCCGTAGGCATTGTCAGGCAATTCGCTCTGTTGTGGCGGCTCAAAGTAGGTGAAGTGATCGGCAGGCGCAGGGACTTTGATCTGTGATTGGTCTTCCATCGCAATGGTCGCCGCATGAACCGCGCCACTGATGAGGATGGACGCTGCACAGGTTGATAGCAAAAACTTCATGGCTTGACCTCCTTGTGCCCAACGGTGCTGAAATAGTCGGCAACCGCCTTGATTTCATCCTCGCTCATGGCCTTGGCAATATGGCCCATCAAGTCGTTCGGGTCGTTGTGCCGCGTGCCGTCGCGCCAGGCATTCAACTGTGCCGTCAGGTACATGGCCGGTTGGTTGGCCAACGGCGGGAAGGCGCTCCCCACGCCTACCCCGCCCGGGCCATGACAGCTGACGCACTCGGGGATCTGACGCTCCCAGGCGCCGCGCAGGGCCAGCTTTTCACCCAGCCCCTGAGGCATGCGACTGCGATTGATGGCGGGTACGGTTGGGGTCGGCATGGCTGCAATGGTGGCCGTGACTGAGGCAATTTCTTGCTCGGTCAGGGCCTTGGCCAGCGGTTGCATCACCGGGCTGACCCGCTTGCCACTTTGAAAGTCGTGTAACTGCTTGCTCAGGTAATCGGCAGAAATACCGGCCAGTCGCGGAAAACCAGCGGGTGCCAGCCCCATGCCATCTGCACCGTGACAGGCCACGCATGCGGTAGCGCCCGGCTGGGCTCCGCCTTGCAGGTAGATATTGGCGGAAGGCTGCGCTTGGGCGTTGCTCACGGCGAGCAGCATCAAGCTGCTCAATAGCGTTCGCTTGAGTGGAATCATGACCAGCTCCATTATTGTTATATGCTTAGGCCTATAAAATATAAGCCTATAGATCCTAGGAGAATTCCTGCACGGTCACAACATTACTTTGGATCCAATCATTAAATCGGGACGAAAAAAACCTGACTTGGCGCAAGCCAATCGTCAGGTCGGGGTATGGCAGCAGGGTGATGGAGGTAAAGCGTCAGTCACCGGAAATGCAATGTGTGGCAGCCTTGCGAATGTCCCCCGGGCGCACCGGCACATTGGACATGCTTTCGTAAACCTTGATGCTGCTTCCGCCGGAGCGTTCTTCGATATCGATAACCGCCGTTGGATTGGACGTCAGCTTTTGCGGCACGATAATCCGGAATCCGTCCTTATGCGGCTCGATCTGAGGAGCCTTGCGGGTTTTGGACAGTTGTTGCACCAGGCATTGCGAATAGGCATCGGGCTTCTTGCCTGATATCACGCTCATGGTGGGCAGCGTCTGCTCAATATCCGTTACAGATGCACAGCCACCCAGAACCAGCATCGCCGCTAATACGCCCCACTTCATATACATTCTCCGTTAAAGACACTACGACAATGGATATCCGGAAATTCTCCCGGGCCGCAGCGAATAAATACTCAATAGTGGCGGATTATCCACGTTTTACGTCAAACTCACCCGCATCACGGCATAATACTCGGCTTTAGCCTCCTGACAGGCCTAATGCACATGCTATCGTGCTGATTTTTCAGCAGATTCACGTTTTTGGAGACACCATGAAATTTATTCACCAGCGCGAGCACCTCAACGAAGACGACATTGTCGTCATCGAGTGCTCCCAGCCTTGCAACATTCGCCTGATGAGCGATGCACACTTTCGCAGCTTTAAAAATGGTGGCCGTCACTCCTACCATGGCGGTGCCTTCAAGGACTTCCCGGCCCGCATCACTGCGCCAAGCACCGGTTTCTGGAATATCACCATTGATACCGTGACCACCCGGGCCATCAGCGTAACGCGCAAGCCGAGCTTCCAGCCGACCATTAAAATCGTCCGTCGCTCCAGCTCCAAACTTCGCTAAACCAAGGCAGGAATTACCGTGCAAACCACCAAGTACGTGATCAAGTACAAGCTTAATGGCGAGCGTCGCTTCGAGTTTGCCCAGTTGCAGTCGGGCTCGGAAGAAGAAGCCCGCGCGGCTCTTGAGAAAATTCACGGCGATGCAGATGAAGTCATCACCGATATCAAGGCCAGCAAGGCGCTCTAAGCGGCCATGTCCCTGGACTTGTTCGCCGAGCAGGACCTGCAACAGCCCGCCCGCGTTGAGCGTATCAGCGAACAGGGGTTTGTGCTTCGCGGGTTTGCCTTGCCCTGGAGCAACGAATTGCTGACGGCCCTTGGCAGTGTTTTGCAGCAGTCGCCCTTACGGCAGATGCAGACACCTGGTGGCTTCACCATGTCCGCCCGCTTGAGCAGTTGTGGTGATCTGGGCTGGACCACAGACCGCGACGGTTACCGTTACAGCCCCATTGACCCGCTTAGCGCTCAACCCTGGCCAGCCATGCCCGGCGTCTTCCTGGCGCTGGCTGAAGCGGCTGCCCGGGCTTGCGGGTTCAATGATTTCGTCCCCGACGCCTGTCTGATCAATGCCTACGCGCCGGGCGCGAAAATGTCCCTGCATCAGGACAAAAACGAGCGCTCATACACCGCGCCGATTGTGTCGATTTCCCTTGGACTGCCCGCAATCTTCCAGTTTGGCGGTTTTCAACGCAGCGACCCGACCCGACGTATTTCCCTGTTCCACGGTGACGTTGTGGTCTGGGGCGGCGTTGACCGCCTGCGTTTCCATGGGGTGATGCCCATCAAGCCCGGGCACCATTCGCTGCTGGGCGAGCAACGGCTCAACATCACCTTGCGCCAGGCTGGCTGAGCCAGCATTCCCCTGCTGACACCCTCCTCCAAGGCCACAGGCTTACAAAGCGCTGTAAATATTTTTATATAGCGGCTATCTTGCCATCGGCCTACACAACCCAATAAAAAACGGAGTTTTGCGATGAATGTACCTGCACGCCCCTTGATCCCCAACGTGCTGGCAGCCTTGATGGGCTGTTTTGCATTCGCTACGGCCCAGGCCGATGAGGTGCAGGTTGCGGTGGCGGCCAACTTCACCGCGCCGATTCAGGCCATTGCCAGCGACTTTGAAAAAGACACCGGGCACAAGTTGATCGCCGCGTATGGCGCCACTGGCCAGTTCTATACCCAGATCAAAAATGGCGCCCCCTTCGAGGTGTTTCTCGCCGCAGATGACGCCACTCCCGAGAAACTCGAAAAAGAAGGCGATATTGTTCCCGGTTCGCGCTTTACCTACGCCATTGGCA
Source organism: Pseudomonas sp. B414 (assembly GCF_055408445.1). NCBI lineage: Bacteria > Pseudomonadati > Pseudomonadota > Gammaproteobacteria > Pseudomonadales > Pseudomonadaceae > Pseudomonas > Pseudomonas sp. B414. The sequence continues at coordinate 76,007 of NZ_JBUZTQ010000017.1, read as the reverse complement.
CCCTGGCGCTGTGGTCAGCCACAGACGGCTATATCGATGGCACTGACAAGGTATTGGTTGGCAATCAGTACAAGCATCTGTCCATTGCCAACCCCAAGGCCGCTCCCTATGGGCTGGCAGCCACCCAGGTGCTGGCAAAGCTGGGCCTGACAGACAAAGTCAAAGACAAGATCGTTGAGGGCCAGAACATTACCCAGGCCTATCAATTTGTTTCCACCGGCAATGCCGAACTGGGTTTTGTAGCCTTGTCGCAGATCTACAAGGACGGCAAAGTCAGCGAAGGCTCGGCCTGGATTGTCCCTGAAACAATGCATGACCCGATCCGCCAGGATGCCGTGATCCTGAAAAAAGGCGAGCATAATCCTGCCGCCAAGGCGTTGGCCGAGTACCTCAAGGGACCAAAGGCCACTGCCATTATCCAATCCTACGGTTATCACCTGTAAATGCCACTCACCAGTGCTGACTTCGCCGCCATCTGGCTGACCCTGCAACTGGCGTCATTGACGACGGTGATTCTGCTGATTGTCGGCACTCCCATTGCTCTGTGGCTGGCCCATACCCGTTCGCGGTTGCGTGGGCCCATCGGGGCGATTGTAGCCCTGCCCCTGGTCTTGCCGCCTACCGTCATTGGCTTCTATCTGCTCTTGGCGATGGGGCCCCACGGTTATGTCGGCCAGTTCACCCAGTACCTCGGCCTGGGCACGCTGACCTTCAGTTTTGCCGGGCTGGTGATCGGCTCGGTGATCTACTCCATGCCCTTTGTCGTACAGCCTTTGCAGAATGCTTTTACGGCCATCGGCCCCAGGCCACTGGAAGTTGCTGCCACCTTGCGGGCCAACCCCTGGGACACCTTTTTCACCGTAGTCCTGCCCCTGGCCCGCCCCGGGTTTATCACGGCCGCAATTCTGGGCTTTGCCCACACGGTCGGGGAATTTGGCGTGGTATTGATGATCGGCGGCAATATCCCGGAAAAAACCCGTGTGGTATCGGTGCAGATCTATGACCACGTCGAGGCGCTGGAATATGCCCAGGCCCATTGGCTGGCGGGGGCCATGGTGGTGTTTTCCTTTCTGGTATTGCTGGCGTTGTATTCAAGCCGCAAAGCCCAAACCAGCTGGAGCTGAACATGACGTCGCTGATCAACCTTCGGCTGCAGCACAGCTACAGCGGTTTCTCCCTTGACCTGGACTTGCAACTGCCGGGCAAGGGCGTCACTGCGCTCTATGGTCACTCCGGGTCGGGCAAGACGACTTGTCTGCGCTGTATTGCCGGCCTTGAACGTGCCAGCCAGGCCTATGTGCAGATCAATGATGAGGTCTGGCAAGACAGCCAGCGCGGTCACTTTGTCCCGGTACACCAACGGGCGCTGGGCTATATCTTTCAAGAGGCCAGCCTGTTCCCCCATCTTTCGGTGCGAGCCAATCTGGAATTCGGCCTCAAGCGCATTGCCCGCCAGCAACGTCGTGTGGATCTGGCCCACGCCACTGAGTTGCTGGGCATCAGCCACTTGCTTGAGCGCGCACCGCACAACCTTTCGGGCGGTGAACGGCAACGGGTCGGTATCGCCAGGGCACTGTTGACCAGCCCCGGTTTGCTGCTGATGGACGAGCCCCTGGCGGCGCTGGACAGCCAGCGCAAGGGCGAAATCCTGCCGTATCTGGAACGCCTGCATGCAGAACTGGATATTCCGGTGCTTTACGTCAGCCATTCCCAGGACGAAGTTGCGCGCCTGGCCGACCATATCGTATTGCTCAGTGAAGGCAGGGTACTGGCCAGCGGCGCCATTGGCGAAACCCTGGCCAGACTTGATCTGCCACTGGCACGTGGGGATGAAGCCGGCGTGGTGATTGAAGGCAAGGTCTGTGATTACAACCTCAATTATCAACTGCTGAGCCTGCAATTGCCCGGCAGCACTCAACGCCTGAGGGTCGCCCATGCCTCAATGGCCATAGGCCAGAGGTTGCGGGTCAAGGTGCAGGCCCGTGATATCAGCCTGAGCCGCACCCCAGCCGAGCACAGCAGCATTCTTAACAGTTTGCGGGTAACGGTGGTCAGCGAGACCGCCGCTGACAACCAGGCCCATGTACTGATCCGCCTGGATGCAGATGGCACTGCCCTGCTGGCCCGGATCACCCGTTACTCCCGGGACCAGTTGGGGTTGTGTGTCGGACAAACCCTTTGGGCGCAAATCAAGGCAGTGGCGGTGTTAGCCTAGCTGGCTGACTCGTGACGTTTTATAAAGAAACGAACCGTCGCAATCAGCAGGCCCAACAGAAGCCCCAGGATCACACCCAAAGCGAAAATCAAAGCTTTTTTGGGCTTGATCGGGTCCGTTGGCGTCTGTGCCTGACGGTCAATACTCACCAGGCCCAGATTGCTCATATCCGTCCTCAGATTGCCAAGGCGGACCACTTCTGCGCGCAATGGGTCTATGTCCTTGAGGAACAGATCTTCATTGGAGCGTTTACCGAGCATTTCAACCTGACGGTTTACCTCGAGCAACTGCAGCTCTTTTCGGATCTGGGCGATACGCTTTTCGGTGAAGTCATCTGTCTTGCGCTTGAGCAATGCCGCGCGCTCAGCTTCAAGCGCTTGTGAACCCATAAAGTACAACGGGATGGTTTGCGAGGTGATTTCGGTGCGCATCAATCTCGACGTTGAGCCTTGCACAGAATCGGCCATTGCCGAAGGCGTGGTCGGTCGGGTGATACCCAGCGCCTTGGCAATGGAAATCGCTTCATTGAGCAGTTCAACACGCGCATCACGCTCAATTTTCAGTTCCAGACGCAACGCCTGCAACTCATCCTTAAGTTTCGCTTGCTGCAAGCTGTCAGCCTCTTTCAAAGAAGCAATTTTCCCTTCCTTTTCAGTATGATAGCTGGATCTTGCAGCATCAATTTTGGCTTCCAGCTCTCTCAATCGGTTATTAATAATAACCTTGAGATCCGCCCCGATTTGTTCACGCTGATTGTTGATTGCGTACTCAACAAAACCATTGAGAATTTCAGGCCCGTTTACTTTGCCAGGATAAGTCAGCTCCAACTTTATAAACGGACTCAGCGAAGTCACTTGATTGGGCGCAGGCAAGGTCAAGTTGATTGCATTGCGGTTAAACAGCTCAAAGCTCTGCTCAAGCGACAGGTCTTTTTCTTCCAGGGGCTTGAACAGGTCCTGATGACTCCGAAAGAAACCGAGCCTTGTCTCATAGGAGTCGAGCGCCGAGCCAACTTTCAGCAGCGCCTCTTCAGGCGGCAGGTTTAGCGCATCCAGTTCATTGATCGCGGCAGGACGCAGCAGGCTGCTGGTTTGATACACCGGCTGGGCGATTAATGCATAGCCAAGTGCCATTATTGCGACAACTGCAGTCGTTGCGCCTATTAGCTTTTTTTGTTGCCAAAAAGAGCCGACCAACTCAAGCAAGTCTAGTTCCGGGCTGGGCTTGCCTGTTTGGGGGGGTTGATAAGTAGTCAAATAAAACACCTTGTTATTAGAGCTTTTGTCAAGCTAGCCGCTTCAGTGCGTACTCGGGGCTGGGTAAAACCTTACATAAGACCACCCATTCCCAGTAAAGATCCACATACTTATAAATCAAGCAGATAGAACAATAAAATCAAGAAATCTCAAAGCAATATTCAGCAGTTTTATAAAAATTGGTCGTTTACCTATTCTTTTTTAAGATTTTTCTCACAAAACTAAAAGAAAAAACTACTGAGCAGGATAATACTCACTGTGCCTTGGCGAGTTCAATGCGCCAACCCCGCCCGGTCTGTGTAATTATTGCCGCCACAAGAAAGCACGCTTACGTGTGGGGTAATAATCAGGATGGATATTTTTCAGGCAATGCGGGTATTTGTCCGCGTGGTCGAAACCGGCAGTTTTACGGCTGCGGCGCAGGCGCTGGGTTACTCCACGGCGCAAACCTCTCGTCTGCTGTCGGAGCTGGAGTCTTCGCTGCAAGCCCGCCTGTTGCAGCGCAGCACGCGGCGCCTGGCACTGACCGAAGTTGGCGCGCGCTATCTGGAGCGCTGCCGGATGATTCTGGGGGAAATCGAAGATGCCAATGCCGAGGCTGGCGGCGCGCACTTGATCCCCCGTGGCCATTTGCGGGTGCAGTCCACCACCGGGCTGGGTATCCAGTTGCTGGCACCGCTGGTTGCCCGTTATACCGAGCTGTATCCCCAGGTCAACGTCGACCTGACCCTGTCGCAACGCCAACCCGACCTGCTTGAGGAAGGCCATGACGTGGTCATTACGCTTTCTGCCAACTTGCCGGACTCTGAGCTGATCGGCCAGCCGCTGGGCAGCATTTTCAGCGTGATCAGTGCCGCGCCCTCCTACCTCAAGGGGCGAAAAATCCCGCAAACCCCTGACGAGCTACCCGAGCATCGCTGCCTGCATCTGGTGGACCCGTTGTTTACCGATAGTTGGACCTTTCGCGACGATCATGGCGAGCAAGTGATCCGCCCCGGCAACGTGTTCCAGGTCAACGTCGCCGAAGCCATGGCGCAAGCAGCCGAGGCCGGGCTTGGCGTCTGTCTGCTGCCCGATTACGTGGCGGTAGGTTCTTATCAGCGCGGTACTCTGGTGCGCCTGCTGCCGCAATACCGGCTGCATGAAAAAAGCATCTACGCGCTCTACCCTTCGCGGCGGTTTCTGGATGCCAAGGTGAAAACCTGGGTCGAGTTCCTCAAACAGGAAATCCCCAAAGTGCTTGAAGGGCACCAGGCCATCGTCGATGACCCGGCGCATTGGGCTTAGATAATTTGTGTCGCCGCGCGCAGTTGTTCGCGCAAGGCGTTGGCAGTGCGATCGAATTGCAGGGGTGTTACAGAAATTCCACCCTGGGTGACTACCTGGGTTTCGGTATCGACGGCTTCAGGGTGCTGATGCCGAGTGATACTGAGCCAGTAATACTTGGCTTCGCGAAAATCCGTGCGCTCGATCACCTCCACACCTTCCATGCGCCCGGCGCCCTGGCGGGTGATCTGGATCGGCCCGGCTTCATCGGCCGGTACATCCGGGAAGTTGATATTCAAGCATGCCGTCTGTTCCCAGCCTGTACCCAGCAGTTGGCGAATCACCCCGGGGGCCAAGGTACGGGCGGTGTCCCAGCGTACCGAACTGCGTCGGGTAAAGTACTGGCTCAGGGCAATTGACGGGATGCCCATCAACAGGCCGGTCATGGCCGCCCCGACGGTGCCGGAATACAGGGTTTCCACCCCCAGATTGGCGCCTTTGTTGATACCGGAAAGCAACAACTGCGGGGGTTTGTCCATCAACTGCTTGAGCGCCATCGCGACGCAGTCCGCAGGGGTGCCCGACACCGAAAAACGTCGCTCACCCCGTTTGGTCACGCGCAACGGGTGGTGAATGCTGATGGCGGTGGAAATGCCGCTTTGGTCATGGTCCGGCGCCACTACCCAGACTTCGTCTGCCAACTCGTGGGCCACCGCTTCAAGCGCGGCAAGGCCCGGGGCGTCAATGCCGTCATCGTTGGTAATAAGGATTCGTTCGAGCCGAGCGTCTGGCATGGTCAAGTTCCTTTTTAGGTGAGTGGCATGCTACAAAACAAAAGTTTGCAGCATGCCACTTGAGCGAACCGCTTAAATTCCCTGCAGCGCCAGATCCATCGCGAAGTAAGTCAGGATCATATCGGCGCCGGCACGCTTGATCGAGCCCAGGCTTTCACGCACGACCCGTGCTTCATCGATGGCTCCGGCCTGGGCGCCGAATTTGATCATCGCGTACTCGCCGCTGACCTGATACGCCGCCAAAGGCAGATGCGAGGCCTGGCGAATATCACGGATGATGTCCAGATAAGCACCGGCGGGCTTGACCATCAACACGTCAGCGCCTTCCTGCTCATCGAGCAAGGATTCGCGAATGGCTTCGCGGCGGTTCATCGGGTTCATCTGGTACGACTTGCGATCGCCCTTCAGAGCACTGCCACCGGCTTCACGGAACGGGCCGTAGAGCGCCGAAGCAAACTTGGTCGAGTACGCCATGATCGAGGTATCGATAAACCCGGCAGCGTCCAGGGCGCTGCGGATGGCCTGCACCTGACCGTCCATGGCCGCCGATGGCGAGATAAAGTCAGCACCCGCTGCGGCAGCGGCTACGGCTTGCTTGCCCAGGTTGATCAGGGTCGCATCATTGTCGACACCGTGGTCATGCATCACGCCGCAATGGCCGTGGGAGGTGTACTCGCAAAAACAGGTGTCGCTCATCACCACCATATCCGGCGCGGCATCCTTGCTGATGCGCACCATGCGCGAGACCAGCCCGTCTTCACGCATGGCATCGCTGCCAGTGGCGTCCAGATGGTGGGACACGCCGAACAGCATCACCGACTTGATCCCGGCACGGGCATAGCGTTCGATTTCACCGGCCAGCTTCGACTCAGGAATGCGCATCACACCCGGCATGCTGGTGATCGGCACGAAATCGTCGATTTCTTCTTCGACAAAAATCGGCAGCACCAGATCGTTCAGGCTGAATTCGGTTTCCTGGAACATGTCGCGAAGGGTCTGGGAGCGGCGCAGGCGGCGCGGACGTACGGCGGGGAACTGGTTAGGCATCATGGTTCCTGATGGGCAGATTCAAAAAACAGACGAGGCTTGGCTCAATGGCGCAACAAATACAGGAATGATCCTGCAATTGCAAAAGATCCGACGGCCCTGCGGCAGGTTGTCGCGTCGGGTTGGATAAGTCGCGCCAAGGCTGTTCACGGACGCCATTCTTTACGTTAACGTAAAGGTTATACCCATAAGGATGATCCGGCTATGATCCCTTCAGCTATCTCTCTACAAGACTCCGCCGCGCCCGATGGTGTTTGCTATGGCTGCGGCAGCAACAACCCCCACGGCCTGCATATCAAGAGCCACTGGCACGAGGACGGCGTGCATGTGATCGCCGAGCACTTGCCTGATCCCAAATACTGTGGCTGGCCTGAGCTGGTGTACGGCGGGATGATCGCGATGCTGGTTGACTGCCACTCCAACTGGACGGCCATGGCTTACCACTACCGCATGGAAAACCGCGAGGTGGCCAGCCTGCCGCGAATCAACTGCGTGACGGGCAACCTTGGGATCAAGTTTATCAAACCGACGCCGATGGGAGTGCCGTTGACCTTGCGGGCAAAAGTTGAAGGTGAGGTCGGGCGCAAGACCCGGATTATCTGTGAGGTGTATGCAGGAGATGTGTTGACGGCGGTGGGTGACTCGATTTTTGTGCGGGTTGATACCACACAACTGGCAACTGCGGCCCATGGCCGCGAGGCGAGTTGAAAAACCTGTGGGAGCAGGCTTGCCTGCGATGCAAGCGGCGCGGTCTATCAGGTCAATCGCAGTGATGCTATCGCGAGCAAGCCCGCTCCCACATTTGGCCCTGCATGCATCAGATTGTGTGAGCAACACAAAACCTGTGGGAGCTGGCTTGCCTGCGATGCAAGCGGCGCGGTCTATCAGGTCAATCGCAGTCTTGCTATTGGACCAGAACCTTGGCGTCCTTGGTACGGATCTCCTTGATCACCGCATTCACCCGATTGACCAAAACATAATGCCCACTGATCAACACCCATTGCTCATGCTCATCAGGCTGCGGCAGCCCCTTTGATTTCCAGTTCTTGATCGCTACGTCATCGCGGATGTACTGATCGGGAGCCTTGTCACCATGTCCATAGCAACTGCTCAAATCCATGGACTCGGCCAGTATCTGTCCAGGCTTGCAGTCACTGGCTTTATCATCGTCAGCCTGCGCTGCGTAAGGTACGGCACACAACAAGCCAGCCATTATTGATGCAGAAATCATGCGGCGCATATTCACCTCAGCGTATGGGGGTACAGGCTTTATGGACAAGTCAGGCCTGCGGTACGTTCCAATGCAATGATCAAAATTATTGATTACAAGATCATCAATGACGATTGGACTACACCATCAGCCTGGGGTGAAGTAACCACAGGGCCGATTAAAACAATAAGCGGCCGTTTGGAGAACAACATGTCATTCAATCTCAACAGCTTCCAGCTTGATGGGCGTCGTGCCCTGATCACCGGATCAGGTCAGGGCATCGGCCTGGAACTGGCACGCGGCCTGGGCGCTGCCGGCGCAACAGTGGTGATCAACACTCGCACTATCGAAAAGTCCCGCGCCGTTGCTGGTCAACTGCGCGATGAGGGGATCAAGGCCGAATTCCTGGCATTTGACGTTACCGACCGCGAACAACTGGTTAGCGCCATCAACACCTTTGAGGCCGCTAACGGTGCCATCGATATTCTGGTCAACAATGCCGGTATTCAACGCCGTGCAGCGCTGGAGGATTTTTCCGCCAGTGACTGGCATGACGTGATGCGTACCAATCTGGACGGTGTGTTTTATGTGTCCCAGGCCGTTGCACGACATATGATTGCCCGCGGTCGCGGCAAGATCATCAATATCTGCTCGGTGCAAAGCCAACTGGCACGCCCGTCCATCGCCCCTTATGCCGCCTCAAAGGGTGCGGTAAAGATGCTTACCAAAGGCATGTGTGCCGAATGGGCACGCCACGGCATTCAGGCCAATGGCCTGGCACCAGGCTATTTTGCCACCGAGATGAATCGCGCTCTGGTCGACAACCAGGAGTTTTCCGAATGGCTGTGCAAGCGCACCCCGACAGGTCGCTGGGGGCGGGTTGAGGAATTATGCGGCGCGGCAGTGTTTCTCGCCTCCCCCGCTTCTGACTTTATCAACGGTCAAACCCTGTTTGTTGACGGGGGGTTGACCAGCGTTGTGTGAGCATCAGCGGGCACTACCGGGTGCTGCCTGTACAGACCGGCTGCTTGGGAGCCTTGATACTCGTGCCTTTTACCAATAAAGGTACACCCGGATACACGTTGAACGGCTCACTGGCTTTACCGTCGACCGTCACGTCTTTCACATGAAAACGAGTGGTGCCCGAAGCGAAAAAGCGCGCGCCATCCGCTTCACACTTGACCGCTAACGTCGATGTTTCTTTCTCGGGCAAATGCCGAACCAGCGAGCTGTAGGCAAGGTTAACCACCACATTGCCCGCCACGCTACTCAACTTGGGGTCGATCAGGTTGACCACAGGTTTTATATCGATGCGGTAGACCTGTTCTTCAGCAACCGGGAGCAGAGGCTTGATGGTGATTTTTTTGCTCTGCCCAGGGGCCAGCATCAGTTTGAAGGGCGTGGCGTAGAGCTTGGGCTGAGTCACCTGGACGATGGCCTCCATTCGCTCATCGGCAAATTCGACCCCAGGGTTAAGCAAGCGCGACAGCGAGATTGATACAAATTCGGGGCGATCACCGTCGTTGGAAATGTCGAGAGTGACAGGTTTATCCCAAACTTCAGTCACCGACGGCGTGACGTTGATCAGAGCCGAGGCTGGCGAGGCCAAAGCAAGCCCGCATAGGATGAAAACAAGGCAGACGATAAATGGTTTCATAGGTTTCTCAGAAAAACTGAAGCCTGCCCATAGCGCTGCGGCAGGCTTGCTAACAGCAAGCAACTATCAAGGATTTGAAATCACCGGCTCAAAGGTTAGCGACAACACACCCGTGTAAGTGCCGCTGGTATCCTTGAACGTACCCGCAGGAGGATAGGCCGAGACATTGAGATCGTAATAGCCGATAGAATCTTCACCTGGGATATTCTGCACAGGGTTTTCGAAGGCAGTGGGCGTGGCGACGGCCAGGGTTTTGGGCCCTTGGCCTTCTGCACTCAGCTCCACTTTGGGTTGCTGGAAAACTTGCGCTGCATTACTGGCGTTGGTTATCACCAAGGGCTCATCCAGGCGCACCTGAAAATCCCTTTCGGTCGAGACTATTTTCAAACGGGCTTGCACCTCATAGGGGGAATCCCAACCGCCCGGCTGCAACATTTGCAATCCCTGGTCGAACCAGCCGCCTGTGTCACTGGTGACCAGCAAGTTGTTTGGGGCACTGACTGTGGCTGTAATCGTGCTGCTGGTTTTGCCTTGCAGATCTATATCCACCGCAAAGGCCATGGCCGGCAGTGTGCCAAGGACGGCCAACAGGCCAGCCAATGCTACGTTGTTCATGTGTTACTCCGTATTTGAATGAATGTGTGGAGTGGCAGAGTTTTGGTAAATCACCACGCCGTATCCCACGCTGACCGACAGGGGCGCTGAGACGCCCTCTGCCCCTTGTGCTTGTACGATCACGTTTTCTCTGGGCCTGAATGTCACGCGCCACACCTGATTGTTCGCGGGTGTAATCAGCGTTTTGATGTTCATCCGGTATTTTTGCCCCGGTGCCAACACTAATCGGCTGGGTGTCACCAGCAAAGCGGGTTTGGGCACCTGGCTGATATCTAGCAACTGCTCGGGTTTCTCCGCAGGGTTGAGTACCAGCGCTTGCTCTACATCCAGGTACAGGGGCGAGTCCCCGGTGTTCTGGGCGTAGAGCGCGCCTTGACGCTGATCGGGCACCAAACGCAACTCAGTAGTCGAGAGGTTTAATACACCCGCAGCCATGCCATGTGACGGGAGCATCATTAGCCAGCCCATCAGCATGACAACGGGATAACGCTTGAAACTGGCCATCTAAGGCTTAGCGACAACAGTGAAGGTCAATATGTCGCTGTAAGCACCGCCTTTAACTGCCTTATCGGGTTGTGCCTTAAACGTGGGTGTGAAACAGGTTTTACCTCCCGTTTCCAACGAAAACAGGCGATTTTGAGTATTGGGTAACAATACCGAGTCCTTGCTGTTTTCAAGTGTCAGTGTATAGGGAACGGTTTGCGAACTGTCTTCCAAACTCTTTAGCAGATAACGACCGTTAGCCGACAAGCCATTGGTATTTGTTGCATTGATCAGGTACTTTTGGTTAGCGATAGCCGTTGAGCCTTCGTAAGAAAAGCACAATTGGTCTTTAGTTGCAGGCAAGGCCACTGTTGTTTCTTTGCCCCTTGGCAATTCGCCTAAATCCCAGTCCGGCGCAGTCATGGTGACTGTTGGGGTTACGGCAGGCGGGGGTGACTCCGGATTGACAAGAACTGTACAATTACCTGTCGTACTGGGCCCTATATAAGCGAGCCCCGTCGTTTCTCCAACATCGTCACCATCTGTGAAGTTCCCTGCGCGCACACCCACTGCAGGCCATGCTGCAATACGTGATTTCAATATAGTAAACTCTATATCTGCGGTCATTGCCTGGCTATTAACCCACGGAGAACCAACCACATTACTATAATACATAGTATAACCAACCCCTGCAAAAGCCCCCTGATAACTATAGCCATTAAGTTTCATGTCGCTCGCCAGAGCAGCACTGCTTTGAAGTATGCCGTTACCATTATAACTATACAGCAGTATACCTCGACTAAGAAAATTAAAAGGACCCGTATTACCGACTGAAGCCTTATACTTAATAGTTACTTTAAATGTAGCAACTGTATCACTGGTATCCGTATAACTACAATTGCTATAGCCATCGCTAAGATTAGCATAGCGCAGATTGAAAGCCGTTGCCTCCCCCGAAAAAAGCGCCATACTCGCAACAAGCAAACAACTAAAACAATTTGTAATTTTCTGCCTTGACACCTTAATGCGCAAAAAATTACCAGTAAAAAACGTACTATTGAATTGACTATTCATCATGGACATTCCAGCACCTGCGGTTTTTCAGCCACGATAAAATTTAGGCGTTTGCCAGCGAAGTGTTGTGGAGTTCCCGGAAACAAGGCAACTTTGAATTTTTGCTGTTTCCTAGCCACACTCTCGAGATCAGATAACTGCAGGCTCACATTGCCCGTATTCTCCAGGGTCATACCACTGGCATCGCAGCGGTGTGTCCAGCCAGTTTTCTGCTTGGCAGGTGGCGGCATATGCCGCACCAATACACCGTAACCAATAGCGACTGACATTGGCGCAGTAATTTTGTCTTCAGGCGCCTCCTCTACCTGCATCGACCGCACCGGAACGATATACAAGCGGTACAAGGTTTCGGCTTCAGGCTCGACCAGCGACTTGAGGCCGATGACGCGGCTCTGACCCGGCCCCAATGTGAGCTTGTCAGGGCTGGCAAGCATTCCTGGGTGAGTCAGGGCACTGATCGGTTGTTTCTTCTCTGGCGACTCGCCTGGGTTCATCACCTTTTGCAAACTGATGGACAAATACAGAGGCGCATCACCGAGGTTTTTTACATTCACTGTATGCTCGTGATTGTTGTAAACCTTGAGGGTGGCCGGCATCACCATCAACTCGCCTTCAGCCTGAGCCAGGCTTGCGCCAAGGCAAATCAGGCCCAGCAACATCGTACGTAACTTCATAAAAGATTCCTGTCAGGTTCTGCGCTTACTGGCACAGGTAATGGCTGGGTTTCACCGGCTTGGACAGATCACAGGTGTAACGGCGCCCTGCCCCGTCGACCGAAATATGCGGCAGTATCGCTTTGCTACTAATCGAGAACAGGCCGTTGGCATAGGCAACATCCCCGGTCTCCTGAATGGTGCCACCTACCGGCTGGCCACTGGCATTCACCAGAATGCCGCTGTACACCATGTTGATATCGACCTTGGCTTTGGCGTTGTACACCTGGCCTGGGTGAGCGCGGACAATGTTCGCCGGCACTTCGATGTTCATGTCCATGTTCTCGCTGTCACTGGCAACCCGAGCAAATGGCACATCGGTGTATTGACCAAGTGGCACGGCATAGGTACCCCCGCCCGCAACGGGCTGACCTTCGACCGTAAAGCCGTAAGGCGTTTCACCCAACGCAGGTGTTTGCAGGAGCATGGCACTGCCGTCGTTGCTGTAGCGTCCCAAGGCAATGCCATCTTGGTTGGCGGCAAACATGCCGCGGTAGTTGAAGTCGACGTTACTCGCCGCATCACTGTGCCCTACGTTCAGGGACGCATCGCCACGGGTACCGGAGCGGCTGCCGTAAACGTTGAAGCTATTGGTGCTGTCTATGCGGTTGACCGTGACGCCGGTGGTGGTGGTACCAAAGCTGTCGTCATAGTCCTTGCGATAATCGCCACTCAGCTGGGTTTTGCCGCCGTACTGCGCCGCGCGCACACTGGCTTGCGATTTGTCGAGCATCCAGGTCATGTTCAGGTAAACGGTGTAATCACTGTCACCCGGCATTGAGTTGCCTTTTTGCACGCCGGCGGCAAAGGTTGACCATAAGCCGTTAGGCTTGTAGTTCCAGCGCACTTCAACCTGCTGGGTTTCACCACGGCCATAATCCCGGTAGTTGTAGCCAAGGGTGACCCCCGCTACGTTTTTACTGTAAGAAAGGCTGGAGCTGGGTGTGCCGTAATAAAAACGCGAGACGTCGGTGTTCTGATACCGGCTAAGCATCAGGTTGCCCAATACCGGGTCATTCATATTCAAGTTGAAGTACCCCCCCGTACCATTCTCGCCGCTCAATACACCCACTGTAGGGTCGACACTGAGCGTGCCAAAAGAGGAAGGTCGGGTAACGTTGACTTCAGAGGCCCAATCAGACTTATCACCGGAAACAGCTGCAGCGTTTAAATAGAACTGGCTCATATTACGGCTAATGGCGGCCTCCAGCAGTTGCCCGCCCTCATCCATGTCCTGGCCCGCCGTAACGCGCCAGGAGTTTGCGCCAGCACCGCTAAAGTTCAGGTTGTTGATGTCCTGTGTTTCCTGGTTGATCAGGTTACCGTTGCGATCGACCAGGCGAATCTCGATCGGATAGTAGCCGCCCGGAAGGTCCATAAAACTGATTTCGTTACGCCCTAAAATAGCCGGACGTTTTAGAATCAAGCGACCATTGCGGTAAAACTCATAGTTGCCTTCGGCCGTCGAAAACAGCACCAGCGATCCCACATCCCGATCACTGCGCATATAGCCCTGGCTGCCCAAGGTTATAAATTGGTCAAAACTGGGCGACAGCACTGTGCTGACCGAACCCGAGCCATAGTCGATACTGTTTTGCTTACCGGCGCGCACATAGGTGTCGGCAAAGTTCTTTTGCAGATAATAGGACGAAATACCTTGATCACGACTGCTTTGGCCACGGTTTTCGCTGCGGTTGGCGTACCAGTTCATATAGCCAAAGCTACGGCCCGGCAAGCCAAACCAGGTGTTGCCGTTCAAGTTAAAGGCCTTATAACTTTCGGACGAACCGCGTATATCCAGAGACTGATTATTGATCAGCCCCCAGGTGGTATCAGGCGCGAGAAAATCTTCGCGGGTAGAACGAATACTCAGGGTACGGCGCGTCTTGTCTAGCGTGACGTAATGATCAGCCACGCGCAAATCGCAACCGTCCTTGCATTGTTTATAGTCAATCTTTGACAATACACTTTCGATAATACGGCGATCTTCTGAATCAACGCCATTGTCAGCGTACTGCTTAGCATCAAATACCAGTGCCTTTTTACTCACGGCATAACTGATAAAACCTGGTAATGTCTTGCCATTAAACGTAGCGACATAACTCGCGGCATTGTCCATCTCAACGGCACTAAAACCCTCAGGTGTTCCATAGGAAATCTTGACTTCAGCCAGCGTATGAGATGAAAAAACTGCAGCAACACAGGCCGCCAATATATGCAGTTGAAATGGAATCTTATGCGAAAACATCCTGATCTTCCGTCACTGGAAAAGAAGAGCCCCTTTCGGGGCTCAGGGCATTAAATAATGCATTTATGCCGAAGTTACGGTGCTACTGGAGTTGGTTCAAACAGCATAACCAGATCACCGCTGTAGCTGCCGTTGGTGCTTGGGCCAGTTGCAGATTTGGTCGGTGCGTCGACATTGATAGCCAGGTCATGGATCTGGTCGTAGCCACCAACACCGGCAACGGTCTGTTCAACGGTAATTGGCGAACCGAAAGTCAGAGCTTGTTCACCCATGCTTACAACGGCGTTGGCCATTTCGTAGGTGCCATTGGACATTTTCAACGGCTGTGCCAATGTCACGTTAAAGTCGTCTGCAGTGCTCCAAACACGCACTGGCAGAGTTTTCGAGAACGAAGTCTGGGTGTGGTTGTTGGCAACCAGCTCTTCGGTGCCATACCAGGTGGAACCATCTGCCTTGGAAACGAACAGACCATCGTTAATTTGTGCAGTCAGGGTGATTTTCTTGGAAATAGAGTTGTCTGCAGCCTGTACAGTACCAACCAGTGCGCCAGCAAGACCAAGAGCAATCAAAGCAACTTTAAAGTTCATTTCATATTCCAATATAAGGTAACCATGCACGCCATGCGTTAAGCAATACGCATCATGGGTAAAAGTTGAGTAACAAGCAGTTCCTACTGCTTGACAAAAGAATGACATTCTTAAATCCGCCCCACAATGAGACGAATCTTAATAAGGCCTGCTATTCAACAATAATGCAGTTTGTTTTATTTAAAGCCCACCCGCTGCGCGCAAATGACATGTATTCGCCCGGCAAATTAAGATTCGTCTAATGGACAATTCAAAACAGCCTGTTCTGTGAGGCATGCCATTCAGCGTTTATACCGTTTACTTGCCAGTCACCCTTCTAATGATGCATCTGTACCCGTCTGACTTTTCCCAAAAACTAATTTGGATGAAAGGAATGAAGTGCTCAATGCAAAACACAGCATCAGCAGCCGTGGCGAACATCTTTTACGGGTTTACGCCTGTTCGGCATTGCCAATCAGATAGCCACTGTGTTTAGTCTGGTCGTGCTTATCACTGCTATCAATAAGGATTCCTTGATGGACTTATCCTGTTTCTCACAAAGCTACGCTGAAGCCCGGCAAAAATTCCTCCAGGCCTGCGCAAATGCAGGCCTGGAGGTTGAGTCCCATATTCATCCGTTAGCAGGTAAGGATGGCGAGGAACTGGCCCTAGATGTTGCACTTCTCGGCTCCCACACAGCCACTAACCTGCTGGTACTAAGCAGCGGCGTACATGGTGTGGAAGGTTTCTGCGGCTCAGCCATTCAGATTGATCATCTGCGCAACAGCGAGTGGATGGAGCATTGCCGCCGTCATGACCTGGCGGTGCTTTATCTGCATGCGATCAACCCTTATGGCTTCTCTTGGCTGCGCAGAGTCAATGAACAGAATATCGATATCAACCGCAATTTTATTGACTTCGACCAGCCGTTGCCCGACAACCCGCAATACCGCTCCATCGCCTCGTTACTTATGCCACAGCGGCAACCGCCCACCTTGCTCAGCACCCTCGGTCTGGCCGGTTATGCCTTGCGTCACGGGGTTAAAACCTTGCAAACCGCTATCACCAGTGGTCAGCACAGTGATCCCGACGGCCTGTTTTTCTCAGGCACGCAACCTGCCTGGAGCAATCTGCAGGTTCGCCAGATTATTCGCCGCCTGGGCCAGCATTGTCGACGTATCGGCTGGATAGATGTGCATACGGGGCTTGGCCCGTACAGCGTGGGTGAGCGTATCTATAAAGGACGCACTGACCCCGAGGATATAACCCGGGCGAGAAGCTGGTGGGGGGCGCAAGTCACCACCAGCGTAGATGGCACTTCGTCATCCGCGGTACTGGATGGCACGCTGGATCTGGGTGTGATGCAAGAATGCCCACATGCTCAGTACAACGGTTTGACGCTGGAGTTCGGCACCAAATCCGGGCCGTTGGTGCTAAAGGCACTGAGTGCTGATCAGTGGCTGCAGAATCATCCTGATACCGATGAAGCACAACGAGTACGGATCAAGCAGCAACTGCGCGATGCCTTCTATATAGATACCGATCAATGGAAACAGCGAGTACTGGAGCAGGCCCGGGCAGTGTCTGAACTCACCCGCCTTGGCCTTGCCACACCCTAGGATCTGTGTGACACCAACTGTGGGAGTGAGCCTGCTAACAACCTTCGCGAGCAGGCTCGCTCTCACAGCAACACCCGTGTGCCTACAAGTAAGCGCTTGCCTCAAGTGAAAGATACAAGCCGAGAGTCGCCACACTGATCGCCCGAAAACCTGATAACCAAACAGCCCTCGTTATCAGGCATGGAGGGCTTACTGAGTAAGGGATAAGGGCAGATTTTTTGCACCGCCACTTATAACGCCTTAACCCTATTTGCAAGAGGCGATTAAGCGATCTGCGCCAAACCCAATGTATGACATCCCATGCTTAATAGCGATTTGGTACTTAAGGCGGACGGCATGTGCGAACATATTATATTTATATCGCTCAGGCGATAACATAAGACGAATCTTAATTTCTCAACTGAATCAGCTACCCACGTGGGTGAGCAACTTGCATCGTACATCCAGCCCAGCAATATTGCCCCGAACAACAACAAATACCCTGCACGCTTTAAGATTTGTCTCATGTTCTACATGACTTAACCTGGCTTAAAATTTCGCAATGAAACTGACGGCTTATTTACATACTATTAACCCTATCTTGTCCTCTCCCCATGCCGCCAGGCGCTTGTTACGGATGTTTGCCGTGATAGTGCTGTTCGGCCTGCTGGCGGGGGTCTATAACTTTTTGCTCTTTACGTTCAATACGGAAATTTCGCAACGCCGCGGCTATATGAGCAGTGCGATTGCCGAAGCCCATACCTTTTTCACCACCCGTCAGGCGCTATTGGAAAGCATCAGTCTTTCAACTACTCGCCAGCCTGAGGGGGAGTCTGTCAGCGTATCAGCAGAAGAAATCCATCTGCTGCTGGGCCCGTCACCGCAACAACAATGGAGCCTCTGGCTAACCGAGCGCCTGCGTGATTATCTGAAAGCCAAGCAGGTCAACCTGGTGTATGTCAGTACGGGCGCCAATGCCAAGGTTACCCGTGTGTATAACGCCACACCCACGGTGCGCGGGTTTTCCGAAACGATTTTGAATCAGCTCGATGCCTTGAAACACGATGACACTGCAGCACTGGATGAGTTGTGGCTGACGGAGCACGACAGTCCCCATGCCCGCCTGTATATTTTTATTCGTCTGGATGAACGCGACCCTCAGTCCGGCTGGCTGGGGCTGGAAATGGACGCCGGCGAAGTGTGGGCGACCCTGAGTGACCAGAGTGCCGGGGAGTTTATGATGCTCAACTCTCAGGGCATGCTGTTGTTCACCAATAGCCAGGCACCTGCATTAAGTGAAAAACTGTTGCCGCTTCAAGATCGCAACTTCTTCGGCTTGATCGGCTCCAGTTGGTGGCCTGATCATGTGGTTATCCGCAAACAACTCAAGTCTTCTGACTGGCAGCTGGTGTACTCCATCGACCTGCGCTCGGTGCTGCAGTCTTTATGGCCGCAGTTGCTTGGCGCACTGCTGTTCTGCCTGATCAGCCTGTCACTGGTGTGGCTGTTGATCCGTCGTCTGGAGCAGCGCTTTATTACCCCCACGATCAACCGTATCCAGGCCCTGGTCGAAAGTGAACTGTTCAGCCGCGACGTGATTCAGACTGCGCCTGTGGCGCTGTGTGTACTGCGCCGTAGCGATGGCCAGTTGGTATTGGAAAACACCTTGTCCCAGCAATGGCTGGGCCAAGGTTCAGAACGTAGCACCTTGTCCCCCTGCTGGATTCAGCGCGCTTTCGATAACGGCGAACCTGAGCTTACCGATTACTTTGAAACGGCCGATGGCCGACATTTGTATATGAGTTGTGCAGCGACCCGTTATAAAGGCGAAGACGTGTTGCTCTGTGCCTTCAGTGATATCAGTGCGCGTACCCAGATAGAAAACAGCCTGCAACAGGCACGGCAAATGGCCGATGCCGCCAACGAGGCCAAAACCCTGTTCCTGGCCACCATGAGCCATGAAATCCGTACCCCGCTGCATGGTGTACTGGGTACGCTGGAGCTGTTGGGTCGCACTCAACTGGACCCTCAGCAAAAGGGCTATTTACATGCCATCGAGGGTTCATCCGCCACACTGTCACAGTTGATCTGCGATGTGCTGGACGTGTCGAAAATCGAAGCCGGGCAGCTGGCGCTGGAACTGAGCGAGTTCTCGGTGCTGGAGCTGGCTCAGGAAGTGACCCAGAGTTACGCCGCTGCCGCCCATAGAAAGGGGCTGAAACTTTACGCCTGCTATGACCCCAAGTTGCCAGGCCGGGTAATCGGTGATGTCGCGCGTATTCGTCAGATTTTAAACAATCTGTTGAGCAATGCCGTGAAGTTCACAGACTCAGGCCAGGTGGTGCTGCGCCTCAGCCTGCTTAGCCGCGAAGGCGAGCGGGCCAACCTTATGTGGCAGGTTTCCGACACGGGCAAGGGTATTCCTCAGGACGCACAGCCCTTGATCTTTGAACCCTTCTATCAGACAGAAAGCAGCAACCACGGAGTCGTTGGTACCGGTCTTGGGCTGCCGATCTGCGTGCGTTTGGCCCAATTGATGAACGGCAATATCCGCATGGTCAGTGAAGTGGGACTGGGCAGCAGCTTTTCCCTCAGCCTGCCATTGGAGGTGCCAAATATGAGTGCCCTGGCAACAGGCATGACCGGGTTACTGCCGGAAATCATCCATGTGGTTTCACCCGTGCGAGAACTGGCTGAAACAATCAGCGGTTGGTTGCGCAATTGGGGCGCCCGCCCGCAAATCGGCCCGCCGCCAGCCCTGGGCGGTGCTACTGCGGCCGTATTACTCGAACTGCACCCCGGCCCTCTTGAGCACAGACTTGAACCTGAGTGGAGCGGCCCGCTAGTGCTGGCCACCGGTGACGGCAGTCATGAGCCGCAGTTCATGGACGACGCGTGGAAGGTCAACCTCAACCATATGGCGGCTATTCATCAAGCTGTCAGCCAAGCGCAAGGCATGCGGGTAGCCAAACCCGAGCTGCTGTACCCACAAAATCAGTTGCGAAAGCTCAACCTGCATATTCTGGTGGCCGAAGATAATGTGATTAACCAGTTGATCCTGCGCGATCAACTGGAAGAGCTCGGCTGTACCGTAGAGCTGGCCTCAAACGGGGAGCAAGCATTGTCACTTTGGTACCGGGAACCGTTCGATCTGCTCCTCACTGACGTCAATATGCCCAAGCTCAATGGTTATGAGTTGACGCGCCTGTTACGCCGCCAAGGCTGCGTGGCGCCGATCATCGGTGCCACCGCCAATGCCATGCTCGGTGAAGATGCACTCTGCCTTGCCGCCGGAATGAGCCACTTCCTGGTCAAACCTTTCAGCTTGCGGGCTTTGTTTAACTGCCTTGTGCCCTATGAAAGAGCTGCCCCATGAAACCCTGTAGCATTTTGATTGTTGAGGATCACCCGTTTCAGCGGATGTATTTACAGAATCTGTTCAGTGAACTGGGAGACTTTTATCTGGAGTGCGCGCAAGACGGAGTCCAGGCCCTGGCCTGTCTGCAAAGACGTGATTTCGATCTGGTTCTCACTGATCTGTTGATGCCCGGCATGGATGGCGTGCAGTTTATCCAGCGGCTGGCAGCGTTACGCTCTAGGCCGGCGCTGGCAATCATGAGCGCGGCATCCCGGCGCATGTTGATGGCTGCAAGCCTGGTGGCGCGCAATCTTGAGGTCAACGTTATCGGGTTGATATCAAAACCGGTGCAGGCCAGCGCTCTCCGTAATCTGATTAGCCAGCTTCTGGCGTTGCGCGACTCCACACCGAATCTGCCGGTTACCGATTTTAATCGTCAGTCACTGCTGGAGGCTCTGGACAGCGCAGAAATCCAGGCCTGGTTTCAACCCAAAAAAGCCTTGAGCAATGGTCGTATAGTTGCCGCCGAGGCATTGGTGCGCTGGATACATCCTGAACATGGAGTGTTGCTGCCTGGGGTGTTCTTATCTGCGCTCAGTACGTTCAATCTGGAAGAACGCCTGCTGTGGCACATGCTGGAGCAAGGGATCAAAGCCCAGGCGCAATGGACCCAGGCAGGCTATGACATCCCCGTGTCGATCAACCTGCCAACGCACCTGCTCAACAGCGATGACCTTCCCGACCGTATTCTGGCCTTTGTACAAAGTCACAACGGCGAGCCCTGCAAAATTCTCTTTGAATTGATGGAGTGTTCAACCCCCCATCAGCTCAGCAATTTTTATGCGGGCGCCTGCCGGTTGCGGATCAAGGGTTTCGGCTTGTCGCAGGATGATTTTGGCAAAGGCTACAGTTCTTATATCAACCTGGTCTCAACCCCCTTTACTGAACTCAAAATCGACCGGGCTCTGGTACGTGGGTGTGACGAAAATGAAGAGTTGGCCCAGGCCATGACCAGCATCGTCGGGCTTGGACGGCAGTTGGGCCTGACGGTGGTGGCCGAAGGTGTAGAAACCGCACAAGAGCTTGCTTTTTTGCGCAAGATCGACTGCACTCAGGTCCAGGGTTTTTTGATCTCCCAAGCCGTTACCCCCGATTTGTTCCAGCAGTTGTTAATTCGTGATGGTCCAGCAAGCGCCTTTTGAAACGCTTGAGTCAGTTTGTGCCAATCACTTTTCATGGGACTGCTCGATGACCCCTCGTAATGCCTTGCTCGATAGGCTGGCCAATAGCTCCCTGGGCCATAACAAAGGGTTTGCCGTGCTGTTCGGTCTTGCGGTGCTGTTGACTGGCACCAGCTATTGGGGCGTGCAGCGTGTGATTAAAGAGCAACGCAACAGCGTTGAGTTTCACTTCGCCCGGCTGATGGAAAATATTCGTGAACACGAGGCATTTCTTACCACCGTATCTCGGGAAAGTGCCAAAGGCAGACTGCTGGAGTCACTGCATGAGCCGTTGTACGTGCAAGATTCCCCAGCGGATGAAGGCAGCAATGTCTATATAGGGCGCGAGCATTCGTTCTCTCTGCCTTTCAGTGTCAAGGTCAATGCCGCCACCATCCCTGCGCTGCAGCACAGCAAAATCACTGCGCTGGGCGCACATCTGGCCAACTACTACAGTGCCTATTGGTCGGCATCAAATTATCAGTCGCCGCAGATTTTCGTGGCCAACGTGCCAGCCAACTTTGAGATCAGTGTTCCGGCGGCTGGGCGCTTGCGTGGCGGCGGCCACAACCTGGCAGGCGAGTTGCCTTTGGTGATGCAGCAGATTCTGGTACGCCACTACCACCATCTTCTGCCGTCAGTTGAGGATAAGGTGCACTGGCTGGCGTACCACGACCAGTCCGGGGCCAGCACTGGCGCCAACATCCTGGGCTATATCAATATTGATCTGCCCAGCACCCAGCTGCATATTTCCGGAGCCAGCCCCAGGGTCGTGGTCTCTTCATTGCTCAACCTGGCTCAGGTCAGCAATGTTGCGCGAATCATGCAACGCTCGGTGTATGACGGCTTCAGCCTGCTCACCCCCACTGGCGAAACAATAGTAGGCCCGCTGACGCCGCAAACAAGCCTGCATGAAGGGCTCAACCTGAACAGTGAAGGACTGGTGTTTCGCCTGACAAGCCCGGACGAACAACCCTGGACCGGCATTTATGTGATCAGCTTTAACCATTTCCTGGGCTACGCCCTATGGCCGCTGCTCGGTCTGATCGCGTTGGTAATGGCGGGATGGGGTTGCGCCAGGGCCTACAACCGCTGGTACAAACAGCATGTGATTGTTCCCGCCCATCAGGCGCACGACGCGATTGCCGAGCGTGAGGCTTTTAGCCGGGCCGTCATTGAAAGCGCGCCAACCGGCTTGTGTGTGGTGCGCTGCAGGGATCGCAAGGTATTGCTTGAGAACCATCTCGCCCTCCAATCCCGGGGCACCGAAGCTCTGATTGCTGTTCTCAACCAACAGCCGGAACTGTCGACCCACGGTAAAGCCGTGCTTGAGGTGGATGGCCGCCATCTGCATGTTGGGTTTGTTTCTACCCGGTATCACGGCCAGGACGCCTGGCTCTGCGCTTTTCATGATGTGACCCGGCATATTGAAGATGCTGCCATCCTGGAGGAAGCACGGGAAGCTGCGAACTCCGCGAATCAAGCCAAAACCCGCTTTCTGGCCACCATGAGCCATGAAATCCGCACGCCACTGTACGGGGTGCTGGGCACACTGGAATTGCTTGAGCTGACCAAGCTTGAACCGCGCCAACAGGACTACCTGCACACCATCCAGCGCTCATCAGCGACTTTGTTCCAACTGATCAGCGATGTCCTGGATGTGTCGAAGATCGAGGCCGGGCAGATGACCATCGATCTGCAGGATTTCTGCCCCCTGGATATCACCGAAGATACCATGAGCACCTACAGTGCTTTTGCCCTGAGCAAGGGGCTGCAAATCTATGCCTGTATTGATAGCACCCTGCCTGACCGGGTGCGGGGTGACCCGGTGCGCATTCGCCAGATCCTCAACAACTTGCTGAGCAATGCCATCAAGTTCACCGATAGCGGTCAGGTTGTGCTGTGGGTTCGGGTGCTCGAGCAGGATGCTGAGTTCAGCAGTTTGCAGTGGCAAGTCAGCGACTCGGGTATCGGTATTTCCCCGGAACAACAGTTACAACTGTTCAATCCCTTTTATCAGGTGCGCAGTGCCTCCAGCGAAGGTGGCGCAGGCTTGGGACTGTCCATTTGCCAGCGCTTGTGCGAATTAATGGGTGGCCAGCTTAATGTGATCAGCGAACCAGGGCTTGGCAGCAGCTTTACCCTGCAATTGAGACTGGCGCGCGAGCCCGGCGGGCTTGGCGACTGCCCAGTGTTCGAGCCCCACACGGCACCTGTGTATGTGCGCGCGCAGGCTCTGGAGCTGGCCCAGCATGTTTGTGCCTGGCTTAATCGGCTGGGTGTGCATGCACGTACCCTAAACACCGAACTGCACACCGTTGAGCACTCGACGCTGCTGGTTGACATGCAGCCCAACGACAATCAGCAGGACTGGCCCGGGCGGCGGATTATTGCCACGCCGGGCGGGCGAAACCCTGCGCAGCACAGTGCTGATGGCTGGGAGGTAGATGCCAATTCTATCCGTGCTATCGCCTGGGCCGTCAGTTATGTCCAGAACGGCATTAACGTGCCGGCCCAGGCTTCATTGGCCAGGCAGGAGCAAACGCTCAAACTGCGGGTTCTGGTGGCCGAAGACAACCCGATCAACCGTGCAATCATCAAGGAGCAACTTGAAGCCCTGGGTTGCTCGGCAGTGGTGGCAGCCAATGGTGAACTCGCTCTGGCACTATGGTTCCCAGACCTGTTTGACCTGGTGCTTACCGACGTCAATATGCCGGTGCTCAACGGTTATGAACTGGCCGCAGCCCTGCGCAGGCAAGACCCGCATCTGCCCATTATCGGCATTACCGCCAACGCCATGCGCGAAGAAGGTAAACGCTGCGCCGATGCAGGCATGAATGCCTGGCTGGTCAAACCCTTGAACCTACCGACCTTGCGCGCCCAACTGCTGAAATTCTGCAAGGGCGCAACGCTTGAAACGGTGGACGAAACGGTCAAGCCACGGGTATCCGGCAACTGCGTTGATCAGGTGCAGCTCTCGCCCCGCATGCGTGAGCTATTTATCAGTGCGATGCGTGATGATGTACACCTGGCCCGCACCTCGCTGGGCAATAGCAACGCCAGCACCCTGGCACTTCAGTTGCATAGCATGGCCGGGGCGTTGAGCGCGGTTCAGAGTGAAGCCTTGGCCGATATCTGTGCCGAACTGGAATTGCAACTCACAGGCCGGGCCCTTACGCCCAAGTTGGTGGGTGATGTGACCCGCTTCCTGGAGCGCCTGGAAACACTGCTGAAAAAACTGGAGACTTTTGAAACATGAAGCCACTCTCTCTACTCGTAATAGTTTTACGGATACCGTGCCATGCACAAATTTAATGTTGTTATTGCCGACGATCATCCCATTGTACTGCTGGGGTTACTTGAGCTGATCGAACGCGACGGGCGCTTTAATGTCGTCGGCCAGGCAGTGGACTCCGAAGGGCTGGTACAGCTGCTGGAGCAGCAATCGGTGGATCTGATCATCACCGACTTCAGTATGCCGGCGGACTCGCCTTATGGTGACGGCCTGAAACTGGTGGAGTATTTGAAACGTAACTTCGCCACCGTGCGGATACTGGTACTGACCATGATTTCAAGTCCCTTGATCCTTACTCGGTTACACGAACTCGGGGTGGCCGGGATTGTTCACAAACGGCATTTGCACAATGAAATCGAGGTTGCACTTAACGCGATTGTCCGGGGCATTGGTTACCAGAATGCAGGTTTGCAGCCTGACTCCGAGGCAGATAACTCACTGGCGCTGGACCAGCGCTTCGCCAGCCTGTCGCCCAAGGAGCACGAGATACTGCGCTTGTTTGTTTCCGGTCAGAGTGTCAGCGATATTGCACGCGGACAAAGCCGGAGTATAAAAACCATCAGCGCGCAAAAAATATCGGCCATGCGCAAGCTGAATGTGACCAGCGACCAGGATTTGGTCGCCTATTGCCGCGATCGCAATATATTCAGTTAAGTGGCGAACGAAGGTTTTTATCGCGAACACGTCTCAAAGAGATGGCAGTGCAAAAGAGGATGTTATAAGGTAACCACACTTTATACATACCTCTTGCCTGTGATCCCTCAATGCCCTCAACGATTGCCACCACTCTAGCCCCACCCCCTGCTAGCCAGCGCCTGCTGTCCATTGATGCCCTGCGCGGCCTTGTCATCCTGTTTATGCTGCTTGACCACGTGCGCGAGACGTTCTTTCTGCACCGTCAGGTAGCCGACCCGATGAATGTCGATATCACCGACCCAGCGCTGTTTTTCAGCCGTACCCTGGCTCACTTGTGCGCGCCGGTATTTGTCTTGCTCACGGGTTTGTCGGCGTACCTGTATGGCGAAAAATATCAGGGCAAGCGCGATGTCTCGGCGTTTCTGTTCAAGCGTGGGCTGTTTCTGGTGGTGCTGGAATTTACCCTGGTCAACTTTGCCTGGACTTTCCAGTTGCCGCCTTCGGTAATTTACATGCAGGTAATCTGGGCCATTGGCGTCAGCATGATCGCCCTGGCCGCACTGGTCTGGTTGCCGCGACCTGCCCTGCTGGTGCTCGGTCTGGTGATTATCGCCGGGCATAACCTGCTCGACAGCCTGCACTTTCCGGTCGGTTCAGCGATGCATGTGCCCTGGGCGATCCTGCATGATCGCGGCTGGATCGAGTTCAGCGACAGTTTGCGCCTGCGTACGTCGTACCCGGTGTTGCCGTGGATCGGCGTGATCGCCCTGGGTTACTGCCTGGGCCCCTGGTTTGCCCGTTCCGCCGCGGCCGCCGTGCGCCAGCGTTATCTGTTGCTGGCCGGTACGGGCGCCCTGCTCGCCTTTGTCGTGCTGCGTTTGCTCAATGGTTATGGCGAGGCTCCCTGGGTAAGTCATGACTCTGCCATGCAGAGCCTGATGAGCTTTTTCAATATCACCAAATACCCGCCTTCCCTGCTGTTTCTCGCCTTGACTCTGGGCGCGGGCCTTTTGCTGCTGCTGGGCTTTGAACGCGCGCAAAAACGCCAGTGGATCAGCATCCTGGCCGTGTTTGGCGCGGCGCCGATGTTCTTCTACCTGCTGCATTTGTATGTGTTGAAGTTACTGTATCTGGCCAGTGTTGCCCTGTTTGGCCTGAACCAGGGCAACTACTTCGGCTTCGACAGCATCGGTGCGGTGTGGCTTACGGCTGTGCTGCTGTGCATTTCGCTGTATTTGCCAGTGCGCTGGTTTGCGACCTTGAAAGCCCGGCGCCGGGATATCACCTGGCTCAAGTATTTCTGAATCTGACATCGAAACACTCCTGCATGTGCGATCAATTATCATTCCTCGTCCGTACCTGCCCTGCGTACGATCAAATGGAGATTGCATCATGCTGTTACACCGTGTTGTTACCCTTGTGGCCAGTCTGGCCTTGCCGGTACTGGCCCAAGCGGCCCAGACCCAATACCCCCTGACCCTCGACAACTGCGCCAGCCCGCTGACGTTTCAGCACGCCCCCAAAAGTGCGGTAACCATAGGCCAGGCCGGCACCGAAATGCTCTATGCCCTGGGCCTTGGGGACAAACTGGTGGGCACTTCGTTGTGGTTCAACGATCTGCCCGCTCAATACAAGGCACAAAACAGCAAGGTCGAACGTCTGGCCGATAACGACCCCAGCTTCGAGTCCGTGATCGGCAAACGACCCGAGCTGGTGACCGTGCAGTTTGAATGGATGGTTGGCCCGCAGGGCATCGTGGGTACCCGTGAGCAGTTTCACGAACTAAAAGTCCCTACCTACCTGATGCCTTCTGACTGCGAGGGCAAGGACAACCTCACAGGTGCCGACGGCACGCGCTTGCAGCCATTCCGTGTAGACAGCGTCTACAAGAGCATCAGCCAACTGGCAGAAATCTTCGATGTGCAGCAACGCGGCGAGCAGCTTAACAACCAGCTCAAGTCGAGCCTGGAAAAATCCATTGCTTCCCTCAAGGGCAAAGACCTGAGCCGCACCAGCGCGCTGTTCTGGTTCTCCAGTGCGGATATGGACATCGACCCTTACGTAGCCGGCCGCAAGGGCATCCCCGACTTTATGCTCAACACCCTGGGCGTACGCAATGTGGTGCAGTCCAATGAGGAATGGCCAACAGTGGGCTGGGAAACCCTGGCCAAGGCCAACCCGACCTTTCTGGTGATTGCGCGTATGGACCGACGTCGCTTCCCGGCGGACGACGTCGAGAAAAAGCTCGAATTCCTGCGCACCGATCCGGTCACCCGCAATATGGACGCGGTGAAAAACAACCGCATCATCATGCTTGATGCCCATGCCATGCAGGCCAGCCTGCGCATGTTTGACGGGCTCGAAACGCTGGCATCAGCCATCAACAGCCACGACTTGCCTAAATGACTGCAAGGTTGATATTCACCTTCTCGGCCTGCGCAGCGCTGCTGCTGGCCGTGCTCGCCGGGGCTGCCATCGGTGAAACCCCGATTGAGCCTGGTGTGGTGCTGCAAGTGCTGGCCAACAAACTGTGGGGCGCCGGGTATGTACTTGACCCGATCGACGAAGGCATTGTCTGGAACTACAGGCTGACCCGTGCCCTGGTGGCCGCAGCTTGTGGTGCCGGGCTGGCCACATGCGGGGTGGTCTTGCAGTCCTTGCTGCGCAACCCGCTGGCTGATCCCTACTTGCTGGGCATTTCCGCCGGGGCTTCCACCGGTGCCGTGCTGGTGGCAGTACTGGGCCTAGGCGCCGGGGCCATATCCCTGTCGGTCGGAGCCTTTGCGGGAGCGATCAGTGCTTTTGCCCTGGTGCTTTTGCTGGCACGCGCCAGCGGGCCAACCGGCGCCAGTGCGCAGATCATTCTGGCGGGCATTGCGGGTTCGCAACTGTTCAATGCCATGACGGCCTTTTTGATCACCAAATCGGCCAGTTCCGAGCAAGCCCGCGGGATCATGTTCTGGTTGCTGGGCAACCTCAGCGGGGTGCGCTGGCCATCGGTATGGCTGGCCGTCCCCGTGGCATTGGCCGGGTTGGCGGTGTGCCTGTGGCATAGGCGTGCGCTGGATGCGTTTACCTTTGGCGCCGACTCGGCGGCGTCACTGGGCATCCCGGTACGTCGCGTGCAGTTATTGTTGATTGGCTGTGCAGCGCTGATCACAGCAGTGATGGTATCAATTGTCGGCTCCATCGGTTTTGTCGGGCTGGTCATCCCCCATGCCCTGCGCTTGCTGGTCGGCACCGGGCATGGCCGCCTGCTGCCCGCCAGCGCCATGGGCGGCGCATTGTTCCTGATTGCGGCCGATATCCTCTCGCGCACCCTGATCAAGGGCCAGGTGATACCAGTCGGGGTGGTGACCGCGCTGATCGGCGCGCCGGTTTTTGCGCTGATCCTGATCGGCCGGAGACATGCCCGATGAATGCTGCCCTTTCTGTATTGAGCTGTTGCGAGCTGAGCTACCGCGTGGGCGATGCGCAATTGTTGCAAGGCATCAACCTGAGTGTGCACTGCGGCGAAACCCTGGGCATTGTCGGGCCCAATGGTTCGGGCAAGTCCACGCTGCTTAAACTGCTGGCCAGTCTGCGTGCGCCTGGTGAAGGGGAAGTCTTTCTCCACGGGCAACCGATGAAAAAAATGAGCCAGCGCACCCTTGCGCAAAACCTTGCAGTGGTTGAGCAACATGCCGACACCCACGATGCCATTGGTGTATTCGATGCCGTGGCTCTGGGCCGCACGCCCTGGCTGTCAGCGCTAAGCCCCTGGTCAGCCAAGGACACGGCCATTGTCGAACAGGCACTGGCCGATGTAGATGCCAGCCATCTGCGCAGCCGAACCTGGCGCAACCTCTCGGGGGGTGAACGCCAGCGTGTACATATCGCCAGGGCACTGGCCCAACGCCCGCAAATCCTGTTGCTGGATGAACCCACCAATCATCTGGATATCCAGCACCAACTGGCCATTTTAAAAACCGTACAGGCCCTGCCCGTGACCACCCTGATAGCCCTGCACGACCTCAATCAGGCCCTGAGCTGTGATCGCCTGGCGATTCTTGAGCGGGGCGGCTTGATGGCTCTGGGCAAACCCCTTGAAGTCCTGACCCCGCAACGCCTTCAGAGCACTTTCGGGGTACAGGCGCACTATTTGACGGACCCTTTTGACGGCACGCAGATTCTGCGATTGCGCTCCTTTTAAATCTTTTATGGAAACCCAAGCATGCGTATTTCATCCTTGACCCTGTTGTTGACCACCGCCCTGCTCTGTACATCGGCGCTGGCACAGACCCACGAAGTGAAAATGCTTACCCGCAGCGCCAACGCCGGTATGGTTTATGAGCCGGACTACCTGCAGATTGCCCCCGGTGACACGGTCAGGTTCATTCCCACGCAAAGTGGCCATAACGCCGCCACCCTGCCCGGACTGCTACCGGAAGGTGCCGAGTCGTTCAAAGGCAAGATCGACCAGCAGATCGAGCAGACCTTCACCGTGCCCGGCCTGTACGGCGTTCAATGCACCCCGCACCTGGCCATGGGCATGGTCATGCTGATCCAGGTTGGCGAGCCTTCTGCCGAACCCCCGGTATTGCCCGCGACGCTCCCCAAACGCGCGCTCGACCGTTTGAACGCGACAGTGCAAAAGCAGCAGGTGGTCAAGTGAGTGCGTTGCGATCGCGCTCCGCGATCCTCATCGCCCTCGCCAGCCCCCTGGCTATTGCCGAATCGGCCCAGGAGCAATCCAGGGGCTTTATCGAAGACAGCACCTGGAGCGTGCTCAACCGCACCGTCTACGACAGTCGCGAATATCGCCATGGTGGCACCAATAGTGGTGCGCGCAATGCCTATAAACCCCGCTCGGAACGCAATGGCTCTGCCGAAGAATGGGCCTACGGCTTGATGGGGACTTTGCATTCCGGCTTTACCCAGGGCCAGATCGGCTTTGGCGTGGATGCACACGCCTATATGGGGCTCAAACTGGACAGTGGCGGTGGCCGCGCCGGCAAGGCCCGCCTGCTCGGGCTGGATAATGACGGTTACCCAAAGGACAACTATGGTCGCGGTGGCGCAGCGGTAAAAATGCGCCTGTCCAATACCGTGATGTCCTATGGCGAACAGCGGGTGAAGACTCCTGTATTCAGTTCATCCGACAGCCGCCTGCTTCCCGAAACCGCTACCGGGGTTTTCCTCACCAGCAATGAATTCAAAGACCTGAAACTGGTCGGCGGGCATTTCACCGAGAGCACCGATCGCAATGCCAGCAGCCATGACCAGGGCTTTGTGGTGAATTACTCCAACGGCCCCAAAGGCAATGCATTCGACCTCGCCGGTGTGGTTTACACCCCAAGCAAAAACCTCAGTGCCAGCCTCTACAGCTCGCGCTACGAAGACACCTGGAACCAGCATTATCTTGGCGCAATTTTTAATCAGGCGATTGATGAAAACAGTTCGCTGGCGTTCAACTTCAACCTGTACCGCACCACCGATGAAGGCAAGGCATTGTCGGGCACTATCGACAACACCACCTGGAGCCTGATGAGCACCTACGCTCAGGGCCCGCACAGTTTCAGCCTGGGTTATCAGAAGGTGCATGGCAACACGCCATTTGACTACGTGACCCGAGGGGCGATCTTCCTGGGCAACGCAGTGCAACTGTCTGACTTCAACGCGCCCAACGAGCAATCCTGGCAAGCCCGCTACGACCTCGACATGTCACCCTGGAGCCTGCCCGGGTTGATGTTCAGTGCCGCCTATGTTCGGGGCAGCCAGATTGACGGCAGTCGTGTCGACCCCCGTGGTGGTTATGCCTACCTGGGTTATGGCAAAGGCGGGAAACACTGGGAAAGGGATCTGGAGGCGCGTTATGTGGTGCAGAGCGGCGTAGCCAAGGGCACCACCTTGTCATTGCGGCATAACGTCCATCGCGGCAACAAGGCGCAGGCCGAACTGGATACCGACCAGATACGCCTGGCGGTTGAGTACCCGCTGGCGGGGAGGTTCTGAGTAACACTGAACAAGCTATGGGAGCTGGCTTGCCTGCGATGGCATCACCTCTGTGATTCAGGCATACCGAGTCGCTTGTATCGCGGGCAAGCCCGCTCCCACATAATGATCCCGGCAAGGTCCGAATTTTGTGAGCAGCACAAAACCTGTGGGAGCTGGCTTGCCTGCGATAGCATCACCGCTGTGATTCAGGCATACCGAGCTGCCTGAATCGAACCGCTGCTCCCACAAAGTCTTACTTAATGCATGTCACCATGATCATGGTGCATCGGCATGCTGTTCAAGGCCCGAGCCTCAGCCTTGACCTCGATCGACTCCTTGACCCCTTTGCTGTCTTCGACAATCAGGGTCAAAGGCACTTGATCACCGGCTTTGACCTGATTCACCAGGTCAATCAGCATTACATGGTAGCCCTCAGGCTCGATGGCAACGCTCTTGCCCGCTGGTAACGCCACCGAGGCTACTGGCTGCATGCTCATCACGTCATTGGTCATCTTCGACTCATGGATCTGCACGGTCTTGGCCACCGGGGAGCGGACTTCAACCAGTTTGCTGTCTGTGCTCGACGTAATATGCATAAAGGCGCCGGTCGAAGGCTGGCCAGGCACGGTGGCCCGAACCCAGGCGTCATCGACAACGGTTTGGGCAGAAACGTGCAGGCTCATGCCCAGCAGCGACAACAACAGATACTTGACTGGTTTCATAGGTTTGGCTCCTTCAAAAATGCGTAGGATCAGCAGACTGACATCACGGTGAGCAGGTCTTCCGCACACTGCTTGGCTGACAGTGAAGGCGATAGCCCAAGGCGCAGCACACCACGGGAATCGAAAACGAAACTGGTCGCAGTATGGGACATGGTGTACGAATCACCGGTCGGGATTTTCTCGTAGAACACCTTGAATTCCTTGGCTGTGGCGGCGGTTTCTTCCAGTGTGCCGGACAAGGCGATAAAGCTCGGGTCAAAGGCTTTTACATAGGCATCGAGCATTGCCGGCTTGTCACGCTCCGGATCGAGCGTGATAAACACCACCTGCAGACGGTCGCCGTCGGGTCCCATCATTTTCTTGGCCTGTGCGGCGCGGGCCAATGCGGTCGGGCATACGGCCGGGCACTGGGTAAAGCCGAAGAAAATCATCGGCATCATCCCGCGAAAGCTGCCCAGCATCATCTCATTGCCTTCAGCATCCCTGAGCTTGAACTTGCGCCCGAGGATTTCATTGCTCAAGTCTTTGCCGTACTTGTATGACAAACCGCTGCCAGGGTCGCAACCAGCGATCAAGCCCAGGCTAAGCAAGCCAAGGCCGGTGACTACGCGGCGGCGAGTCAGTAAATCATTCATGTCAGTTTCCTTTAAGCGGCCTTTTCCAACGAAAAAGGCCTTTAACCCGCGCACTATCAGGCAGGTGTGTACGCTGCCCGATGCCTTGAGTGACCGGCTCGGTGCGCACGATTGCTGTGGGGTAGACGTGTTGCATGGGTGCAGAATTTACCACTGTCGCTTATCGGTCGCACGGCAGCCATGCCCCTCAATGGTGCATGGCAACTCCCACAGCCTGTAAAACCGGGGGGGCGCAGCAAGGACTGCGACAAATCGACTCAGGCCTGTTTTGTGGCGGATTCAGTGCTTTGCGCTATGGGCTATCACCTGACGCACCGTAATGAACAGCAGCGCAGACAACACTGCATACAGGCCAAATAGCCAGGCGGCGGCACTGGAAGCACCCGTCACTTCTCCTGGATTGGTTAACCCGGCCAGATTGGCAATCATACCCGCCAGTGCCGCGCCAATTGCGGTGGCAATCAGCTGCACGGTGGTAATGGACGCACCGGCAATGTCTTTTTCTCTATCTGGCACATTGGCCAGTACGCGGGTCAGTAGATGCGGCCACGCCAGCCCGATGCCTGTACCCACGGCGATCATTGACAGGGAAACGCCCGTCAGGCTGATCAATGAGCTGTCGCTGTGCGGTACAAAGACAGCCGCCAGCGTCAGTCCGGATACGACAAATACGGGGCCGTGCAAGATTGCCCGGTTGGCCGCTGCCGGCACCAGGCTGCTGCTGTAAAGGGCTCCAAGGGTCCATCCAGCCGCCATCAGCGCAGCAATATAGCCTGCTACCAGAGGTGTTTGCAGATGCAGGACTTGCAAAAAGTACGGCACAAACACTTCGCTGGTCATGCCAATAACCATAAGGCTCATTGACAGGTAGATCGGCAACAGCGCACTGCCCGGGGTCAGACTGTGTTTGGGCAACATGCGGTGCCTGTCGCTGCCTTCGACGCGGTAGACGGCATACAACAGCACCATTGCTACCAAAAACCCAAGAGCGTTATACAACGGCGATGGCTTGACACTGCCCACGGAAATCGCCAGCACCACGCCGGTCAACAGCAACAATTGCAGCCAGGGCAAGACAAGGCGCCGTGGAGCTTCGATACTTTTTCCGGGCAGCATGGCCCAGGCCAGCACCATAAAAAGCAGGGTCACTGGAATTAACGCCCAGAACGCAGCACGCCATGCATCGTACTGCGCAAACACCCCGCCCACGGCCGGGCCAATCAAGGTGGCAGCGCCCCACATGCCTGAAATCAGCGCCATTGCCCTTGGCCACAGGCCTTCGTGGAAGACCAGTCTAATCATCGAATATGGCAGGGCAAACAGCAGCCCACCGCCCAAGCCTTGAATAGCGCGCCCCAGCACCAGCACACCCATATCAGGGGCGCTGCTGCAAACAGCGCAACCCAGCGTAAACACCAGCCCGGCGAGGCTGTACGCGACCCTGGGGCCAAGGCCTGACAGGCATTTTGCCGACAACACCGAGCCAATAATCGAGGCCACCACAAATAGCGTGGTGTTCCACGCGTAGTAATCCAGCCCGCCGATATCCTTCACCACCGAGGGCAAAATGGTTGTCACCAGATAGACGTTGATCGCATGCAATGCCACCCCGCCAGCCAGTGCCGCTGAACGCAGCCCGTTTCTGCCCCATAGCAATGCCGACCATCCCGATGCCGATATCATTTCCCTTCCTTGAGTAAGATTTTGCTGAATTCAGCCTATTATAAAAGCAAATGCTTTGGTAATTATTTTATGATCCTGGCGTTATGATCCCTGCCCATATAAAACTCATTACCCTGATGGCTTTGCACGATGCCCGTGACTGACTCTCCAGATACTCCACGCCACACCGGCGTCACAGCCGAGCGAATCCTGTTTCTGCTGAAAACCCGCGGGCCGTTGAAAACGGCGGATCTGGGGCCAATGCTCAACATCACCCCGGAAGCTGCGCGCCAGCAGATCCAGAAGCTGGTAGAAACCGGCATGATCGTTGGCTGCCTGATACCACCGGTTGGGGCCGGGCGTCCTTCACAGAAATGGATCTTGACCGATGCCGCGCAAGCCAGATTTCCCAATACCCATGCGCAGTTAACGGCGCAGTTGATTGTTTCAATCAAACTCATATACGGCAGTGAAGGCATCGACAAAGTGGTCGAGACCATGGAGCTGGCCAACACCCGCGAATACATAGCAGCCTGTGAGCAAGGGCGGAATCTGGAAGAGAAAGTCCGGTTATTGGTGGATATACGCGACACCGCCGGGTACATGGCGAGCATGGAAGCCGAAGGCGAAAACTGGCTGATCATCGAAAACCACTGCCCTATCTGTGTTGCGGCGCAGCAATGCCAGGGCTTTTGCCGGGCAGAGCTGCAAGTGTTCCAGGCGGCCGTCGGTGACGCAGGCCAGGTTGAACGAACTGAACACATGATTACGGGCAACCGCCGTTGCGTGTATCGGGTTACGCCCGTATAACCTGCGTTTTTTTCACATCCTGTTCACTCGGTCCTTACCCGTCACGCTCTAAAGTGCCTGCCGAATTCCTTTCAGCCCAGCGTCAGGTTGAGCGGAATATATTGGCCCTTTCACAAGTGCGGCTTCGAATGATGACCACCAAAAACTGGAACCCTGAGCACAAGGCATTGCTGGTGTTGTTGGCCGTATCTGCCGTGCTGTTGTTACTTGGCCTGGGTTCGCGCGAGCTGTGGGGGCCGGAAACCCGCTGGGCCAATATCGCCCTGCAGATGTTGCAAAGCGGTGACTACCTGGACCCTTATCTCAAGGGCTCGCCCTACTATGACAAGCCCCTGCCCTCGTACTGGCTGATCACGGCCACCGCAGGGCTGATGGGCGGGCTTGGGCACTGGTCACTGCGTCTGTCTTCAGTGATCGCCGCCTGGCTGAGCGTTTGGCTGGTGTACCTGATCGGCGAGCGATTGTTTCGCAAAGGCACAGGGTTGATTGCGGGCTGGATGCTGGCCACTACCTTTTACTTTGTGTTTTGGGCACGGGTGGCCACGGCCGATATTCTTACCGTATTCGGCCTGTTGGCAGCAGTCTGGTGGTACTGGCGTGGCCCTGAGGACACGCGTTTTAGCCGCTACTGCGTGTTCTTCCTGCTGCTGGCCATGACTTCGCTGCTCAAGGGGCTGATCGGCTTTATTCTGCCGGGGCTGATGCTGCTGCCACACTTGCTGGGCGAGCAACGCTGGAAACGCCATCTGAACCTGCGCCTGCTGCTGGCATTGCTGGTTGCCGGGGTCGTGTATATGCTGCCCTTTGTACTGTCGCAACTGTATGGCGCGCCTACTTATGGTGAGAGCGGCCTGGGGTTGGTGCTGCGTGAAAACGTGGTGCGATTCTTCAACCCCTTCGACAATATGGGGCCGATTTACACCTATCTGATTTACCTGCCAGCTTACACCTTGCCTTGGGCTCCGTTCTGGATGATCGGGCTATGGGTAGCCGTGCGACAGTGGCGACATATCGAGCCGAATACACGCTGGCTGGTGTGGGGGCTGGGTTTGCTGTTTGTGTTTTTCACCGCCAGCGGCAGTCGGCGCAGTTATTACGTGTTGCCGCTGGTGCCTTTCGCACAGCTGCTGGCCGCGTGGTGGGTAACGCGACGTATCGCTCAAGGCAAAAGCAACGAGCGACGCTGGAAGGTTGCTTTGGGCATCAGCGCCACACTGGTGTTGTTGGTGCTGGGAGTTTTCTATCCCTGGTCCAATGGCGGTGGCGGCGTTGTCCAGTTCGGCCAGGACGTCAAGGCGCGTGCCAGCGAACAGGCACCCTGGGATCAATGGCGCATGGTGATGATCGACGTCGATAACAAGTTGCCGATGTATGTGCAAAACCAGGGTGGGCCGTTCTTCTACGTTGACCAGAACCAGGACTACCCTCGCGAAGGTGACAGCGCCGGGTTGCTGGCCTGGCTGGAGAAAACCAGCGGCCAGCATTTTGACCCGCAGCGCACACTGATTTTCGCTCAGTACCGCAGTGGCGATCCCTTGCCTCTGGACTACCTGAGCGTGGATCACCAGACCATTACCAGCCAGCCGGATAATGGCGATCGCCTGCTGCATCGGCGCGAGGGTGGCAGCGTGGTGTATATCCCCGAGGAACAGTAAATGTGGGAGAGGGCTTGCTCGCGATGGCATCACTGCGGTTAACCTGACAGACCGCAGCGCCTGCATCGCAGGCAAGCCTGCTCCCACAGGGTTTGCGCTGCTCACTGAATTCGGACCTTGCCGGGCTCCCACAAGTTCTACTCAGCTTAGAGAATCCTGTACAACAACCGCTCGATCCGCACCCGACTTACCCGGCGCAAGAACTTGGCCACTGCTGGCGGGTAATCGGCCAGTGTTTCCAGGTCCTTGAAGTTGTCGATGCGCTGGGTGTGGGCAAAGATCGCATCCAGTTCCTGGCGTCGTGGTTCGAGCAACTCGCGACGCGGGTCATCGATCAGCAGGCCGTTTTCCAGATCCAGGCGGAAGGCCCGCGGGTTGAGGTTATTGCCGGTCAGCAAGGTGTAGCGATCATCCACCCACATACCTTTGAGGTGGTAGGTGTTGTCACCTTCGCGCCACAGATGCAGATTCAACAGGCCGTTATCGATCATGCGCTGATGGCTCTTGGCAAACCGGCGCAGGCTCAATTCATACAGATACGGCAATGCTGCGATAACCCGGAACGGTTCGCTTGGCGGGATATAGAAGTCGTTGGCGGTTTTGTCGCCGACCACGATATCAATGCGTACCCCTCGCTCCAGGGCCCGATTGATTTCCCGGGTCACAGGCAATGGCAGGTTGAAGTACGGCGTACAGATCGTCAGCTGTTGCTGGCTGCTGGCGATCAGTTCGCAAATCACCCGGCTCAGCTGATTGTTTTTGCCCACCCCCAGCAGCGGAGTGACCGATAAGCCAAAGTGGCCCACAGTACCGGCGCTGGTGTCGTAGCTGGCTTTTTTCAGATGGCTGCGAAAATCACCAATGGCACTGCGCAGGCTGCGCGTCGTAGGCAAGGTTGGCAGGTCAAGACGATGGACTGCCCTGCTTTCGATCAGGTCTTGCTGGACAAAGCGCTGCATGGTGTCGGCCAGCGGCTTGTTGTGCAGCAGGTGGTAACGGTCGAAACGATACTTGTCGAGTTTGTGCAGGTACACGTTATTGAGGCTTGCACCGCTGTAGATCACGCAGTCGTCAACGATAAAGCCCTTGAGATGCAGCACGCCGAACAGCTCGCGAGTCTGTACCGGTACGCCATAAATAGGCACATGGGTTTCGTGTGCCGCAGTTTGCGCCTGGTACCAGGCGGCATTGCCGGGCTGCTTGCCAGCACCGATCAGCCCGCGCTGGGCGCGCAGCCAGTCGACGACAACAGCGATTTCCAGCTCCGGTCGTGCGGCTTTGGCGGCGTGCAGGGCATCGAGGATTTCCTGCCCGGCTTCGTCCTGTTGCAGGTACAAGGCCACAAGGGTAATGCGATGGCGGGCGCCAGCAATATGCTCCAGCAGGCAACGACGAAAATCCGCAGCACTGGGCAAGATGCTGAAAGCCTCTGCGGATAAAGGAAAACTGCGCAGTTTTGGCAGCAAAGAGCGTTTGAAGAGCGACGGCATAGGGCTCGCTAAGGGTCGAATGCGAAGAGCCACAAAGCTTACACGATTGAGCTTTGAAGCTATAGCAACTCAAGACTGTAGCAGCCGTCGTTCCTCGGCAGCTGCTACAAGTTCAACAAGCGCGCAATATCTCGCGACCGGTCAGTGAGCAATTGCGCCGCCCGATCACAGGCGTCTTGCAAGGTCATAGGCCCACTGGCAATCGCAAATGCGGCGTTGATCCCGTGCTCATACAGGGCCTGATAACCTTCACCGAGGGTTCCCGCCAGCACCACCACCGGCACGCCGTTGGCCTGGGCAATGCGAGCCACGCCAAAAGGCGTTTTGCCGCGCAGGGTCTGCGCATCAAAACGGCCTTCACCGGTGATCACCAAGTCAGCACCCTTGACCGCTTCTGCAAGCCCGACAAGCTCGGCGACCACTTCGACCCCGGCGCGAAACTGTGCGCCGAGGAATGCCTTGGCAGCAAATCCCAGCCCGCCGGCAGCACCTGAACCGGGTTCATCGCGTACATCCCTGGGCAAGACTTTCGCGCAGTGATCGGCAAAATGCCCTAGCGCCTGATCCAGCAAGCGCACCTGCTCCGCGGATGCACCTTTTTGCGGGCCGAAAATCGCTGAAGCACCGTGCTCGCCACACAACGGGTTGTTCACGTCAGCGGCAATTTCAAAGCGCACTTTGGCCAGACGCGGGTCAAGACCGGCGAGGTCGATACGGGCCACCCTGGCCAGGGCCAGGCCACCTCGGGGCAAGCTATTACCCTGATCGTCGAACAAACCCAACCCCAACGCTTGCAAGGCGCCAGCCCCGGCGTCATTGGTGGCACTGCCGCCGATGGCGAGGATGACCCGATGCGCGCCAGCGTCCAGTGCAGCCTTGATCAACTCACCGGTGCCATAGGTACTGCTGATGCAGGCATCCCGTTGCTCAGGGGCAACCAGTTGCAAACCGCTGGCTTCGGCCATTTCAATAATTGCCGTGTGGCTGTCCGGCAGCCAGCCCCAATGGGCATCGACGGGCTCACCCAGCGGGCCTTGCACCAGATTGCGGCGCAACTGACCATTACCGGCGGCCACAATCGCATCGACCGTGCCTTCACCACCATCGGCCATCGGGCATTTGACCAGCTGCGCGTCGGGCAGCACATCGGCAAGACCTGCGGCGATCGCATCGGCGACTTTTTCGGCACTCAGGCTGTCTTTGAACGAGTCGGGGGCAATCACGATTTTCATGGGCGAATCTCCAGTTCTTATGCCTTCCATGCTGCCAGTAACCGGGCACAAACACGCCAGTCGGGCGCACAAGCAATCACAGCCTTTGTTGTTCATTTGGACAAGAGCGGTGTTGCAAGAACCCTTATGGGAGTTGGTGCATAAATCAGGTTTGCGGCAAAAGCTGCACGCCCAGATAAAGGGCCAGCATGCCATTGAGGCTTAGCGGGTCGACGCCGCTTAACTCGGCAATGCGCTCCATGCGATAGCGCAAGCTGTTGCGATGGATGCCCAGGGCGTCGGCACAGGCCTGGCTTTGGCCGTCGTGTTCGCACCAGCTGCGCAGTGTGGCAATCAACTGGCCATTGGCGTCCTTGGCCACCACCTTGTGCAGCGGCCCGAGCAGTTCCTCCAGGGCATCGTCATTGCGATGGCGCCACAGCATTACCGGCAAGCGATAGCGATCGAGGGTCAACAGGCGTGTTTGCGGCAGCACATCGCGGCCATAAGCCAATAAGTCCCCCACCCGACGATAGCAGCGGCGCAAGCCTTTAAGAGCATCGGCCTGCCCGCCCGCAGCAATGCGCAAGACCTGCCAGCCCTGGCTGTCGAGTTTCTCCAGCAAGCGCAGATCATCCAGCGCCGCGGTTGCCGGCCGACACCACAGCAGGGAACCGGTTGCAGGGCACACGCACCAGCTGTCCGGGTAGCGTGACTGCAGCCAGGCACTCAAGGCCTCGGCACTCTGCCCCTTGCCCAGCTCGAACAGATAGGGGATGCGTGACAACTGCGGTTTAAGCCCCAGTTGCTGGGCTTCATCGATCAGTCGCGGCGAATCGCCACCCTCGCTCAACAACAGTGCCACCAGATCATCACAGCGCTGGCGCCGCCATTGCTGTTCGGCCTGCTGATAACGCTGGCCCACCAGCATTTCGGCGGTCATGCGCACCAATTCGGCGTAGGTGCGCAACAACTCGGGTTCGCCCGTCAGGCCCAACACACCAATCAGGCGTTGATCGAGCAATAACGGCAAATTGATCCCCGGCTGTACGCCTTTCAGGCATTTGGCCGTCTGCGCATCGATTTCCACCACCCGCCCATTGGCCAGCACCAACTGTGCCCCTTCGTGGCGGGTGTTGATACGCTCGGGCTCGCCACTGCCCAGGATCAGCCCCTGGCTGTCCATAACGTTTACGTTGTAAGGCAAAATGGCCATCGCGCGATCAACGATGTCCTGCGCCAAATCATGATCCAGTTCGAACATAGGGTGACAATCCTTGGAAACGTTTGTTCACGGGCACAGGTGACACGCCAAAATGCTGTGCGACAGCACAAAGACAGCAGCGTTGCGGTGACCGAGACTCAAGCAGCGGTCAACGTTACCCCTGGATCGTGAAAAAACATAATAAAGAGAGACATAAGATGTCACAGAGCGCCACCGCATCGCTGATCAGTGATGACGATAAAAACGCCATCTACAAACGCATCACCTTGCGTTTGATCCCCTTCATTTTTATCTGCTATCTGTTCAATTACCTCGACCGGGTAAACGTTGGCTTTGCCAAACTGCAGATGCTCGATGCACTCAAGTTCAGTGAAACCGTGTACGGCCTCGGTGCCGGGATCTTCTTTATCGGCTACGTGCTGTGCGGCGTGCCGAGCAACCTGGCCTTGACCCGCTTCGGCCCGCGACGCTGGATCGCGGTGATGATGATCAGTTGGGGCACGCTTTCGACCTGCCTGATGTTTGTCACCACCCCTACAGGCTTCTACACCCTGCGCTTTCTGACCGGTGCCGCTGAAGCGGGCTTCTTTCCGGGCGTGGTGCTGTACCTCTCGCAGTGGTTCCCGACCTTTCGCCGTGGCCGGATCATGGCGCTGTTTATGTGCGCCATTCCTGTTTCAGGGCTGATTGGCGGCCCGTTCTCCGGCTGGATCCTCAGCCACTTCGCAGCTGGCCAGGGCGGGCTTGCCGGCTGGCAGTGGATGTTCCTGCTGCAAGGCGTTCCCACTGTTGTGCTGGGCGCACTGGCGATTTACCTGCTCAGTGACAGCTTTGCCAACGCCAAATGGCTGGGCGCCCATGAGCGTGCGGTGCTGGAAGCGGACCATCGTCTGGATGCCGCCAGCAAACCGGCCGGCGCTGCAACCGACTCGTTGTTGGCGGTGTTCAAAAATCCGGCCATCTGGGCCTTTGGCCTGATCTACTTCTGCATCCAGAGTGGCGTATATGCGATCAACTTCTGGTTGCCGTCGATCATCAAGAATCTGGGCTTTAGCGACACCCTGGTCATTGGCTGGATCAGCGCCATTCCTTATCTGCTGGCTGCGGTATTTATGTTGCTGGTGGGGCGCTCGGCTGACTTGCGCAAGGAGCGCCGCTGGCACTTGGTAGTGCCGATGCTGATGGGCGCGCTGGGCCTGGTGATTGCGGTGAACTTTGCCACGCAACCGGCCATTGCGATCCTCGGCCTGACCATTGCCACCATGGGCGCACTCACCGGTTTGCCAATGTTCTGGCCAGTTCCAACAGCCATGCTCAGCGCCGGTGCGGCTGCGGGCGGCCTGGCACTGATCAACTCCATGGGGCAGATGGCCGGCTTCCTCAGCCCGTATCTGGTGGGCTTTGTCAAAGACGCTACCGGCTCCACGGATGTGGCCCTGTATATGTTGGCGGCGGTAATTGTGGGCGGCAGCCTGCTGGCACTGCGCATGACCCGGGGTATCGGTAACGCTTGACGCAATTTTAAAGACCTCAGAGACCCTCTGTGGGAGCGGGCTTGCTCGCGATTCAGGCGACGCGGTCTGTCAGGCAGACCGAGGTGCTGCCATCGCGAGCAAGCCCGCTCCCACAGCCCCTACAGACCTCAGGGCGCAATCAAGGATTTGCCCTATAGCTCGACGAGCCTCAAGCTACGCACTTCTAATAATCAAAATGCGTGTTTCAACGAGGCTGTTGTGTCCAAAGGTATTGTTCTGTCTGTTCTGGCATCGAGCCTGTTCGGTGTCATGTATTACTTCACATCCCTGCTCTGGCCCTTGAGTGGCGCCGAAATCTTCGGCTGGCGGATGCTCCTGACCCTGCCCTGCATGACCTTGTTCATGTGCTTCTCCGGCGATTGGCGGCTGGTTCCGGCGATTATCTCGCGGCTGCGCATGCAACCAAAGTTCATGGCCGTGCTGGTGACGTCCAGTGCGCTGGTGGGGGTCCAGCTCTGGCTGTTTCTGTGGGCGCCGCTCAATGGCCACAGCCTTGACGTGTCGCTAGGTTACTTCCTGCTACCGCTGACCATGCTTCTCACCGGGCGCATGGTGTATGGCGAACAACTGTCGCACCTGCAAAAAATCGCCGCAGCACTGGCGACCCTCGGCGTTGCCAACGAGGTGTATCGCGTTGGCGGATTTTCCTGGACCACTCTGGTAGTGGCCATTGGTTACCCACTCTACTTTGTCCTGCGCAAGCGCTCAGGCACTGACAACCTCGGCGGCCTGTGGGTCGATATGCTGCTGCTGATGCCCGTGGCCTGGTGGTTTGTGCAAAGTGGCGAGCAAGGCTTTGATGTCGCCAGCCAGCGCCCGGCGCTGTATGCGCTGATTCCAGTTCTGGGAGGCATCAGTGCCCTGGCATTGATCAGCTATATCCTGGCCAGCCGCATGCTGGCATTCAGCCTGTTCGGCCTGCTCAGCTATGTGGAGCCGGTCTTGCTGGTGCTGGTTGCCTTGCTGCTGGGCGAAAGCATCAGCGCAGGGCAATGGATGACCTATCTGCCGATCTGGCTGGCGGTACTGGTACTGATTTTTGAAGGGTTCAAGCATCTGGTTCGTCAGCGCAGGTCAATGTAATCGGCCTGGCTGTAGCTGTGCATGTTGGAGCGGGCTTGCTCGCGGTTCAGGCAACTCGGTCTGTCAGAATCACCGAAGCGCTGCCATCGCAAGCAAGCCCGATCCCACAGAGCTACCGTTAATCATTTTTTTTGCAAAACACGAACGCTCGTTTTAAACGACTTTGGCCCAGTAATTGCTTGGCATTTTCAGAGTTGAGCATCCTCAACAAGAATGACTCCCAAGTAACTGGTTTAAAAGGCATTTGCCAACGAACACCGACAGCCTCAAGCTACGTGCCCACTCACATGAGTAACGTTGTAGATCCATTGAGGTTGTTGTGTCTAAAGGCATTGTTCTATCGATTTTGGCTTCCTGTCTGTTTGGCGTTCTGTACTGGTTCACTTCCCTTCTCTGGCCCCTCGATGGCCAGGAAATCTTCGGCTGGCGAATACTGATCTCGCTGCCCTTTATGACCCTGTTTATCTGCCTCTCCGGTGACTGGAAATGGGTTCCCATAATTTTCAATCGTTTACGCGCTAAACCTCTACTTATTCCTTGCGTACTGCTCACCAGTTTCCTAGTCGGCCTGCAGTTGTGGATGTTTATGTGGGGGCCGCTGAACGGGCATGGTCTGGATGTGTCCCTGGGTTACTTCCTGCTGCCACTGACGATGATCCTTACCGGGCGCATCGTCTACGGCGAACACCTGTCGCACCTGCAGAAAATCGCCACGGCCCTGGCCGTAATCGGCGTGGCCAATGAGCTGTACCGTACGGGTGGTTTTTCCTGGACAACACTTGTTGTAGCAATCGGTTACCCGATGTACTTCGTGCTGCGCAAGAAGATCGGTATCGATAACCTCGGCGGGCTATGGCTGGACATGCTGTTGATGGTCCCGGCTGCCCTGTGGTTTGTGCTGGCAGGGCCGCACGTCGACCTTGGCGAGCAGCGCCAGGCGCTGTATGCGCTGGTGCCGCTGATGGGCATCATCAGTGCTGCGGCAGGCTTCGCGTATATTCTCGCCAGCCGTCTGCTGCCCTTTAGCCTGTTTGGCTTGCTCAGTTATGTCGAGCCTGTGCTGCTGGTCGCCGTCGCCCTGTTACTGGGCGACAGCCTGGCAGAGGGGCAATGGTTGACCTACGGGCCGATCTGGCTCGCGGTGGTGGTGCTGATTATTGAAGGCTTGAAGCATGTAAGCCGTCAGCGTCGCTCCATCTAGCGCGCAAGATCTCGCTTCAAGCCGGCAACCAGAGCTTGAAGCGAGCACCGCCTAGCGGTGACTGCTCAACAATCAACGTACCGCCCTGGGCTTGCAAGGCACGTCGACTGATTGCCAGGCCCAGCCCAAAGCCCCCGGTAGCCCGGTCGCGGCTGCGGTCCAGGCGATAGAACGGCTCGAAAATCCGCTCGCGCTCCTGCTCCGGGATGCCGATACCATCGTCATCCACCCACAGCTCGCAGCCTTGCGCGGTGACATTCACGCCTACCTGAATCCGTCGATCGCAGTAACGCATGGCGTTGCGCAGCAAGTTTTGCAGTGCCCGCGCAGTCAGGCGCGGGTCAAGGGCAAAGCGCTCCTGGGTACCGTGCAACAGCACATCGAGGACGATATCCGGCGTTTCCAGTTCTTCATCGAAACTGCCGAGGATGCTGTCGATAAACTCATCCAGCGATACCTCGACCCTTTCCGGCATCAATGCCGGGTTTTGCAGGCGGCTGAAAGACAGCAATTC
Source organism: Pseudomonas sp. B414 (assembly GCF_055408445.1). NCBI lineage: Bacteria > Pseudomonadati > Pseudomonadota > Gammaproteobacteria > Pseudomonadales > Pseudomonadaceae > Pseudomonas > Pseudomonas sp. B414. The sequence continues at coordinate 31,037 of NZ_JBUZTQ010000017.1, read as the reverse complement.
CAGCACCAGCTCATCCAGTTCACGTATATGCCCCACCAGTACCTGCAAGCGCTCGCGGCTGGCCTCTGGCAAGTCGTCACACAGCACCAGTGCCAGACCGAAGTCCAGGCGTGTCAGTGGCGTGCGTAATTCGTGGGAAACCGCATTCAACAAGTCGCGCTGCTGATTGAGCAGATGCTCGACATCCTGGGCCATGGCGTCAAACACCGTGGCCAGGCCATGAATGTTGGAGCGTTGGGAAATCTGCGTGCGCTCGCTCAGTTGCCCCTGGCCGATCCGCGCTGCGGTCTGCTTGAGGCGTTCCAGATCACGCCAGTGCGGGCGCAACCACAACAGCAAGCCGCCAAGCATGGCTGCGCCGATCAGTACGTTGATGACCCAATACAGCACACTCATGTCGAACGGGTCGGGGGGCATGACCCATTCAATCGCCACCTGATCATCCAGCGGTGACACTACCAGCGTACGCCAGCCCCACTCGCCAATACGCAATACCCCCTGCCCTTGCTGCAACTGGCGTTGCTCATCGGCGCTGAACTTGGAGTCCATGATGGGCAGCAGATTGACCCGCATCGGCTGGAACTGCGCATCGAGTTCCCGCGCAAGGCCGGGCCATTGCTCGGCGGGCAGATGATGGAACTGCTTGACCAGCAGGGTCTGCATACCTCGCGACATATCGATGTTGTAGTTCATGAAACGCTCATGAAACAGCGACACGATCACTCCGGGCACCAGATAAATGGCCATGGCAAACGTCACGATGGTCACCAGGTACAGGCGGATCAGAATCTTGAACATGGACTCAGCATTCCCATTCCGAGCGGCTGAACAGGTAGCCCTTGCCCCACACGGTCTTGATCTTGCGCGCTTCACCGGCGCAGTCATCAAACTTGCGGCGCAGCTTGGAGATTGCCACGTCCACCGAACGGTCCGTACCGTTGAACTCGATACCGCGCAAACGCTGCAAAATCTGATCGCGGCTCAGCACTTCACCGGCATGCCGGGCGAGCACCACCAGCAGGTTGTATTCGCCGCTGGACAATTCGATCACCTGCCCGCGCCAATTCACGGTGCGCTCTGACAGGTCGATGCACAGGTTGCCAATCAGGATGCGATCACTGGCAACCTGCGGCTCGGCCAGGCTGCTGCGGCGTAAAAGCGTGCGCACACGAGCGAGCAATACACGGGGCTCGCAAGGTTTTGTCACATAATCGTCGGCACCCATCTCTAGCCCCAGCACCTGATCATGACTATCGTCGCGGGCTGTCAACATCAGGATCGGCAAACTTGCCGACTCGGCGCGCAACAATCGGCAGACCTGCAGGCCATCGAGCCCTGGCAACATCAGGTCAAGAATTACCAGATCCGGGGGGTTGCTTCTTGCTCTGTCACATACTTGATCGCCACGGGCGATCACACTGACCTGATAGCCATTGCGCTCCAGATAGCTGGCAATCAGCTCTGAAAGCGCGGCGTCGTCTTCGACCAGCAAAATAGTGGGCATAATAGGTGCTTACAACCGGGGAAAACCCGAAGGATATACAACCTCACAGGGATAGGAGCACAACCTTCACACTTTTTCACACACCCTCTACATAGCTTCACAACGCCCCTTGCGTGCTGCGCTTAGCATGCCTGCAGAAACATCCCGCTTATTTAAGAAGGCCCGATCGTTGAAAAAGCTCTTCGCCCCGCTATGCCTTACGGCCCTGGCCCTGGCCATCAGCGCCTGTGATAAAAGCCCGGTCGCTGAAACCAAACCGCCCCTGACCAAAGTTCTTACCGAGGTCATCGCCACGGCGCCCTTGTCCGTCAGTAACGAGCTGAGCGGTCGGGTGGTTGCGCCGCGCGTGGCGCAAGTCAGCGCCCGGGTTGCCGGTGTGGTGCTCAAACGCGTGTATACCGAAGGTTCCGAGGTCAAACAGGGCGATGTGCTGTTTTTGATTGACCCGGCCCCCTTCAAGGCTGACCTGGACAGTGCTCTGGCTGCGCTGCACAAATCCGAGGCCGTAGCCCTGCAGGCAAAACTGCAGGACCAGCGTTACGCCGAGCTGATCGGTATCAACGCCATCAGCCGCCAGGACCATGACAATGCCCGCGCCGCCGCACAGCAGGCCAACGCCGATGTGGCCGCCAACAAGGCCGCTGTCCAGCGCGCCAGACTGAATCTGGGTTATGCAACTGTCACCGCACCGATCTCCGGGCGAATTGGCCGCGCACTGGTAACTGAAGGGGCACTGGTCGGTCAGGGCGAAGTCACGCCACTGGCGCGTATCCAGCAACTGAACCCGATCCATGTTGACCTGACGCAGTCCACCCGCGATCTGGACAACCTGCGCGAATCCTTCCGTGCCGGAGAACTGCAGCAAGTCGGCAAGCAACAGGCCAAGGCCACGTTGATACGCGACAACGGCAGCCTCTACCCGCTGCCGGGCAAACTGCTGTTTACCGATGTCAGCGTGGACCCGAGCACCGGGCAGATCATCCTGCGCAGCGAGTTCCCCAACCCCGACTACGACCTGCTGCCGGGCAGTTTTGTGCGGGTGCGCCTGGAGCAGGCGGTCAACAAGCAAGGCATCAGCGTGCCACAACGGGCAATCCTGCGTGACAGCGCGGGTATCGCCCAGGTGCTGTTGATCGATGCCGACGACCGCGTGCAACTGCAACCCGTGCAACTGGGCAATGCGCAAAATGATCGCTGGGCTGTTACCTCCGGCCTGAAAACCGGTGACCGCATCGTCACCCAGGGTCTGCAACACGCCCGCCCCGGCGAGCAAGTGCAGATCGATGACCCGACACTCCCTCTCGCACACTCCACGGATCAGTGAGCATGCCGCAGTTCTTTATCGACCGCCCGGTGTTTGCCTGGGTCGTTGCATTGTTCATCCTGCTGGCGGGGGCCTTAGCCATTCCGCAGTTGCCAGTAGCCAAGTACCCCGACGTGGCACCGCCGCAGGTCGAGGTCTATGCCATCTACCCGGGCGCCTCGGCGCAGACCCTGGACGAAAGTGTGGTCAGCCTGATCGAGCAAGAGCTCAACGGCACTGACGGCCTGCTGTACTTCGAGTCGCAGAGCAGCTTGGGCAGTGCCAGCATTACCGCAACATTCAAACCCGGCACCGACCCCGAAATGGCTCAGGTCGATGTGCAAAACCGTCTGAAAGCGGTGGAGTCGCGTCTGCCGCAAGCGGTTATTCAGCAAGGCCTGCAGGTTGAGAAAATCTCTTCGGGTTTCCTGATGCTGGTGACCCTGACTGCCGACAGCACCAGCGCACTGGATGAGGTCGCCCTTAGCGACTATCTGGCGCGCAACGTGATGAACGAGGTCAAGCGTATCGACGGGGTCGGCAAGGCCCAGCTGTATGGTGCCGAACGGGCCATGCGCATCTGGATCGACCCGCAAAAGCTGATTGGCTTCAATCTCACTCCGGCTGACGTCAATCAGGCCATTGCCAGCCAGAACGCCCAGGTGTCGGCGGGCAGTATCGGCGACTTGCCGGGGCGCTCGACCCAGGAAATCACCGCCACGGTACTGGTCAAAGGCCAGCTATCCACCCCGCAAGAGTTCGCGGATATTGTCCTGCGTGCCAACCCGGACGGCTCCACCGTGCGCATCGGCGATGTTGCCCGGGTGGAGATCGGCAGCCAGGAATACCAGTACGGTACCCGCCTCAACGGCAAGTCGGCCAGCGCCTTCAGTGTCAAGCTGGCTCCGGAGGCCAACGCCCTGAATACCGGCAACCTGATTCGCGCCAAAATGGACGAGTTGAGCCGCTACTTCCCCGCTGGGGTCGAGTACACCATCCCCTATGACACCACGCCATTTGTCAAAGTCTCGATCACCAAGGTGATCTACACCCTGGTCGAGGCCATGGTGCTGGTGTTTCTGGTGATGTACCTGTTCTTGCAGAACATCCGCTACACCCTGATCCCGACCCTGGTGGTGCCGGTGGCGCTGATGGGCACATTCGCCACCATGCTGGTGCTGGGCTTCTCGATCAACGTATTGACCATGTTCGGCATGGTACTGGCCATCGGCATTCTGGTCGACGATGCCATTGTGGTGGTGGAGAACGTCGAGCGGATCATGGTCAGCGAAGGGCTTTCGCCACGTGAAGCAACCCGTAAGGCGATGACCCAGATCAGCGGCGCGATTGTCGGCATCACCCTGGTGCTGGTGGCCGTATTTATTCCAATGGCGTTTATGCCAGGTTCGGTGGGGGTGATTTACCAGCAGTTCTCGCTGTCGATGGCCACTTCGATCCTGTTCTCGGCGTTTTTGGCCCTGTCCCTGACGCCTGCGCTCTGTGCAACCCTGCTCAAGCCTATTGCCAAGGGTGAGCATCATGCCAAGGGCGGTTTTTTTGGCTGGTTCAACAGCAAATTCGAGCGTTTATCCGCTGGCTACGAAAACTGGGTAGTGCACCTGATCAAGCGCAGCGGCCGTTATCTGCTGGTGTACGGTGCTTTGCTGGTCATCCTGGTGGTGTGCTTTGCACGCTTGCCCTCCTCCTTCTTGCCGGTCGAGGACCAGGGTTACACCATCACTGATATTCAACTACCGCCGGGTGCCAGCCAGAACCGTACCATCGATGTAGTCGAGCAAATTGAGGCGCACAACGCCAGTGAAGCGGGAGTGGGTAATACCACGATGATTCTGGGTTTCAGTTTCTCGGGCAGCGGGCAAAACGCCGCACTGGCCTTTACTACCCTGAAGGACTGGTCGGAGCGTGGCGCCAAGGACTCTGCAGCCGCTATCGCGGATCGGGCCAATGGTGCGTTCAGCCAGCTCAAGGACGCAGTGGCCTTTGCCATTTTGCCGCCACCGGTCAGTGGCCTGGGCACCTCCAGCGGTTTTGAGTTGCGCCTGCAAGACCGTGGCGGTGTGGGCTATGACCGGTTGATGCAAGCCCGTAGCGAGCTGCTGGCACTGGCCGAAAAAAGCCCGGTACTGGCCAATGTGCGCGAAGAAGCACTGGCAGAAAGCCCGCAAGTGCAGCTTGAGGTCGATCGCAAACGCGCCAATGCATTGGGTATTTCGTTCGCGGATATAGGTTCCGTGCTGTCGACGGCAGTGGGCTCGGCTTATATCAACGACTTCCCAAATCAGGGCCGCATGCAGCGGGTCATGGTGCAGGCTGAAGGCGATCAGCGCAGCCAGGTCGAAGACCTGCTGAAAATCAATGTACGCAACGACCTCGGCAAGATGGTGCCGCTTTCGGCCTTTGTCGAAGCTCGCTGGATACAGGGGCCGTCCCAGTTGACCCGTTATAACGGTTACCCGGCGATCAGCATCTCCGGCGAATCGGCGCCGGGGCACAGTACTGGCGAGGCGATGGTTGAAGTTCAGCGCCTGGTTGACCAGTTGCCTGCCGGTCTGGGCCTGGAATGGACCGGCCTGTCGCTGCAGGAGCAAGTGTCCGGAGCGCAGGCTCCGGTACTGCTCGCGCTGTCATTGCTGATCGTGTTTCTATGCTTGGCCGCGCTGTATGAAAGCTGGTCGATCCCGACTGCGGTCTTGCTCGTTGTGCCACTGGGGGTGCTCGGCGCAGTGCTGGCAGTGACGTTGCGCGGCATGCCCAACGACGTATTTTTCAAAGTCGGACTGATCACCATTATTGGCTTGTCAGCCAAGAACGCGATTTTGATCATCGAGTTTGCCAAGACTCTGTATGACGAAGGCCACGATCTGGTCGACGCCACCGTGCAGGCTGCACGTTTGCGGCTGCGCCCGATTGTGATGACATCCCTGGCGTTTATCCTCGGCGTGGTGCCATTGGCACTTGCCACGGGGGCCAGTTCGGCCAGCCAGCAAGCCATCGGCACAGGGGTGATCGGCGGGATGATCGTCGCCACCCTGGCGGTTGTGTTCGTACCGGTGTTCTTTGTAGTGGTGATGAAACTGACAAGAAGCAAACCGCGTCAGGGTTAATACCCGGGGTGCGTGCTAAGGTGCAGAAACAGTCAGTAACAGGGAATGTTTATGTCGCACCTTGCTCGTACCCATCCTCGTTTGACCGCTGCCACCCTGCTTGGGGTGGCGGTCGGTATCTTCGCCCCGGCTGCGACGCTGACCAGCAAGTTCCTGTTGGGCTGGAATGCCGGAGTATGGTTGTACCTGGCACTAACGCTCTGGCTGGTGCTGCGCTCCAAAGCCAGTGACGTAAAAAGCACGGCAGAAATTGAAGATGAAAATGCCAGCATGGTGTTAATCACCGTGTGCATTGCATCGATTGCCAGTCTGGCAGCCGTTACCCTTGAACTGTCAGGCAGCAAGCTCAGCGATGACGATCGTCTGATGCATTATGGTTTTACCGGGCTGACGGTGGTGGGTTCGTGGCTAATGATCGGAGTGATATTCAGCCTGCATTACGCGAGGCTGTTCTATAACGATGAAGGGACGGAGCCGGCGCTGCGCTTTCCGGAAGGGGAACTGGACCCGGATTACTGGGACTTTATGTACTTCTCTTTTACCCTCAGCGTTGCGGTGCAGACTTCCGATGTGGGCGTAGCCACCCGCGAGATGCGCAAAGCGGTACTGGCGCACTCACTGCTGGGCTTTCTGTTCAATACGGCGGTTTTGGGGTTTTCGATCAATATTGCGGCGGGGTTGTTCTAGAGAGCATGAAAGCTCGCCAATCCACTGTCGAAATGGTTTTTGTGGGAGCGGGCTTGCTCGCGATATAAGCGCCGCGGTTTATCAGGCAAACCGCAGTGATGCCATCGCGAGCAAGCCCGCTCCCACATGAGTTGAACCCGGATCAGGCTTTAGTCTGCGCTCAACACACCACGACGCACCTGATCACGCTCGATGGATTCAAACAGTGCCTTGAAGTTACCCTCGCCAAAGCCGTCATCACCCTTGCGCTGAATAAACTCGAAGAATACCGGGCCCATCAGGGTTTCCGAGAAAATCTGCAGCAGCAGGCGCTTGTCGCCCGAATCGGAAGAACCGTCGAGCAAAATGCCCCGCGATTGCAGCTCTTCAACCGGCTCGCCGTGGTTCGGCAGGCGGCCTTCAAGCATTTCATAGTAAGTCTCTGGCGGTGCAGTCATAAAGCGCATGCCGATTTTCTTCAGTGCGTCCCAGGTCTTGATCAGGTCATCACTGAGAAAGGCCACGTGCTGAATGCCTTCGCCATTGAACTGCATCAGGAACTCTTCGATCTGGCCCGCGCCCTTGGACGACTCTTCGTTCAACGGGATACGGATCATGCCATCCGGGGCAGTCATGGCCTTGGAGGTCAGGCCGGTGTACTCACCCTTGATATCGAAGTAACGAATTTCCCGGAAGTTGAATAACTTCTCGTAGAAGTTGGCCCAGTAAGCCATGCGCCCGCGATAAACGTTATGGGTCAGGTGATCGATGATCTTCAGCCCGGCGCCCACAGGGTGACGGTCCACACCTTCGATAAACACAAAGTCGATATCGTAGATCGAGCTACCTTCGCCGTAACGGTCAATCAGGTACAACGGCGCACCGCCAATGCCTTTAATGGCCGGCAGATTCAGCTCCATCGGGCCTGTAGGGATGTGCACCGGTTGCGCGCCCAGCTCCAGCGCTCGGGTATAGGCCTGTTGCGCATTGCGCACGCGAAAGGCCATGCCGCAAACTGACGGGCCATGCTCTGCCGCGAAGTAAGAGGCGACACTGTGGGGCTCGTTGTTGAGAATCAGGTTGATATCGCCCTGACGATACAAGTGCACGTCTTTGGAGCGGTGGGTTGCCACCTTGGTGAAACCCATGATTTCAAACACAGGCTCGAGCGTATTGGGTACAGGGGATGCGAATTCGATAAATTCAAAGCCCATCAGGCCCATCGGGTTTTCGTATAGATCTGCCATTTTTGGCGCCTCATCATGGTCATTTTTAGAATTAACAGGGGGTTATTCACTAAGAATGCTGAGGCTTGGCAGGAGGCGCACAGGAGATCCCGCGCACACTGCGCGCAAGGAAATCACCGTAGATCAATTGGAACCCGAATCGCTTCATTTCGATCCATCTCTTACGCGGTAGGGCTTCTGGTTGCAGAAGTCGTTATTCTTGTATGCGTAAGCCGATTCTACATGGCGTAATCCTGTTTGTCCTATGTGATATGAAATAGCCCTATAGCAATGCTAGCCTTACCAGGCTGCCATCGCCTGGTATCGCCCTTCCCCAGCCTGCAGGACTCTGAATGCCATTAGCGCTGAAACTGACCCGTAAATGGACTGATCGCTACGCGCTCATTGTACTGAGTGGCTTGCTGCCGATTGTGCTTGGTATGTTCATTATATTTTGGCAGGCCAATCGGTCTTTGCAGTGGGAAGCCACCGAAACTGCCCAGGAAGCCGTGCGCCAGTTCGATCTGATGCTGGACAATGCTTCGCTGGCTGCCGACCAGACCCTGCCACTGGCAGGTAAGGATTGTGCCGGGGTTGAATTGGCCCTGCGTGACCAGGTGACCCGTCGCCCCTTTGTGCGCTCAGTCAACCTGGTGTGGAACCACCAGATTTATTGCTCGTCATTGTTTGGCAGCTTTAAAGAAGTGGTTAACCCGGCAGACTATAAAGACGGTACCTTATGGTTAATGCCAGGCAACCTGGTAACCCCCGATGAGCCCTTGCTGGTTTATCGACGCGAGCAAGACCATGCAGGCGTTATTGTAAGCCTCTATGGTTTTCATCTGGTCAATGTTCTGGGCCTTATCAACCAGTACACCCAATTACTGATTGAAGTGGGCGACAACTCCATTGACCGGTATGGGCAAGTGCGCAGCACCCCGCCTGAGGCTTTTCCGGTGACACCCGTAACAGTGCCCTCCACTCAATACCCTTATCGCGTCGTCGCAGGGTTCAGTCATGGAACTGTCTGGCGTTTTGTGCGGGCCCAATACCCGGGTCTGATGGCCTTGCTGGTTTTTCTGGGGTTTATCTCGGCCGCCACTGTACAGCGCTTGCAAAAGCGCTCAACTTCACCAACGCGAGAGTTGCAACGCGGTCTTGAGGCGCAAGAGTTCATTCCTTACTTTCAGCCAGTGGTAAAAGGCGACACCAAACAATGGGCAGGCGCAGAAGTTCTGATGCGCTGGCAACACCCGAAAGAAGGTTTGGTGCGTCCGGACCTGTTTATCCCGTTTGCAGAACACTCGGGGCTGATCGTACCCATGACGCGTTCGCTGATGGAGCAAACAGCACAGTTGCTTGCCCCCCATGCCAGCTATATGGAACCTGGCTTCCACCTTGCCTTCAACATAGCGGCCCACCATTGTCAGAATCTTGAACTGGTAGACGACTGCCGGCGCTTTCTCAACGCGTTTGCACCCGGAAAAATCAATCTGGTGCTGGAACTCACCGAGCGTGAATTGATTGTGCCGAGCCCCACCACCCATCAATTATTTGGTGAGTTGCACGCACTGGGGGTCATGATCGCCATTGATGACTTTGGCACCGGTCATTCAAGCTTGAGTTACTTACGCGAGTTTAACGTCGACTACTTGAAGATCGATCAGAGTTTTGTCGCCATGATTGGAGCCGATGCATTGTCCCGGCATATTCTCGACAGCATCATTGAACTGAGTGCCAAGCTGGACTTGGGCATCGTCGCCGAAGGGGTAGAAACTGAAGAGCAAAGTCAGTATCTGGCCGACCAGAACGTTGATTTTTTACAAGGCTATCTGTTTGCCCGCCCCATGCCCTCTGCCGATTTTATCCTGGCTTTGCAGGCACGCTTAACACCCTCTTAATATAATGCACGCGTCCTGTTTGAAACTTTTTCAAACAGGACGCCCTATAGCACTTGGCAGCGAAGGAATTAACAACTACAATTTTTTTGTCTCACATGAACTTATAAATGTTTGCATCAGCGGGCGCGCTGGCAAGCGGGTTGCTCTTGTACGCTCGCCCTGTAAATCTTGTGCATTCCAAACATCATTAATTCGCTTCGGTTACCCACCACCGAACCTGTGAATGGAGTAATGACTTTGTCTAGACTTGCTGAGTTTCGCGCTGCTGAAAAAGCGCTACAAGAACAGCTGGCTCAATTGGAAGCCCTGAAAAATGATGCCGGACTGAAAAAAGAAATCGAGTTCGAATCAAAACTTCAAGGTTTGATGAAAACCTACGGCAAAAACCTGCGGGACATTATTGCCATCCTGGACCCCAATCCTTCTGCATCCAAAGGGGTTTCTGCCCCCAAACAGCGTAAGGCACGGGTGTTGAAGGTTTACCAAAACCCGCATACCGGCGAACTGATCGAAACCAAAGGCGGCAACCATCGTGGTTTGAAAGCCTGGAAAGAAGAGTACGGCGCTGCCACAGTGGATAGCTGGCTTCGCACATAAAGCTGGCACTCAATCAAAGCCCCGCCTGTGCGGGCAATGCTGTTCACTTAAGCGATTTCAACCCCTGTGGGAGCGGGCTTGCCCGCGATGGTCGTAAACGATGACGCGCATTTACTTAGTAAATGCGGCGCTCAGAAGACCATCGCGGGCAAGCCCGCTCCCACAATTGAGTAGCGTTGCTCTTAAGTGAACAGCATTGCGCCTGTGCAGGGCTTTTTTACTTCGCAGTAAAGCGTTCGCAAGTTATTAGATTATAAAGATTTAATTTTATTCAACTTTGTTCAGCGCAGCATGCCCTGCACCATCACATAACAACAGCGCACACAGGTGAAACTTGAATACGCCTGGCGACATAATTAATGCATTACATCGACTTTTGAGCGAGCAGGCCTCACGTTTTTAGTCATTGGCGAGCCATCAGTTAGCCCCCCCTGCCCGCTCAACAATAAATAACCTACACCTAAAGCAGTAGTGCTTTGTAGGAATTGTCCTTATATGCCTGCCGTGCAACCGAAAGGTCACCAACAAGGCAATCCTTCACAATTTTTTCACATCGCTAGTCACAGGATAGAGGCTGCTAAAGGATTAGCGCCCCATGCCCGCTTCGGCGGGCTTCTTTTTGCCTGCGTTTTGTCAATCCTGCCGCCCGCTACATGCCCCTGCACGGCCTTGCACCCTGAAAACGGGTTTGGCGCCCGGCGTCACATTCCGTATCATTCGCCCATCACGCTCACCGTAGCGACCGATCACCTATGCATCATTTTCGGAGGGTTCATGAGCCTGCAAGACCTGAACAATATTCCCGGTGTAACTGCCGTACCAGATAGCGCTACGCAAAATTTTGTGTTCAACCACACCATGCTGCGCGTGAAGAACATCGAGAAATCCCTCGATTTCTATACCCGCGTACTGGGGTTTTCGCTGGTTGAAAAGCGTGATTTCCCCGAAGCAGAATTCAGCTTGTACTTTCTCGCCCTGGTCGACAAGGCGCAGATCCCGGCAGATGACGCAGCGCGCACGCTGTGGATGAAGTCCATTCCGGGCATCCTGGAGCTGACCCATAACCACGGTTCGGAAGCTGACGACAGCGTTGTCTACCACAACGGCAACACCGACCCACGTGGCTTTGGCCATATCTGCATTTCCGTGCCGGACATTCGCGCCGCCTGCGAGCGCTTTGAAGCACTGGAAGTAGACTTCCAGAAGCGCCTCAACGATGGCCGCATGAAGTCATTGGCATTCGTCAAAGACCCCGACGGTTACTGGGTAGAGATCATCCAGCCGCAACCGATGTAAAAATCGCACGCAAAAAAAACCCATGATCACTCATGGGTTTTTTTGTTTGTGGCTGCTTATTCCGGCGCTGAAGAGCGGATCAAATGATCAAAGGCACTCAGCGAGGCCTTGGCGCCCTCACCTACCGCGATCACGATCTGCTTGTACGGCACGGTGGTCACGTCACCGGCAGCGAAGATGCCGGGGATCGAAGTTTCACCGCGAGCATCGACAATGATTTCACCGCGAGGTGAAAGCTCAACAGTTCCCTTGAGCCAATCAGTGTTTGGCAGCAAGCCGATTTGCACAAAGATACCTTCCAGCTCGACAGTGTGCACATCACCCGACTGACGATCCTTGTAGCGCAGGCCGTTGACTTTCTGCCCGTCACCGGTGACTTCGGTGGTCTGTGCATTGGTGATGACTGTCACGTTAGGCAAGCTGTGCAACTTGCGCTGCAATACGGCATCGGCTCGCAATTTGGTGTCGAACTCAAGCAAGGTCACATGAGCCACGATACCGGCCAGGTCAATGGCCGCTTCCACACCGGAGTTACCGCCACCAATTACCGCTACGCGCTTGCCCTTGAACAGCGGGCCATCGCAGTGCGGACAGTAGGCAACACCACGGCTGCGGTATTCCTGCTCGCCGGGCACATTCATTTCGCGCCAGCGCGCACCGGTGGCCAGGATTACGGTCTTGGCCTTGAGCGAAGCACCACTGGCGAATTTGACTTCGTGCAACTCGCCCGCCTTACCGGCAACCAGCTTGTCGGCACGCTGCAGGTTCATGATGTCGACGTCGTATTGTTTGACGTGTTCTTCAAGTGCCGTGGCCAGTTTCGGCCCTTCAGTTTCCTGGACCGAGATAAAGTTTTCGATGGCCATGGTATCCAGCACCTGGCCGCCAAAGCGCTCAGCCGCGACACCGGTACGAATGCCTTTACGCGCAGCATAAATAGCCGCTGCAGCACCAGCCGGGCCACCACCGATGACCAGCACGTCAAAGGCTTCCTTGGCGCTGATTTTTTCGGCCTGACGCTCAATGGCGCTGGTGTCCAGTTTGCCAAGGATTTCTTCAAGGCCCATACGGCCCTGACCGAAATTGACGCCGTTAAGGTAAACGCTTGGCACCGCCATCACTTGACGCTCGGTGACTTCGTCCTGGAACAGGGCACCGTCAATCGCCACATGGCGAATATTCGGGTTAAGCACCGCCATCAGGTTCAGCGCCTGCACCACGTCCGGGCAGTTCTGGCATGACAGCGAGAAATAGGTTTCGAAGTTGAACTCGCCTTTAAGGGAGCGAATCTGTTCAATCACTTCGGTGCTGGCTTTCGATGGGTGGCCGCCTACTTGCAGCAAGGCCAGCACCAGCGAAGTAAATTCGTGGCCCATCGGGATACCTGCGAAACGCAGGCTGATATCGCCGCCCGGGCGGTTCAGCGAGAACGAAGGCTTGCGCGCATCGTTGCTGTTGTCCAGCAGGGTAATCATGCTGGAAAGGCTGGCGATTTCTTTTAACAGGTCGTGCATTTCACGGGATTTCGCACCGTCGTCGAGAGAGGCAACAATCTCGATCGGTTGTGTGACCCGCTCCAGGTATGACTTCAACTGCGCTTTCAGATTGGCGTCCAACATACGGGCGATCTCCTTAAAACTGAATTTTTTGTACAAAAAAACGCCCGAGCGAATCTCGCCCGGGCGTTTTCAGGGCGATGCAGCTTACTAACAGGTGCGGATCACCGCCCTTGTCTGGCTCACGGTCTTAGATCTTGCCGACCAGGTCCAGCGATGGAGCCAAGGTGGATTCACCTTCTTTCCATTTGGCAGGGCAAACTTCGCCCGGGTGAGCAGCAACGTACTGAGCGGCCTTGATTTTGCGCAGCAGCTCGGAAGCGTCACGGCCAACACCGCCATCGTTCAGTTCAACGATCTTGATCTGACCTTCTGGGTTGATCACGAAAGTACCGCGGTCAGCCAGGCCTGCTTCTTCGATCAACACGTCGAAGTTGCGGGAGATGGTCAGCGTAGGGTCGCCGATCATGGTGTACTGGATTTTGCCGATGGCTGGCGAAGTGTTGTGCCAGGCAGCGTGGGCAAAGTGGGTGTCAGTCGACACGCTGTAGATTTCCACGCCGAGTTTCTTGAACTCTTCGTAGTTGTCAGCCAGGTCTTCCAGTTCGGTTGGGCAAACGAAGGTGAAGTCGGCTGGGTAGAAGAACACGACAGACCACTTGCCTTTCAGGTCAGCGTCCGACACTTCCACGAAGCTGCCGTTTTTGTAGGCAGTTGCTTTGAACGGTTTTACTTGGCTGTTGATGATAGGCATCGTTGACTCTCCGTCAGGGTTGAAAAGTTGATGAGGTGAATCCTAACAACACATCACGTATCTGGCTCATTGGCAAAGCTGATACTGGCGATAGGTCTTGGCTATCAGGTGACGTTATAGATAGAAGAAAGCTACCGCTAAAACCTTCCATGCAAATATGGGCCACCTGCCAGGCTTTCAACTTGACACGGATCAGTTACCAATTTGTTTCTCGGCCGTGATGCTCATCCCCGAAAATGGGGTCGCTTCAACATAGCGCATGGCTGACTTTACGTCCTTCCAGCCGACGTAATTCATCAGTGACTTCAGATCCCAGCCACTTTGATGGGCCCAGGTTGCAAATCCGCGACGCAGGGAGTGGCTGGTGTATTGCTCGGCCGGGATGCCGGCGCGCTCCAGCGCCTGGCGCAGCAAGGGGATCACGCTATTGGCGTGCAGGCCTTCCTCGCCCAGATTGCCCCAGCGATCAATACCGCGGAACACCGGGCCCCGCACCAGTGCGGCGGTATTGAGCCACTCGATATACGCCCGCACCGGACACAGCCGCAACAGGGCCGGGGTCTGAAAGGTTTTGCCGAGGTTGTCGCGGTCACTTTTGCTGCGTGGCAGATACAGGGTAATACCAGCTCCCTCTACCGCCTGCACATGCTCGACTTGCAAGCGACACAACTCATCGCTACGAAACCCGCGCCAGAAGCCAAGCAGGATCAGGGCAGCATCGCGCCTTGCGCGCAACAACCCCGGTCGATCGCCGCTGGCTTGCGCCGCCAGGGCCTCCCCCTCAAGCCACTCAACTGCCTTTTCAAGATGTTGCAATTGCAATGGCGCAGCCTGTTTCTCCTGGACGGGATGCAAGGCGCGAATGCCCTTGAACACCTTGCGCACCACGGGTGCCTTGGTTGGGTCGGCAAAGCCCTGGCTGTTATGCCACTGGGCAATGGCCGACAGACGCAGCTTTAACGTATTGATCGAGAGTTGCCCGGCATGGGCCACCAAATAGCGCGCCACGCTGTCGCTGGTGGCCGGCAGAAACCCGCCCCAGGTCACTTCGAAGTGCTCGATGGCAGCCCGATAGCTACGGCGGGTGTTGTCGCGGGTCGCGGCATTCAGGTAGCGATCCAGCTCGCTCATGGGCAGTTCTCTTGGTTTGCGTACTGAAAACGGGCCTTAACCGCAGTTAAAAGGCTCTAGCACGGGATAATACCAGTATATCCCGCCTCTTAAATCAAAAATTAATGTGAAAATAATGTGCTAAGATAGTACGTAATTACATGATACATACCACAGTACATAATCGTAGGAGAAAGCCATGGCCCGTGGCGGCGTAAATAAAGCGGTGGTTCAAATTGCACGCACGGCGATCCTGGCCCGCGGTGAACACCCGAGCATTGATGCGGTACGTATCGAGATGGGAAATACCGGATCGAAAACCACTATCCATCGCTATCTAAAAGAGCTGGATGAGGTTGATTCGCGCCGTGGCGCGCCCCGCGAGCAGATAGATGACGAGCTGACCGAGCTGGTTGCCCGCCTCGCCCAACGCCTGCAGGAGCAGGCGCAAGAGCCCATCGACAAGGCTCAGGCGCATTACGAGCAGCTCAAGAGCCAACTGCAAGAGCAACTGGACGAAGCCCAAAACGCCCGACTTCAGCTTCAGCAGCAACTTGAAATCCAGGGCACGGCACTGAGCCAGGAGAGCGCCAGCCTCGACGCCACCCGCTCCATGCTGCAAACCGAACAAACCCGCAACGCGGCGCTGAACCAGGCTTGTAGCGACGCTGAGCTGCGTCTCAAAGACCGTGACGAACAGATCCGCTCACTGGAAGAAAAGCACCTGCATGCCCGCGACGCACTGGAGCACTACCGCAGCGCCGTCAAGGAACAACGCGAGCAGGATCAGCGTCGTCACGAAGGCCAATTACAGCAAGTGCAGATGGAGCTGCGCCAGGCACAGCAAAGCGCACTGGTACGCCAGGATGAAATCACCCAGTTGCATCGCGACAACGAGCGCGTGCTGAGCGAAAGCCGTGCGCTGGGCAAAGAGCTTAACCAGGCCAATGATCAGCAACACAAGCTCGGCAATCTCAATGCACAGCTCAATATCCAACTGAGCCAGTTGCAAAGCGAGCGCACCTTGCTCCAGGAGCGCCTGCGTGTAGCCACGCTGGAAAGTGAAGGTTTGAAACAGGCACACAGCGAAATCCAGCAAAGTCATGTCGCCTTGACCCAGCGCACTATTGAGGCCGAGGCCGCACTGAAAGGTCTTCAAGCGCTAAAGAAAGACGAGGAAGAAAGCCTGCCTGAAAAAGACGCCTGACTTAGTGCAGATTTAACTCTGTAGCTGGCTGCCTGGGATGGTGTCAGATTTTGTGTACACCACTTAACCTGTGGGAGCAGGCTTGCCTGCGATGCTGGCGCTGCGGTTAGTCGGGTAAACCGTGCTGATACCATCGCGAGCAGGCTCGCTCCCACACTCTCCACTGCAAGGTTTGGATTCTGTGCACGACGCAAAACCAGTGGGAGCCGGGCTTGCCCGCGATGCAGGCGCTGCGGTTGGTCAGCCAAACCGCACTTCAGTGACACTATCGCGGGCAAGCCCGCTCCCACAGTGAAACACCTGCAAGCTTCAGATTTTGTGTACACCACGTAACCTGTGGCAGCAGGCTTGCCTGCGATGCTGGCGGCGCAGCAATCTTCGTTCAGCTACCGTTCAGCAAATGCAATCGATTCTTGTTTGGCAATACGTATCAATATGTTACAAATTAGCTCCCTAACTAATAAGTGACGCGGGCTACCCATGCTGGTTCCATTTCTGATCATGCTGCGCGAAGGGATTGAAGCGGCGCTTATCGTCGGCATCATTGCAAGTTACCTCAAGCAAACAGGACGTGGGCAGTGGATGCCTGCCGTATGGATCGGCGTCTTTCTGGCCGCCGCCCTGTCGCTGCTGGTAGGCGGTGGCCTGGAACTGATGAGCGCCGAATTCCCGCAAAAGCAACAGGAGTTGTTCGAAGGTATTGTCGGCCTGATCGCCGTGGCCATTCTCAGCTCCATGGTGTTCTGGATGCGCAAGGTGGCGCGCTCTATCAAGCATTCCCTGCACACTTCCCTCGATCACGCCCTCGCCGGTTCCAAACATCAAGTCACCGCCCTGATCGCCATGGTGTTCTTTGCCGTTGCTCGCGAAGGGCTTGAGACCGTGTTCTTCCTGCTTGCCGTCTTCCAGCAAAGCGAAGGCCCGGCCGCGCCGCTGGGCGCCCTGCTCGGCCTGATTCTGGCCATTGGCGTCGGCTTTGCCATTTACAGCGGCAGCATGCGCCTGAACCTGGGCCTGTTCTTTCGTTGGACCGGCCTGTTTATTCTGGTGGTTGCGGCAGGAATCCTGGCCAATTCGGTACAAGCCCTGCATGAAGCCGGGCTATGGAATCACCTGCAAGACGTGGTGTTCGATATCAGCGCCCACCTGCCGATGGATGGCCCGCTGGGCTCGGTACTGGCAGGCATGTTCGGTTATCAGGACGCGCCAACCGTCAGCGTGCTCTGCGCCTATGTGATTTATCTCGCAGTGACGCTGGTGATGTTCTTCCGCCCGCCAGCATCGGCCAAAACGGCACACACCTCCCCAGCTACACACCCATAAGGTCAAACATGCCTACCTCTGCAAGCGGTACACCGCCACGCGCCCTACGCTGGGCGGTGGCCGGCTCGGTGATCGTGATGATCGCGGCCGGCGGGTTGTTCTACTACGCCTCGCAACTGGCTGCGGCCAAACGCAAGGTTCACAACAACGAAATCACCGTGACCATTCACCCCCATAGCTGTGAGCCCAATGCCCTGACTGTGTCAGCCGGGTTCAACAGCTTTCGTATCGTCAACGCATCAGAACGAGCCGTCGAGTGGGAAATTCTCGACGGCGTACTGGTAGTCGAAGAGCGGGAAAATATCGCCCCCGGCCTGAGCCAGGTAATTAACGCCACGCTTGCCCCCGGTGATTACGCCATTACCTGCGGGTTGCTCAGCAACCCGCGCGGCACGCTGCATGTGACGCCAACCGCAGAGTCCGAAGCCCGCGCCAATGCACGCCCGTCAATGCTGGCGTTTATTGGCCCACTGTCGGAGTTCCGGGTTTACCTGAGCAGCCAGGGTACGACGCTGATCAAGTCTGTCGATGCACTGTCGCAGGCCATAGCTGCGGGTGATCTGGTGCAGGCGCAGGCTTTATATATACCCGCCCGCGTGGCCTATCAGCGACTGGCACCGGCAGCGCAGCGCCTGGCGGAGTTGGACAACGCCATCAACGCCCGCGCCGACTATTTCGAAAAACGTGAGCAGGATCCGGGTTTCAGCGGTTTCCATCGCCTGGAGTTCGGCCTGTTCGATCAGCGCAGCACTCAGGACCTGGTGCCGGTTGCCCAGCAACTGCAAGCCAATGCCGTGCAACTCAAACAGCAACTGCTGGCGCAATCACTGCCGCCCGAACAGCTGGTCAGCATCGTTGCGCGCAATATGCACAGCCTGGCAGAAACCCGCGCCAACAGCGGTGAAGAAGAACGTTACAGCCATATCGATCTCAACGGCTTTGCCGCCAACCTTGAGACCTCACGCAAGGTGGTAGACCTGCTGCGCCCCTTGCTGACGAAGAACAACAGCGACCTGCTGCACGGCATCGACAACGCCAGCGCTGCGCTTGAAGCCCAACTCAAAAGCCTGAAAACCGCGCAGGGCTATCGCACCTACGACACGGTAAGTGCGCAACAGCGCCAACAAATCAGCAACCAGGCCAAGGCTGTGGCCGATGCACTCGATGGAATCGATCCCGCCCTCGGCCTTAGCGGCCTGTAATTGCAGACGAGACGCATATGAGCGATTCAGAACACACCTTCAACCTGCAACGCCGACGCATCCTGATGGGCATGGGAGTCGCAGGCGCGGCCCTGGCAGGCGGTGCCCTGAGCTGTCCGGCCATGGCTGCCGGCAACCCGGCAAATGCTCAAGTCACTCAGGCCCCCAGCAGTGACAAGACCCAGGACCATCACGATTTCCATGGTCAACATCAGAATGGCATTGTCACCCCGCGCCCGGCTGCAGGCATGCTGGTTGCCTTTGATGTACTGGCCAGTGACCGGGAAGACCTGGAGCGCCTGTTTCGCACCTTGAACGAGCGTATCGCCTTTCTGATGAAGGGCGGCGCAGTGCCTCAGGTCGACCCCAAGTTGCCACCCGTGGACTCCGGCATTCTCGGCCCGGTCGTAACACCGGACAACCTGACCGTGACCGTCTCTGTCGGCGAGTCCCTGTTCGATGAGCGTTTCGCCCTTGGCAAGTTCAAACCCAAGCGTCTAAGCCGCATGCAGGGCTTCCCCAATGACGCACTGGATACTGCCCAGTGCCACGGTGATTTGAGCCTGCAATTTTGCGCCAATACCGCCGACACCAATATTCACGCCCTGCGCGACATCGTCAAAAACCTGCCCGACCTGCTACTGGTGCGCTGGAAACAGGAAGGCAGCGTGCCGCCGCAAGCGCCCGTGAAACCCGGCGAACCGGCACAGAGCGCGCGCAACTTTCTGGGTTTTCGCGATGGTTCGGCCAACCCCGACTCCAACGACAATACCGCGATGAACCAGATCGTGTGGGTCCAACACGACAGCGACGAACCGCAATGGGCAGTCAACGGCAGCTATCAGGCGGTGCGCATCATCCGCAACTTCGTCGAACGCTGGGACCGCACGCCACTGCAGGAACAAGAGAGCATCTTCGGGCGCAACAAGGCCAGCGGCGCGCCCATGGACGGCACCCGTGAAACCGATGTGCCGGATTACAGCAAGGACCCTCACGGCAAGATCACCAAGCTGGACGCCCATATCCGCCTGGCCAACCCGCGCACCGCACAAACACGCAACAGCCTGATCCTGCGTCGCCCGTTCAACTACTCCAATGGCGTCAACAAAAATGGCCAGCTGGATATGGGCCTGCTGTTTATCTGCTACCAGCGCGACCTCGAACAAGGCTTTATCGCTGTGCAGACGCGCCTTAACGGCGAACCTCTGGAGGAGTACCTCAAGCCGGTAGGCGGCGGTTATTTCTTCACTCTGCCGGGTGTGCGCGATGACCAGGACTTTATTGGCCGCGCACTGCTCGATGCAAGCACACCTCAGCCCCGCACCTGAACCTTAACCCAACCGGAAAAAACCCCATGAAGAAGACGCCGCTCGCACTGTTCCTGGCTCTAGGTTTGCTCCACGCCCCGCTCTCGGCACTGGCGGCAACCGCGCCACTGGACCTGGTACAACCTGTTTCGGACTATAAGATCTACGTCACCGAGCAACTGGATGAGCTGGCCAGCAACACGCAAAAATTCACTGACGCGGTAAAAAAAGGTGACCTGGCCACGGCCAAAAAGCTCTACGCACCGACCCGCGTTTATTACGAGTCGATCGAGCCGATTGCCGAACTGTTCAGCGATCTGGACGCCTCGATCGACTCGCGGGTCGACGACCATGAAAAAGGCGTGACGGCACCCGATTTCACCGGTTTCCACCGTATTGAGTACAGCCTGTTTTCCGAAAACAGCACCCAGGGTCTTGATCAATTGGCCGACGGCCTGAACAAGGACGTCAAGGACCTGCAAACCCGTGTCGCCGGGCTGACCTTCCCGCCCGAGAAAGTCGTCGGCGGTGCCGCAGCCTTGATGGAAGAAGTGGCGGCCACCAAGATCTCCGGCGAAGAAGACCGCTACAGTCACACTGACCTGTATGACTTCCAGGGCAATGTGGACGGCGCGAAAAAGATCTTCGATCTGTTCCGTGCGCAAATCGCACAGAACGACAAGGCCTTTGCCGCCAAGGTTGATAAAAACTTCGCCACGGTCAACACGATCCTGGCCAAGTACAAAACCACCGACGGTGGCTTTGAGACCTATGACAAGGTCAAGGAGAACGACCGCAAGGCACTGGTCGGACCGGTCAACACCCTGGCCGAAGACTTGTCTACCCTGCGCGGCAAGCTTGGCCTGAACTGACCAGGGGTGTTTTAACGGCGCCAACCGATGTGACTTGGGTCACATATCCGCAGGTTGGCGCTGTCCGCAATTCCCTGCAAATATTAGACGTAATGTTTAACCCTGATTTAAATGACTGTGCAAATTCGTTCGGCTACTGTAAGAATCTTGCCGAGCCATAAAAATTATTTTCGGCTCAACAGGCTTTCTTCCAACCCCTGTAATTACTTTCCTGAATAGCACCTGTCTGGTGTTTAGAAAGCATGGGCTGTTGATCTAACTTTCATAGGCTTTTCACAAATAGGCGTTTAACGTATGCATCAGCTCGCCAGGCAAAGCCCAAGAGTTTGTAACAAAATCATGTAGATAACCTGCTTAACTGACTTTACCTTTGTCATTAATAGGCTTTACTCCTAGCGGGCGCGAGTCTTTGAAGTGCGCTTGAGTGTGGTTGATTTAGACATGTCGTCTTGTGCCATTGAAACTGACTGGAACGAATATTTTGAAACCCTACCCCATCCAGTGTGTGTCGATCGTCATTCCGGTCTACAACGAAGAAGAGAGCCTGCCCGAACTGTTGCGCCGCACTGAAGCTGCCTGCGCCCAGTTAAGCCAGGCCTACGAAATAGTGCTGGTCGATGACGGCAGTCGGGACAATTCGGCGCAGATCCTGCAAGACGCAGCCGAACGCGAAGGCAGCCCTGTGGTCGCGGTCATCCTCAACCGCAACTACGGGCAGCATGCCGCGATCATGGCCGGCTTTGAGCATTCCAAAGGCGATGTGGTAATTACCCTCGACGCCGATTTGCAGAACCCTCCGGAAGAAATCCCGCGTCTGGTTGCCCAGGCGGCACTGGGTTACGACGTGGTCGGCACCGTGCGCAACAACCGTCAGGACTCCGCCTGGCGCCGTTGGCCTTCACGAATCATCAACCTGGCCGTGCAACGCTCCACCGGGGTTGCCATGAGCGACTACGGCTGCATGTTGCGTGCCTATCGGCGCAGCATTGTCGACGCCATGCTCGCCTGCCGCGAGCGCAGCACCTTTATTCCGATTCTGGCCAACAGCTTTGCCCGTCACACCACTGAAGTGCTGGTCGAGCATGCCGAGCGCGAACACGGCGACTCCAAGTACAGCCCGATGCGCCTGATCAACCTGATGTTTGACCTGATCACCTGCATGACCACCACGCCTTTGCGCTTGCTGAGCATTATCGGTTTCAGCATGGCAGCACTGGGCGTCCTGTTCGCTATCGCGTTGATCATGCTGCGCCTGATCTTCGGTGCGAGCTGGGCAGGTGACGGCAACTTTGTACTGTTTGCGGTGCTCTTCGTGTTTACCGGCGGGCAATTTATCGGCATGGGCCTTCTGGGTGAATACCTGGGCCGCATGTATAGCGATGTGCGGGCACGACCACGGTTCTTTATTGAAAAAATCGTTCGCGCCGAACCCGCTGCTTCTGCTTCTGCTTCTGCAACTTGCAACCCGACTTCTTCTACTTCGACACAGGTCCAATCATGAGTTTGAAAGCCGTTGTTTTCGCCTATCACGATATTGGCTGCACAGGCATTGAAGCCTTGCTCAATGCAGGCTACGAAATTGCTGCTGTGTTTACCCATGCTGACGACCCCAAGGAAAATAACTTCTACGGCTCGGTTGCCCAACTTTGCGCACGCAAAGGTATCCCGGTGCACGCACCGGAAGACGCCAACCACCCGCTGTGGATCGAGCGTATCCGCAAGCTGAACGCCGATTACATTTTCTCGTTCTACTACCGCAATCTGCTCGGTGAAGAGCTGCTGGCCAGCGTCAGCAAGGGCGCCTTCAATCTGCACGGCTCGTTGCTGCCCCGCTACCGTGGTCGCGCACCGGCCAACTGGGTACTGGTCAACGGCGAAACCGAAACCGGCGTCACCCTGCACCGCATGGTCAAGCGTGCCGATGCAGGCGCTATCCTGGCCCAGCAACGCATCAGCATCGAGCGTTCGGACACCGCGCTGAGCCTGCACAGCAAGCTGCGCGAAACGGCTGCCCAACTGTTGGCCGAAGCTCTGCCGCTGCTGCCTCAGGGCAAGCTCACGGAAACCCCGCAAGACGAATCCAAGGCTACTTATTTTGGTCGCCGCACCCCGGCTGACGGCCTGCTGCAATGGGCACGTCCTGCCGA
This sequence comes from Pseudomonas sp. B414, assembly GCF_055408445.1. Classification (NCBI taxonomy): domain Bacteria; kingdom Pseudomonadati; phylum Pseudomonadota; class Gammaproteobacteria; order Pseudomonadales; family Pseudomonadaceae; genus Pseudomonas; species Pseudomonas sp. B414. The sequence goes on along the minus strand of NZ_JBUZTQ010000017.1, from coordinate 7,941 downwards.
AGAGCTGTTCAACCTGGTGCGTGCCGTAACCCAGCCATACCCGGGCGCCTTCTGCGCTGTAGGTGAGCACAAACTGATTGTCTGGGGCGCCGAAGTGGTTGCCGGCAATCAGGGCCATGCACCTGGCCAGGTGATCAGCTGCGAACCACTGCGTATCGCCTGTGGCACTGACTCGCTGGTGATCACTGCCGGTCAGCGCAATGACAACGGCCTGTACCTGAGCGGCCCGCAACTGGCCCGTGAACTGGGTCTGGTCGAAGGTTCGCGCCTGCGCGGCAGCGAGTCGGGTCGCCCGGCACGCCGCACCCGCGTCCTGATCCTTGGGGTTAACGGCTTTATCGGCAACCACCTGTCCGAGCGTCTGCTGCAAGACGACCGCTATGAAGTGTACGGCCTGGATATCGGCTCCGACGCCATCGAGCGCCTGCGCAGCCACCCCAACTTCCACTTTGTGGAAGGCGATATCAGCATCCACACCGAGTGGATCGAATACCACATCAAGAAATGTGACGTGGTTCTGCCGCTGGTGGCTATCGCGACGCCAATCGAATACACCCGCAACCCGTTGCGTGTATTCGAACTGGACTTCGAAGAGAACCTCAAGCTGGTGCGCTACTGCGTCAAGTACAACAAGCGCGTGATTTTCCCGTCCACGTCCGAAGTATATGGCATGTGCCAGGACAAGAACTTCGACGAAGACACCTCCAACCTGATTGTTGGCCCGATCAACAAGCAGCGCTGGATCTACTCGGTCTCCAAGCAGCTGCTGGACCGCGTTATCTGGGCCTATGGCACCAAAGGCCTGAAATTTACCCTGTTCCGTCCGTTCAACTGGATGGGCCCACGCCTTGACCGTCTGGATTCGGCACGGGTTGGCAGCTCACGCGCCATCACCCAGTTGATCCTGCACCTGGTGGAAGGTACTCCGATCCGCCTGGTTGACGGCGGTGAACAAAAACGCTGTTTCACCGACGTGGCCGACGGTATCGAAGCGTTGGCGCGCATCATCGACAACAAAGACGGCAAGTGCGACGGCCAGATCATCAACATCGGCAACCCGGATAACGAAGCCAGCATTCGTCAACTGGGTGAAGAGTTGCTGCGTCAGTTCGAAGCTCACCCGTTGCGCGACAACTTCCCGCCGTTTGCCGGTTTCCGCGATGTTGAAAGCCAGTCGTTCTACGGCACCGGCTACCAGGACGTCAGCCATCGCAAGCCAAGCGTAGAAAACGCCCGTCGCCTGATCGACTGGACGCCGACTACCGAGTTGAGCGAAACCATTGGCAAGACCCTGGACTTCTTCCTGCGTGAAGCCATGGTAGAAATCGCGGAAAAACGCTGATGCAAGCTGGACTACGCATTGATGTCGACACGTACCGTGGAACCCGCGAGGGGGTTCCGCAGTTACTCGAACTGCTCGACGAAGCCGGGGTCAAGGCCACGTTTTTTTTCAGTGTGGGGCCGGACAACATGGGCCGCCATTTATGGCGGCTGATCAAGCCCCGGTTTTTCTGGAAGATGATGCGTTCCAAGGCTGCCAGCCTGTACGGCTGGGACATTTTGCTGGCCGGCACTGCCTGGCCCGGCAAACCGATCGGCAAGGATCTGGGGCATTTGATGCGCCAGACTCTGGCCGCCGGCCATGAGGTCGGCCTGCACGCCTGGGATCACCACGGCTGGCAGGCCAACACCGCCCGCTGGAGCGAAGCGCAGCTGATCGAGCAAATCCGCCGTGGTGTCGACACCCTGAGCGACATCACCGGGCAGGCCGTCGAGTGTTCCGCTGCGGCCGGTTGGCGGGCTGACGAGCGCGTGGTCCAGGCCAAGGAAACCTTTGGTTTTCGCTACAACAGTGATTGCCGCGGGCACAGCCTGTTTCGGCCAAGGTTGGCTGACGGCAGGCTGGGCGCGCCGCAAATCCCTGTGGACTTGCCCACCTTCGATGAAGTGGTCGGGCCGCATCTGAGTGCTGCCGATTTCAACTCATACATTCTTGATCGCTTCAGCCCGCAAAAGCTGAATGCGTACACCATCCATGCAGAAGTAGAAGGGATTCTTATGGCCAACGACTTCCGTCAATTGCTGGCGCAGGCCCGTGCCCGTGACATTCATTTCCAGCCCCTGCGGGACTTGCTCCCCGCCGATCTCGACAGCCTGCCTGCCGGGCAATTGAGCCGTGGTGTACTGGAAGGCCGTGAAGGCTGGCTGGGAGTACAGCAGCCATGACTCAGCGCTGGACAATACCGCTGCTGGTTTTAGCTTTTATAGCGTTTTACCTGTTGCCGCTGGGCACCCACGGACTGTGGATCCCTGACGAAACGCGCTACGCGCAGATCGGTCAGCAAATCCTGATTGACGGTAACTGGGTCACCCCGCATTTTATGGATTTGCGTTACTTCGAGAAGCCGATTGCCGGCTACTGGATGATCGCCATCGGCCAGGCCATTTTTGGCGAAAACCTGTTCGGCGTGCGCATTGCCTCGGCGATTGCCACCGGCTTGAGCGTGTTCCTGGCCTACGCCGTGGCCCGTCGCCTGTGGAATGACCCGCGCAAGAGTTTTGCCTGCGCTCTGGTGTACATGACCTTTGGCCTGATCGCAGGCCAGGCCGGGTATTCCAACCTCGACCCGCAGTTCACCCTGTGGGTCAACCTGAGCCTGGTTGCCCTGTGGTTTGCTGTCGACAGCAGCAGCGTCCGTGATCGCCTGATCAGTTGGGCCGTGCTGGGCTTTGCCTGCGGCATGGGCTTTATGACCAAGGGTTTTCTCGCCCTGCTGCTGCCGGTACTGATCGCCCTGCCCTACATGATCTGGCAAAAGCGTTTTCTGGAACTGGTCAAATACGGTCTGGTGGCCATGCTGGTGGCGGCCATTGTTTCACTGCCGTGGGTATTGGCGGTGCATGCCCAGGAGCCGGACTACTGGCGTTTCTTCTTCTGGCACGAACATATCCGCCGTTTTGCCGGTGACGATGCCCAACACGGTCGTCCGTGGTGGTTCTATCTGCCGCTGATGGTGGTTTCCAGCCTGCCTTGGGCAGCATTGCTGCCAGTTGCCTTCAAGGACGCCTGGAGCAACAAGCGCCATGCCAGCATTGTTTTCATACTGCTGTGGCTACTGCTGCCGCTGGGCTTGTTCAGCCTGAGCAAAGGCAAGCTGCCGACCTACATCATGCCGTGCATGCTACCGCTGGCCCTGTTGCTGGGCCACGCGATGATGCAACGGGTCGAGCAGGCGAAAACCTGCGCCTTGCGCTTCAATGGTGCGGTCAACCTGATCGGCGGCAGCGCTGCACTGCTGGCTCTGGTGTATTTCCAGGTCAAGCAGCCGTTCTATGACAACGAACCGCTGCATATGGCCCTGCTGGTTGTGGTGCTGCTGGCGTGGATCATTACCGGCCTGCTGACCCTGGCCAAACCGCTGAAAATGTGGGCTGCGCCTGCACTGGCAATGGGTGTTCTGGTGCTTGCACTGCCGGCGGCCATGCCGACCAGCGTGGTTCATAACAAAATGCCCGACCAGTTCATCCTTGAGCATATGGATGAACTGTCCCAGGCCAACACCTTCCTCAGCAACGACCTCGGCGCCGCATCTGCCCTGGCGTGGCGTCTGCGCCGTCCTGACGTGACGCTCTACAACACCCAGGGCGAAGTCAAATACGGCCTGACTTATGACGATGCCAAAGGCAAAAGCATTGGCCTGGACCAGATTGGCCAATGGATGACCGAGGCACGTCGCCAAGGCTCTGTGGGCGTGGTGATGCGGGTCAAGGACAGCGATGAAAGCCATGAAATGGACGAGCTGCCCAAAGATGCCGTGCGTTATGACGAAGGCAATATGGTGATCCTGATCTTCCCGCAGCTCGTTCCATGACCCTGGCACTGCTGCTGTTGGCCTGCCTGCTGACCTGCGCCGGCCAGATCGCCCAGAAGTACGCGGTCGAAGGCTGGCGCGGGATTGACACCGGGGTGGCGCAAAAATTGCGCTCGCCCTGGTTATGGCTGGCACTGCTGTGCCTTGGCCTCGGCTTGCTGGTGTGGTTGCTGGTGTTGCAACGGCTTGAGGTCGGGGTTGCCTACCCGATGCTCAGCCTTAATTTTGTCCTGATCACCCTGGTGGCCCGCTATCTGTTTAAAGAAACCATCGACCTGCGCCATTGGCTGGGCGTTGGGCTGGTGATTGCCGGGGTGGTTTTGCTGGGGCAACAGGCATGAACCTGTGGCGTGGATTTGCCTTTGCCTCGGGCAGCGTATTACTGGTCAGTGGTGCCCAGCTGGGCATGCGCTGGAGCATGACGCGTTTGCCCGAACCCGCTCAATGGCTGGCGGCTATCAGTCTGGGCGATGTATCGCTCGCAGCTTTGGCCGTTGTGTTTGCCGCGATCACGGCGTACGCACTGTCGATGCTGTGCTGGCTGCTGGCCCTGCGCGACTTGCCGCTTGGCCGCGCCTACTCGCTGTTAAGCATCAGTTACGCATTGGTCTATCTGCTGGCTGCCAGCCTGCCGATCTTCAATGAAAGCTTCACCCTGTCAAAAACCCTTGGTGTGACCTTGGTCATTCTAGGGGTGCTTGTGATCAATTCTCGACGTACACCCAGGAACTGCGCATGAAAATCAGTGTATTTGGTAGTGGTTATGTAGGCCTGGTGCAGGCGACGGTTCTGGCTGAAGTTGGACACGACGTAATCTGCATGGACATTGACCAGAAAAAGGTCGAGCTGCTGCAGCAAGGTCACGTGAGCATTTTCGAGCCAGGACTTTCCAGCCTGGTGCGTGAAAACCTTGAGAGCAAGCGTCTGCGCTTTACCAGCGATGAAAAGCTCGCCGTCGAACATGGCCAGGTGCTGTTTATCGCGGTCGGCACACCGCCAAGCGAAGACGGTTCGGCGGATCTGGGCCAGGTGTTCTCTGTGGGTGACGCGGTTGCCCGCCATCGTGAAGAGCCGCTGATTCTGGTGGAAAAATCCACTGTACCCGTCGGCACTGGTGATGCGCTGACCGCACATATCGACAAGGCCCTGCAACTGGCCGGGCGTTCACTGCAATTTGACGTGGTCTCCAACCCCGAGTTTCTCAAGGAAGGCTCAGCCGTTACCGACTGCCGGCGCCCGGACCGCATCATCATCGGCTGCGCCCGTGAAGAAGTGCGCGAAGTCATGCGCGACCTGTACGCGCCGTTCAACCGTAACCATGACCGCATCATTTTCATGGACCTGCGCAGCGCCGAGCTGACCAAATACGCCGCCAACTGCATGCTGGCGACCAAGATCAGCTTTATCAACCAGATTGCCGAGCTGGCCGAGCACCTGGGAGCCGACATCGAGGCCGTACGCCTGGGCATCGGTGCCGACACCCGCATCGGCTATCACTTTATCTACCCGGGCTGCGGCTACGGCGGTTCGTGCTTCCCCAAGGACATGCGTGCCCTGATCCACAGCGCCCAGCAGGTCAATTGCTCCAGTGATCTGCTGCAAGCGGTCGAAGCAATCAACGAACGCCAGAAGCACAAGCTGTTCGATCGCATCAATGCGTTCTTCAAGGGTGACCTTAAAGGCAAGACCTTTGCCTTGTGGGGGCTGGCATTCAAGCCAAACACCGATGACATGCGCGACGCCCCAAGTCGGGTTCTGATGGAAGCGCTATGGGCAGCCGGTGCGCAAGTACGTGCCTTCGACCCTGAGGCCATGCAGGAAACCCAGCGCCTGTACGGTGATGAGGAACGCCTGAGCCTGATGGGCACGCCGGAATCGACCCTCAGCGGCGCCGACGCACTGATCGTGTGTACCGAATGGCAACAATTCAAGGCGCCGGACTTTGACCTGATCAAGCAGCGCCTCATTACCCCGGTGATTTTTGACGGTCGCAACCTGTACGACGGTGAGCGTCTGGCCCGGGTGGGCTTACAGTACTTCCCGATGGGACGCGGTGAGTCATGCAACTTGCCGGTAGGCTCAACAGCCATCTAATCATCTGACAGCGCCGCCATTGGCAACAATGGCGGCGTTTTTTTGTGTGCTGCAATGAGTCAGGAGACTCGACATGCCTGCCAACTTCACCAACCCGGCACTGCTCACCCAGCGCAGGCAATCCCTGATTCTGGGCGCGATTGCTTTGCTGTTGTTTATTTTGGGCAACCATCAAGAGGCTGCGATCGGCTTTGATTCGCGCTTTGTCATGTTTGCCAATGAAATGCTGCGCCATGGCCCCGGTTTTTTTCCGACCACCTACGGCCAGCCTTACGCTGACTATAGCGCCACCTCAACCCTGCTCACCTGGTTACTGTCCCTGCCCTTTGGCAAAGTCACCAGCCTTACTGCCTGGCTGCCCACCGCCATTGCCAGCGCGATCATTGTGACCTTGATGTATCGACTGGTTGCTGCGCAATCGCGCAACTGGGCGCTGGTCAGTGTGGCCCTGCTGTTGCTGAGCATGACTTTTGTTACCGAAACCCGGGCTGTTTCGCTGGATCAAATGCTCGCGGCGGTCAGCTTCAGTGCGTTTTATCTGGCTTACTCCCACGACCACTTTGCTGCGCCGCGCCGCCATTTCTGGCTGCTGGCCCTGATCGTCCTGGGCTTTGCCATACGCGGGCCGATAGGGCTGGTGATCCCCACCGGCATCCTGTGCAGCTACTACCTGCTCAACGGCCAATGGCGCCGCCTGATCAGCTTTGGGCTGCAGGCGCTGGTGTTGCTGGCTCTGTGCATTGGCACCTTGCTGGTGCTGGCCTGGCTCAGTGGTGGTGAAGCCTTTGTCCATGAAGTAATCCGCATGCAAGTCACCGGGCGCATGGACGGCACTGAAGGCGCCAGCAGTGTGCTGTATTACTTCACCAGCTCCATTGGCAACTACGCGCTGGCGTATCCGTTGGCGGTTGCAGTTCTGGTGGCGATCCTGATTGCCGGGCGCAATCAGCCGGGGCCCGCCTTGCAACTGGTCAAGTACTGCGTGGCGGCAGCACTGGTAGTAATGATCGGGCTGTCCATTCCTCAGGCGAAAAAAGCCCGTTACCTGCTACCTATGTTGCCGATGGCGGCGATTATTGCAGCGTATCCGTTTCAGGTGATGCAAGGGCGTGTGTTTGGCGCCTTGCGTGGCCTGATTCAAGTCGTGTTCCTGCTGCTGCCGGGCTTGCTGATCATCGGCTTGCTGGTAGTACGCAAGAGATTTGGCGAGCAACTGCCGCCATTGACCGTCACCTTCGCCATTCTGGCAGTGCTGCAGGCGCTGGCCGTGGGCCTGGTCTTCAAGGCTCGATGGCGTGTTGCCGGGCTGGCCGCCTGTGCGGTACTGGCGCTGTGGAGCAGCTATATCATGGTGTTTGAGCCTGCCGAGCGCGCCCTGTACGACACCCGCACCTTTACCCTCAAGGCCATGCAACTTATCGATCAGGCCCCGGCCCCGGTAGTGCTTCACGGGTTGGGCAAGGACGCCAAGGCGATCAAATTCATGGTCAACGTGGATCGTGATCTGCTGCCGCTGTTTACCCAGTCACCAGACGAGCTGACGGCGTTGCCCACCCCGGTATGGATCGTGATGGACCGCAAGGACTATGAAGCGTTGCAAGGCAGTGAACTAGGCAATATTGCCCCGGCGCTGAGCGCACGCTTTGACAAAAACGACTATGTGTTGCTGCACAGGCCTTAGCACCCTGTCTCACTGTGGGAGCAGGCTTGCCTGCGATGGCATCACTGCGGCGCTTCAGGCAAACCTCACTGCCTGCATCGCGAGCAAGCTCGCTCCCACACTGTTCCCTGCCAAGTTTGAATTTTGTGGGTGCCACAAAACTTGTGGGAGCAGGCTTGCCTGCGATGGCATCACTGCGGTGCCTCAGGTAAACCTCACCGCCTGCATCGCGAGCAAGCTCGCTCCCACAATGTTCCCTGCCAAGTTTGAATTTTGTAGATGCCACAAAACCTGTGGGAGCAGGCTTGCCTGCGA
>NZ_JBUZTQ010000016.1:0-105842 GCF_055408445.1 Pseudomonas sp. B414 | reverse complement strand
CGCATGCCAGACGGCCGTGATACCTGCACCATTTACCCCGGCTGCACGGAAAACAAGGCGGTGACCCCATGAGCCTTGCCTCCCTGAAAGACAGTGATAGAGCGTCCTTTGACGGGCGTATCCATAGCTGCCCACTACGCGGGCACTCGACCAGTTTTCAATTGGTCGATGAACTAGGGGAAGGCGAGCCCTACGCCGGTTTGGTATACGAAGTTACTGATTCTGAAGATATCACCTACACCGGCAAACTGGATGCTACCGGTTCCGGCAAGGTGGACAACCATTATTGTGGCCCGACGTACAGGGCTTTGCGGGGCGGCATGCAAGCGTTGGCAGGTGCGTTTCCTGCAGATGCTTGAACAGCAGGGGCACACCGAGCTAGTCCAATGGATCACCTGGCTCGGTAGTCGCAAGGTCAAGGAAGTGAGTGATTTTGTGCGTGATAGCGGACAGTTGAAGGAGGTCGCGGGTTCTCGTTACTCAGCTGATTCAAATCGGCGCTTTGCCGTTCCACCCAAGCACTCCAGAAAGCGGAACTGCGTTTCATAAGGTGCTTCAGCCACTACCTAAAAACACAAAATGCTACCCGCGAGTTGTGTGTAGCCAGCTCAAGAATGGATTGTGCACGATGCACGATGGCCATTCATGCAGAATGCACGATCGACAATTGCATTAAAAATTTTAAGACATTGATTTATAAGGATTTTTTAAAAAACGCATAGTGGCACAATCACTGCAACCTCTACTCCATACAAGCACTTGAGCGCTAATGGAGCTGAACACATGAGCCTGATCCAGGAAAAATTTGCATCGTTGTTCTCCAACCACACCGTCACTGTAAAACCTCGCCCTGATGGCGGCGTGTTGCTGACCTTGTGTGACAGCGATGGCAAGCAGACCCAGCGCACGCTGTCCTACACCCAGTTGCACACCGCCGAGGAATTAACCTGGGCCATCAGCGCCATTCGCCGTGACCTGGCCGGTACAGCCAGTGAATTGCCGACGATTTCGCTGCTGCAAAGTCAGCATCGCTTTGCCCTGCCGACTTACCACACCCGCTAAACCGAATCCCAGAGACAAAAAAGCCAGCGATTGCTGGCTTTTTGCTGTGCGGTGGATCAAAGCGCTTAAAGCCCGGCAGGATCGATCTCGGCAAAACTCTTGACCGTTTTATGCCCCGCCAGCTCGCCCCCCTCACGGGCCAGGCCGCAGGTCAACATGCCTGCAGCCTGAGCAGCATCCAGCTCTTCAACAATATCGGACAGAAACAGGATCTTCCCGGCCGGGCATCCTATGGCTTCCATGATATGCCGATAGGACTGCGCCTCGCGCTTGGGCCCAGAAGTTGTATCGAAATAGCCGTTGAACAGCGGCGTCAGGTCGCCCGCTTCCGAGCAGCCAAAGATCAGTTCCTGGGCCTGGATCGAACCCGAAGAGTAGACATACAGTTCATAGCCCTGCTCGTGCCAGGCCTGCAGTGCCTGCACTGCGTCCGGGTAGACATGGCCCTTGAGCTCCCCTGCCTCATAGCCCTGCTTCCAGATCATGCCTTGCAAGGCCTTGAGCGGTGTGGCCTTGCGGTCTTCGGCAAGCCACTGCTGCAGGATTTCGATAACACGCTCGACATCGGCTTCCGGCTCACCGCTGTCCAGGCGCACCGCACCCAGTTGCATGGCCACGTCCGGGTCTTCGGCGTGCTGACGGACAAATTCGGGCAAGTGCCTGGCCGCGTACGGGAACAGCACGTCGAACACGAAGCTGACGGCACTGGTGGTGCCTTCGATATCGGTGAGGATGGCTTTGATCGGCATGGGGGCGTCCTTAATCTTCGAGGCGCGGGAAGCGGTTGGCGATATCTTCGCCGGTAAAGTTTGCAACCCAGCCCTCGGGGTTATTGAACAGGCGGATGGCGACAAAATGCGGATGCTCGCCCATGTCGAACCAGTGCGGCGTACCTGCGGGCACGGAGATCAGGTCGTTCTTTTCACACAATACCGCGTAAACATAGTCGCCAATATGCAGCGTAAACAACCCGCGTCCGGCGACGAAAAAGCGCACTTCATCTTCGCCATGGCGGTGCTCGTCGAGGAACTTGGCGCGCAATTCGGCTTTTTGCGGGTGATCGCTGTTAAGGCTGATCACGTCAACGGTGACATAGCCACCTTCGCTCATCAGCCGGTCAATCTGGGCGCGATAGGCGTTGATTACTTCATCCTGGCTGGCACCCGGCTGAATCGGCGTGGCGGCCTGCCAACGCTCAAAGCGCACCCCCTGCTCGGCCAGCGTGGAGGCAATGTCATCAAGGTGAGTCAGCACCTTGTTGGGTAATTCAGAGCTGGATACGTGATAAACGGACAGGCTGCTCATGGGGCGTGGTTCCTCGGCTTCGGCGCGCTTTCGGCTTTTACAGGCCGTTCAGGCAGACCGTGCAAATCAGGTAGTGAGCTTCTTCACGGTGAAGTCAGCGTTAGCGATTGAGTACGGCGCGGGTTTTCAGTTCACATTCAAACAGAAACTCGAAGGCTTCGATCTGGCGCAGGGCATCACTCATGCGTGCACCCCAGGTGTACAGACCATGCCCGCGGATCAAATAACCCACGCAGTCAGGATGCGCCTCAAGCCAAGGCTGGACCTTGGCCGCCAGGCGGGTGATGTCCTGGTCGTTGTCGAAAATCGGCACCAGCACCTTCGACTCATGGGTCGATATGCCACTAAAGGCCTTTTGCAGTTCGTAGTCTTCAAATTCGATGCTGTCACCCGGAGTCAGGCGCGACAGCACCGTGGCATTGACCGAGTGGGTATGCAGCACCGCGCCGATCTGCGAGCACCAGCTGTAAAGCTGGGTATGCAGCAGGGTTTCTGCCGAAGGCTTTTTGCCCGGCTCCAGGCTGTTGCCTGCCAGGTCGGTGGCCAGCACATCGTCCGGGCCCAATTGGCCCTTGTGCTTGCCCGAGACGGTCAGCAGCGCTTCGCTGGCCGACAGTCTGGTCGAGTAGTTGCTGCTGGTGGCCGGCGACCAGCCGCGACCATACAAAAAGCGCCCGGCTTCGATAATTTCCTGGCTCAGGTGTTCACGGGTAAGGCTCATGGCCTGTCCTCTTGCAGTCGAGTGGCAATGATAACGGCTGCGGCCAGCGCTGCGACGCTCGCCATACTAAAGGTGATAGTGGGGCCCAGGGTGTTCCAGCTGTAACCGGAGTACAACGCCCCTACCGCACCACCAATACCGGCCAGCGTGGCGTACAGGGCCTGGCCCTGCCCCTGTTGGCCGGGGCCAAAGCTGCGCTGCACAAAGGTCATGGCCGCAGCGTGGAAACTGCCGAAGGTGGCAGCATGCAGCAGTTGCGCCAGCAGCAGCACCCATAAGTGCTCGGCAAAAGACCCCAGCAGCAGCCAGCGCAAAGCGGCCAGGATAAAACTGAACATCAACACCCGGCGTACCGAGAACTTAAGCAGGATGCGGCGCATGGCCATAAACATCAGCACTTCCGCCACCACCCCCAATGCCCAGAGCAGACCAATCACGCCGCGACTGTAGCCCAGGTGCTCAATGTGCAAAGTGAAGAATGTGTAATACGGCCCATGGCTCATTTGCATCAGCGCGACACAGATGTAAAACGCCAGAACACCAGGGCTGAACAATTGCTTTAAAAAACCGCCCTCCATCAGCTTGCGGCCCAGGCTGGAGGGCTGCGCGTTCGGCACCCACAAACTGCACAGCACAATGCCACCCATGATCACGATCAACGCAACCGGGTAGATATCCAGGCTCAGCCATTCAAACAGGCGACCCAATATCACCACGGTGAGAATAAAACCGATCGAGCCCCACAGGCGAATCTGACTATAACGCTCAGGCTGCTCGCGCAGATGGGCAAAGGTGATGACTTCAAACTGCGGCAACACCGCATGCCAGAAGAACGCATGCAACGCCATGACCAGCGCCAGCCAGGCGTAGCTCTGGCTGACAAAGATCAGGGCAAAGCTGACCAAGGTACACAGCGCCCCAAGACGCACGATCAGCAGGCGCTGGCCGGTATAGTCCCCCAGCCAGCCCCACAGATTGGGCGCCACGCAGCGCATCAGCATGGGGATGGCCACCAGTTCGCCTATGCGCGCGCTGGAAAACCCCAGGTGATGGAAATACAGCGCCAGAAACGGCGCTGTCGCGCCGAGCAAGGCGAAATAGAAAAGATAGAAGCCTGACAGACGCCAGTAAGGAAGTGTCGCCACGGCCGTCAGACCGTGACGCTCAACAATCCTTGCATTACAACTGGCCCAGCACGGGAGTGCTTACACGCACGTCAGAGTTCTGGCCGCGATGGCGCAGCAGGTGGTCCATCAGCACAATGGCCATCATGGCTTCGGCGATTGGCGTGGCACGAATGCCAACACAAGGGTCATGACGGCCCTTGGTGATCACGTCCACCGGGTTGCCGTGCACATCGATCGAACGCCCTGGGGTGGTGATGCTCGACGTCGGCTTAAGGGCCAGATGGGCAACAATCGGCTGCCCCGAAGAGATGCCGCCCAAAATGCCGCCCGCGTTGTTGCTGAGGAAGCCTTCCGGGGTCATCTCGTCACGGTGCTCGGTGCCACGCTGAGCCACACTGGCAAAACCGGCGCCAATCTCGATGCCCTTGACCGCGTTGATGCTCATCAGCGCATGGGCCAGTTCGGCGTCCAGGCGATCGAAAATCGGCTCGCCCAGACCCGGGATCACGCCTTCGGCGACCACGGTGATTTTGGCACCCACCGAATCCTGATCACGGCGCAGCTGATCCATATAGGCCTCAAGCTCGGGCACCTTGTCCGGATCAGGGCTGAAGAAGGCGTTTTCTTCGACCGAATCCCAAGTCTTGAACGGGATTTCAATCGGGCCCAGTTGGCTCATATAGCCACGGATCACGATGCCCTGGGTGGCCAGGTACTTTTTCGCTATGGCACCAGCGGCCACACGCATGGCCGTTTCACGGGCCGAACTGCGACCGCCGCCGCGATAGTCGCGCTCACCGTATTTGTGGTGGTAGGTATAGTCGGCGTGGGCCGGGCGGAACAGATCCTTGATCGCCGAGTAGTCCTTGGACTTCTGGTCGGTATTGCGGATCAGCAGGCCAATGGCGCAACCGGTGGTGCGACCTTCAAACACTCCAGAGAGGATTTCGACTTCGTCGGCTTCCTGGCGCTGGGTGGTGTGGCGGCTGGTGCCGGGCTTGCGTCGATCCAGATCACGCTGCAAGTCTTCAAGGGACAGCTCAAGCCCGGGCGGGCAGCCATCAACAATGGCGACCAACGCCGGACCATGGCTTTCGCCAGCGGTGGTGACAGTGAACAGCTTGCCGTAGGTATTGCCGGACATGCAGGGCGCTCCGCGAAAATCAGCCGATAGAATTCAGCCCAGAATAGGTTCATGTCCCGTTGCAGCCACAACAGAAGTTGAACAGATCCCAGATAACCAAATGCGCCAGTATACGCAGGCTACCTCTGTAGTTCATCCTCGAACCTTCCTCATCCGGGTTTGTCCAACCGGCACACTAGACAATGATGGCGCTATGATGCTGCGAATACTCGTTTTTGCACTGACCCTGTTTGGCTTTGGCACCCAGGCCCTGGCGGCTCCACCTTCCAATGTCTTGCTGCGGCCCATTGAACTGGATACCGGCTCTGGCACGTTGTACGGCTCGCTGGTACTGCCCAAAAGCGACAAACCCGTGCCCGTGGTGCTGATCATTGCCGGCTCAGGCCCGACTGACCGCGATGGCAACAACCCGATTGGCGGGCGCAACGACGCCTTGAAAAAGCTGGCATGGCGCCTGGCCCAGAGCAATATCGCCAGTGTGCGCTTCGACAAGCGCGGCATAGCCCAAAGCCAGCCCGCCGGGCCTGACGAGCAAAAACTCAACTTCGATCAATATGTCTTAGACGCTGTGGCCTGGGGCGAAAAGCTCAAAAGCGACCCGCGCTTTGGCAAGGTGTTTGTCATCGGCCACAGTGAAGGGGCGATGATCGCCAGCCTCGCAGCGCCGAAAATCGGTGCCGCCGGGGTGGTTTCCATAGCCGGCACGGGGCGCCCGGTGGGTGTGCTGCTGCGCGAGCAATTGCAACGCAATCATCTGCCGCCTGCCCTTCTCAAGCGCAGCTTTGAGCTGATCAGCACCCTGGAAGCCGGTAACACCGACAACAATGTGCCCAAAGACCTTGAGGTGGTATTCCGCCCAAGTGTGCAGCCCTATATGGTCAGCCTGTTGCGCCACGACCCGGCAGCCGCTTTTGCTGCATTGAAAATGCCGGCCATGATCATCCAGGGCACCCACGACATTCAGGTCGAGGTCAAGGATGCGCGCCTGCTCAAGGCGGCCAAACCGGATGCCGTGCTGACCTTGATCAATGGCATGAACCACGTGATGCGCATCGTGCCCATGGACATGAAACGCCAGGTGCAGTCCTACAACGATCCCAATCAGCGCCTGGCAGGCGAACTGGGCGACCGAACTGTGCGCTTTATCACCAAAGTCAATGCGGGCCAGCCCTTCAGTACTGCGCACAACGGCCGATAAACATGTGTCGGCCGCCTTTGCTTTGCTGACATTTCGGGCTAGCACAGGATCGAGCCGCTATGAGCGACACCCCATCACAACCCGCCGGGCCTGAGGCACCGGCAGTGCCCGAGGCGCCGCCACTGCCCTGGGCTGACGTGCAGCCCGAGCATTTGCGCATGCTGCGCCTCGCCCCCCTGCCTATTGACCGCAGCACCGGGGCGCGGCCCTTACGCTTTGTGCAGTACGGCCATGCCGCACGTCACAGCAAAGAGCTCAGCCTGCTACGTTTGGCCATTACCCTGCCGGGGCAGCGGGTCCGTAGCGAACAAAACCAGCTCGACGTATGGGTCGACCACACCACCCAGCGTGTACGCATCAGTCCTGAACGCGGCTTGCAAGTTGAGCCGCAGAACCGCGGGATTGGCCGTTTTCTGTTGGCTCAGGCCGTGCAGTGGGCGCAAAAAAGATGGTCGCACTACCGTGTTGAAGGCATGGATCTGCCTAGCAGGGATGCCCTGAATGAAGACAGCCGTCTGCGCCGCGATCATTTTTTGCGGGTTCAGGGTTTTGATGTGGTGTATGCCGACGCCCAGTTTCTCAAGGCGCGAGTCGAAGAAGTGCCAGTGGGCGAGCTGCTGGACAGCTGGAACGGCGAAAAGCTTCAGTTCCTGGATATCCTCGATGCTGCGCACATGCTCCAACAGGCCGAACAGAACCTGCAGGAACAGGATGTAAAACTGCGCGAGAAAGAAGAAAAACTCGGCAGATACCAGCGCGAAGAGATGGGCCTGCGCTTTACCATCACCTGCCTGGTGGCCTTTTCGGTGTTCCAGGCAGGCTTGTTGATCTGGATTGCGACGCACCGCTGAAACACGCCGCAATCCGTAACTACATGGACTCGATCAAACCCGCGAAGCAAACAACGCCTGATGCTCACGGCACTGCTCGGCAGTCAGCATGAACACGCCATGACCGCCGCGCTCGAATTCAAGCCAGGCGAAGTCCACTTCCGGGTACAGCGACTCAACGTGAACCTGGCTGTTGCCCACTTCCACAATCAGCAAGCCCTTCTCAGTCAGGTGATCCGCTGCCTCGGCCAGCATCCGGCGAACCAGATTCAAACCATCATCACCGCAAGCCAGGCCCAACTCCGGCTCATGCTGATACTCGGCCGGCATATCGGCAAAATCCTCAGCATCGACATAGGGCGGGTTGGACACGATCAAGTCGAAGCGCTGCCCCGGCAGACCATCAAAGCCATCGCCCTGCACCGTGTAAACACGTTCATCGACGCCGTGACGTTCAATATTCTGGTTGGCCACTTCAAGGGCTTCAAAGGACAGGTCAGCCAGCACCACTTCAGCGTTCTGGAACTCGTAGGCACAGGCAATGCCGATGCAACCCGAACCGGTGCACAGGTCGAGAATGCGCGCAGGCTCGGCAGCCAGCCACGGCTCGAAACGTTTTTCAATCAATTCGCCAATCGGCGAGCGCGGGATCAGCACGCGCTCATCGACGATAAACGACATGCCGCAGAACCAGGCCTCACCCAACAGATAGGCAGTTGGCACGCGCTCTTCGATGCGGCGCTTGAGCAGATGTTGCAGGTTAACCAGTTCATCGTCCTCAAGACGGCAATCGAGGTAACTGTCAGCGATTTCCCACGGCAGGTTCAGCGCACCCAACACCAGTTGACGGGCTTCGTCCCAGGCGTTGTCGGTGCCATGACCAAAGAACAGATCTTCCCCATGAAAGTGGCTAACGGCCCAGCGAATATGGTCGCGCAGAGTGCGCAGGCGGGAAGTGATCAATGGTCTTACTCCTCAAAATCGATTGGCGATTCTAACAGCCAAACCCCGACGCGCCAAAGTTGCGCCAGACGGTTACACGGGCCAGTGTTTTAAAAAGTAAGACCGTGCACAAAAAAAACCTGAAATCGCTCCACTTTGTACATTTTATGGTTGCAAAACATCTCCTTGACATCGCTACAGGCCAACAACCACAAGGCCTGCACGACTGGCCATTCACATAAACGCTCCGCCAGTGGAGAATGTCGCAAAAGCCCCATTCAAAGGAGCCCCCGAATGCCCGCTTTAAAGACGATGTTTCAACTCACTGGACGTGGTTACGCCGCGGCCAATCTGAGCAACGCCAGCCTGCTGATCATCGATGCGCAAAATGAATACCTGAGCGGCCCATTAGCCCTGTCCGGCATGGACGCGGCCACCGCCAACATCGCCCGCCTGCTTGAAGCTGCGCGCAGGGCCCGGCGCCCGGTGATCCATATCCGCCACCTGGGCACGGTTGGCGGCATGTTCGACCCCCAGGGCGAGCGCGGTGCTTTTATCAAGGGCCTTGAACCCCAGGGCGACGAACTGATCATCGAAAAACGCATGCCCAACGCCTTCAACGACACCGGCCTGCAAAAAGCCCTGGAAAACCTCGGCTCGCTGGATGTGATTGTCTGCGGCTTTATGAGCCACTCCAGCGTCAGCACCACCGTGCGCGCGGCCAAGGACTACGGCTTGCGCTGCACCCTGGTGGAAGACGCCTGCGCCACCCGCGACCTGCCGACTGCGGACGGCATCATCAGCGCAGAGCAAGTGCAAAAAGCCGAAATGGCCATCATGAACGACAACTTTGCCACCCTGACGCTGACCCAAAACCTGATTTGATCCGAGCGGGCCAGGACGGGCGGCCATTGCCACCGCCCATCCCAGACACCCTCTACCGGCACGCAATTGCCAATTTCACGACAGGCAGGAACAACCTGCCCAAGTACCTGTCGAAGGGCCGATACCCTTTAAGGAAAGATCGGAATGAAGATCTCCGATGGTTTTGATGCTCGACGCTTGCGCCCCAAGGCCCACCGTGACTGGGGCTCGCGCCTGGTACTGCTGTTTGCAGCGCTGCTAACCCTGAGTGGCGCCCTGTTGCTGCTGGCAGGCGCTGCCAGCCTGATTGGCCACCCCGACGCCCTGGGCGACCTCAACGCCAGCCCTGCAGGTGCCGTACTGGTACTGGTGTTCGGCTTGCTGGTGTGCTGGCTGGGCGCATGGATATGGCGCCGCCGACGGCGCCTGATGCGCCAACCATTCGGGCTTAATATGGCCCCGCACCTGATGAAAAAGCACGACTGACGCATATCCGCCGCCCGATCGTCGTCGACTTGGGTAAACTGGCCGCCCTTCGCGGAGGCTGACATGCAAGACGACGACTTTTCCCTGTTCAAAAACGAAATTCGCGGTGTCAAACCGATCAAGCATGATCGGGCCGACACCGGCAAACCCAAAGCTGACCGAGCACAGCTGGCCAAACTGCGCCAGAACGCCATTGTGCGCAGCAATACGACCATCATCGACGGCCTGTCAGACCAGTTTGTGATTGATGTCGGCCCTGAAGACCAGTTGAGCTGGGCCCGTGACGGCGTGCAGGAAAGCCAGATGCGCAAGCTCAAGCTGGGGCAGATCAGCTTCGAGGGCAGCCTGGACCTGCACGGTATGACCGTCGAAAAAGCCCGTGAGACCCTCTGGGAATTCCTCGGCGAAGCCACCCGGCTTGAAGTGCGCTGCGTGCGCGTCACCCACGGCAAGGCCGTGCGCCTGGACGGCAAGCGCCCGATGATCAAAAGTCACGTCAACACCTGGCTGCGCCAGCATTCCCAGGTGCTGGGCTTCTGCTCCTGCCAGGCCAAACATGGCGGCGCAGGTGCGGTGTATGTGATGCTCAAGCGCACCATGATGGAGGGGCGCGACGAGTAACAGCGTGTCATCACGCTTGCAGCGTCGTACGAAAAACTTGTACGAGCACATCCTGAAAGCACCAGTGCAAGCGCCGCAGCTACAGCAAACTGGGGTATCCGCGTGATCAGTTCTCTCCCTGAAAACGCCGACTGCACCCCGTACCTGCTCAAGCATCCAGTTGTCTGGACGCTCAGCAGATAGTTGCATGATGTACCTTTTTAGGTACACTACTGCTATGACTGATATCCCTCTCGTCCTCAACGTACGGTTCTTCTGTACAGACGCTGGCAATGAGCCGGTTCGTGAATGGCTGACCGATCTCCCAAGGGAGCATCGGCGCATGATCGGTACGGACATCAAAACCGTGCAGCTTGGCTGGCCAATCGGGATGCCGGTGGTTCGTAAGTTAGACACGGGGCTTTGGGAAGTCAGAATTGATCTGGATGACACCATCGCCCGCATTCTGTTTACGATCGTTGGCTCAGACATGATTTTGCTTCACGGCTTCATCAAGAAAAGCCAGAAAACACCAGCGTCTGACATGGCAACCGCCAAACAGCGTAAAGCTAGACTATGAGGTACTACACATGAACAAGCATATCGGTTCTGACTTCGACGACTTCCTCTCCGAGCAAGGCCTCGTAGAAGAGGTTTCCGCAGCCGCTCTTAAGCGCGTGATTGCCTGGCAGATCGCTGAAGCGATGAAGGCTCAGCACGTCACTAAGAAAGCCCTCGCTGATCGTATGCATACCAGTCGTACCGCTGTGGATCGCGCGCTTGATCAAAATGACGCTGGCATGACTCTCGCTACATTGGCCAGCGCAGCTCGCGCACTTGGTCAAAGGGTCGAGGTTCGCCTTGTTCCGGAGCGCGACGTGGCACACGTATAACCCACCGCCCGTTGCCTGCAAGCCCAAGGACTGGACTCATTGATCGCACCCCAGTGGATGTAATTGAACTGCCAGCCAGGGCCAAAAAGGCCGTTGATCCGTTTACGGTCGAAGAAGCAGACAGGATGATTGGCTATCTGTACTCACACTTGAGAAGCGCAACGCGAATCTACGCTGCGTATTTTGAGTTAGCTTTCTACACCGGCATGCGCCCGGGTGAGATTGCAGCGCTTCGCTGGGATGAAGTCGATGAAGAGAAGAAAGTCGCCAACGTATGCAGGCAAGCGTAACCGACAAACATTTCCAGGAAGCGCTATCAAAACTGAAGATCAGAGTGCGCCGACAATACAACTGCCGCCATTCCTACGCTACCATGTGCCTCATGGCAGGCATGAACCCTGCGTTTATCGCCAATCAGCTAGGTCACAGCGTACAGATGTTGCTTTCAACGTATGCTAAATGGCTAAATTCCAGCACAGACTGGAGCGAGCTCGGGAAACTCGAAAACAGCATGATTGGTACAAAATTGGTACGACCCGACGAGGTGCCACTCTGAAACCCGCATGGAATATAGTCCTGTGACACTGGAACAAAACTACACCGCGATCCTCGGTCAACTCGGCGAAGACGTTTCCCGTGAAGGCCTGCTGGATACGCCAAAGCGTGCAGCCAAAGCCATGCAGTACCTCTGCCGTGGCTATGAACAAACCCTGGAAGAAGTCACCAACGGTGCCTTGTTCAGCTCTGACAACAGCGAAATGGTGCTGGTCAAGGACATCGAGTTGTACTCGCTGTGCGAACACCACCTGCTGCCGTTTATCGGCAAGGCGCATGTCGCTTATATTCCGAGCGGCAAAGTGCTGGGCCTGTCGAAAGTGGCACGCATCGTCGACATGTATGCCCGACGCCTGCAGATCCAGGAAAACCTCAGCCGCCAGATTGCCGACGCGGTTATGGAAGTCACCGGCGCCCTGGGCGTTGCCGTGGTGATCGAAGCGAAGCACATGTGCATGATGATGCGCGGTGTCGAGAAGCAGAACTCGTCGATGATCACTTCGGTGATGCTGGGTGAGTTCCGCGAAAACGCCGCCACGCGCAGCGAGTTTCTCAGCCTGATCAAGTAAGTGCTGCACCGAAAAAACCGGCGTTTATCGCCGGTTTTTTTTCGCCTGCCGGTTTTCAGGTAAGCTGCGCACCTTCTAACTTGCCCATGAGGCTTTTACCGTGTTTATCAAAGCGCTTCGCGTAGGCCTGGGTCAGCTCATCATCGCTGGCGATTTCGTCACCCGTCCAAGCAAAAAGCAGCGCCCTGCCGCCGCTCAGGCGCAGGTCGATGAGGCTGCCAAGGGTTTGACCCTGTATCAGTTCCACGCCTGCCCGTTTTGTGTCAAAACTCGCCGCACCCTGCGCCGCCTGAACGTGCCGGTAGCCTTGCGTGACGCCAAGAACAATGAACAGGACCGTCAGACCCTGCTGGAGCAAGGTGGCAAGATCAAGGTGCCGTGCCTGCGTATTGAAGAAGATGGCAAGACCACCTGGATGTATGAGTCCAAGGTGATCATTGATTATCTGAACCAGCGGTTTGCGACTATCTAAGCAAGCAAAAACCCCTCACCACGCCTCTCCCTCCGGGAGAGGCGTGGTGAGGGCGCTTTTGGCTCAGCCCAGCATCCCGACATGCCGCGGATGGCTGGCCACCCGCGCAAGCCAGGCCTGAATACCCGGATAACCGCTCAGGTCAAAACCGCCCTGATCGGCCACATGGGTGTAGGCATACAGCGTCACATCAGCAATCGAGTACTGCTCACCCACCAGATATGGCGTGCGGTTGAGCTGCTGTTCCATCACGTCCAGGGCCTTGTAGCCACGCTTTTGCAGCTTGCGATACTCCTCAAGACGCTCAGGCGGCAGGCCCAGGTAAAACTGGATAAAGCGCGCCACCGCGATATAAGGCTCATGGCTGTACTGCTCGAAAAACTGCCATTGCAGCACTTGCGTGCGCAAACGCGGCTCGCCGGGCAAGAACTCGCTACCGTCGGCCAGGTAGTTGAGAATCGCATTGGACTCCCACAGGCAGGTACCGTCTTCAAGCTCCAGTACCGGCACTTTGCCGTTGGGGTTCTTCGCCAGGAATTCCGGGGTTTCGGTTTCACCCTTGAGAATGTCCACGGTAAACCACTGATACTCAAGACCGAGCAGATGCAGCATCAGCTTGATCTTGTAGCAGTTGCCCGAGTTGTAATCGCCATAAACCTTAAGCATCGCGCCTCCCTCAGGCCGCCTGGGCAGCCTGTGCCTGACGAATCACGTTAGCCAGACGCTTGAGACCTTCATGCAGGCGCGCAGGGTCGATATGGCTGAAGTTCAGCCGCAGGCTGCCCACGTTCTGATCCGGGTTGGCAAAGAACGGCTCGCCCGGCATAAAGGCCACGTTCTGCTCCAGCGCAGGCTTGAGCAGCGTGCGGGTATCAAACGGCTGCTTGAGGGTCAGCCAGAAGAACAGCCCGCCCTGTGGAACATGCCAGTCAGCCAGATCCGAAAAATGCTCTTCAAGGGCCAGCTGGAAACCGTCACGGCGCACACGGTAGAAATCACGCAGCTCGGCCAGGTGGTTGCTCATTTTCTCGGTGCCGATCCACTGCAAGGCTTGCCACTGGCCGACACGGTTGGTGTGCAGGTCGGCCGATTGCTTGAGGCGCAGCAGGTGCGGGAACAGGTCCGGGCTAGCAATCAGGAAGCCAACGCGCAGGCCCGGCAACAGGGTTTTGGAAACGGTGCCGGTGTAGATCCAGCTGGCTTTTTTCAGGCGGCTGACAATCGGCGTGGCACTGCCGCCGTCGAAATTCAGTTCGCGGTACGGTTCGTCTTCAATCAGGGTCACGCCGAACTCGTCCAGCAGGGCCGCTACGGCATCACGCTTGGTTTCGCTGTAACGCACGGCAGACGGGTTCTGGAATGTCGGGATCAGGTAGATGAATGCAGGCTTGTGGGCTTCGAGCTGCACACGCAACGCGGCCAGGTCCGGGCCATCGGCTTGCAGCGGGAAGGTCAGGCATTCGGCGCCGAACAGCTGGAAGATTTGCAGCGCGGCCAGGTAGGTTGGCGCTTCGAGCATGATTTCCGTGCCCTTGTCGATATACAGCTTGGCCGCCAGATCCAGGGCCTGCTGCGAACCGCTCAACACCATGACCTGACTTGCATCGCAGTCAACGCCCAGGGCGCGAGCCTCTGCGGCCAGGACTTCACGCAGTGCCGGCTCGCCTTCACTCATGCCGTATTGGCCCATCGAGGCCGGCATATCGGTCCAGTCGACCTTGGGCAGCATGGCCTCGGCCGGTAGCCCGCCAGCGAAAGACATGACTTCCGGACGTTGGGCCGCAGCCAGAATTTCACGAATCAAAGAGCTTTTCAGGCGGGAAACACGTTCGGAGAAGGCCATACAGATCACCGGTAGCGGAAGTAATTGGAAATAAGTCAAACTGGTTGACCGAAACTACGCCGCGAAGCCTAGATACGTCAATATGCTTGACCTTAAAAATCCGACCACTCAGCGCGCCGCCATGGAAGCCTTCTTCTTTGGCTATCAAGCATTTACCGCCAAGGCGGATGAAATGCTGGCTCGCCGTGGGCTGAGTCGGGTGCATCAGCGCATTGTTTTCTTTATCGCCCACCACCCTGGTGTCAGCGTCAAGGAACTGCTGACCTTGCTGGGCGTAAGCAAACAGGCTCTCAATACGCCATTACGCCAGTTGGTTGAGAGGGACCTGGTGCGCAGCGTCGCGCCAGAGACCGACAAGCGCAAACGCTTGCTGGAGCTGACCGCGGACGGTGTGACCTTCGAACAAAACCTGCGTCGCGAGCAGGTCAAGCTGCTGCAACGGGTGTTCGCCCAGGCAGGCGACGATGCGGTGAATGGGTGGCTGGCGATCAATCATGCGCTGGGGCAAAGCCGCCACGGCTGAGCTGTGGGAGCAGCGGTGCGACTTGCTCGCGATGAAATCACAGCAATTATCCTGACAAACCTCACTGCCCGAATCGCGAGCAAGCCCGCTCCCACACTATAGAACCAATGCAACCCTGCACTTCGTCCACAATTTGAAAAACATTATTTGCTTTATTTGTATACAAAAGCATAATTCATCTCGCCTGCGTTCTTGACCAAAAAGTCAGGAAACCTGTCACCTGCCTCACCCAGTGCCCTTAAAAACAATAAAAGCCTGAGGAAATCACCGTGGACAGCCAAAAGTCAGAAATACCCGCTCTCGACCTTTCACCCCCCGCCCCGCGTGGCTGGCTGGAGCGTCTGTTCAAACTGTCGCTGCATGGCACTACGGTCAAAACCGAATTGATCGCCGGCGTGACCACCTTTATCACCATGGCCTACATCATTTTCGTCAACCCCAACATCATGGCCGATGCCGGTATTAACCATGGCGCCGCCTTTGTCGCGACTTGCATTGCCGCCGCCCTGGGCAGCCTGTTGATGGGGCTATATGCCAACTGGCCAGTAGGCCTGGCACCCGGCATGGGCCTGAATGCGTTTTTTACCTACACCGTGGTCGGGACCATGGGCTACAGCTGGGAAACGGCACTGGGCGCGGTATTTGTCTCCGGTGTGCTGTTTCTGTTTCTGACCCTGTCACGGGTGCGCGAATGGTTGCTCAATAGCATCCCCGTCAGCCTGCGTTACGCAATGGGTGCAGGGGTAGGCCTGTTTCTGGGGCTTATCGGCCTGAAAACCTCGGGCATTATCGTTGACAGCCCGGCTACCCTGATCAAACTCGGATCGTTGCGCGACCCTGCCCCACTGCTGGCCGCCGTGTGCTTTTTGATGATTGCGATTCTTAGCTACCACCGCGTTTTCGGCGCAATCCTGATCAGCATCATCGCCGTTACCCTGGCTGGCTGGGGACTGGATCTGGTGCATTACAACGGCATCATGTCCGCACCGCCGAGCCTGGCCCCGACCTGGATGGCCATGGACCTCAAGGGTGTGTTCAATATCAGCATGATCAGCGTGGTATTGGCCTTTCTGTTTGTACACATGTTCGATACCGCCGGCACCTTGATGGGCGTGGCCCAGCGTGCCGGACTGGTCAAGGCTGACGGCAAGATCGAAAACCTGTCCCGGGCCCTCAAGGCGGACAGTGCCTCCAGCGTATTCGGCGCCGTGGTCGGCGTGCCACCGGTGACCAGCTACGTCGAAAGCGCCGCAGGCGTTGCCGCGGGCGGTCGTACCGGGCTTACCGCGGTCACCGTCGGGGTATTGTTTGTCGCTGCGATGTTCTTTGCCCCGCTGGCTGGCATGATCCCCGCTTATGCCACTGCCGGTGCGCTGATTTACGTCGCCATGCTGATGATGGGCGGCATGCAGCACATCAACTGGGACGAACCCACCGACTGCATCCCGGCCATTGTGACCGTGATCATGATGCCGCTGACCTTCTCGGTCGCCGACGGGATTGCCCTGGGCTTTATCACCTATGTCGCACTCAAGGCGGGCACCGGCAGATACCGGGAAATTTCCGTCAGCCTGTGGGTACTCTGCGCTATTTTCATCGCCAAGTTTATTTACCTGTAAACCGGGCGGTATCAATCGGCCCCGCAATGACGCGGGGCCTTTGTTGTTTGGGAGGAAGTGATGAGTCTGGAAACCTGGCTGCTGTTCAGCAGCGCGGCATTGGTGGTAATCCTGATTCCGGGACCACTGTCGTTATTGATGATCAGTAACAGTCTGAACTACGGCTTGCGCCGTTCGTATCCGGCCTTTCTGGGCGGCGTGTTTGCCTCGATCTGCCTGCTCAGTGCTTCAGCCCTGGGTTTGGGCGCCTTGCTGCTGGCCTCGGAAAAGCTTTTCAGTGCTCTCAAGATCGTGGGTGCGCTGTATCTGTTTTACCTGGCCTGGCAAAGCTGGAAACAATCGCGCCAGCCGGCCACGGTCACCAATGTGCCCGAGGCTGCACCAATACCGCGCTTTGGCGCCCTGTTTGGGCGCGCGTTTGTGCTGGGCGCCAGCAACCCGAAGGACATTTTGTTCTTTGCCGCCTTCCTCCCGCAGTTTCTTAACCCTGACTTGCCGTTCCTTAACCAGTTGCTGGTGATGATCGCCACCTGGACCGTGCTTGACCTGCTGTGCAAGCTGGCCTACGGCCTGGGCGCCCACGGTGCGGCGGGTTATCTGCGCAGCGGCAAGGGCCAGAGCTGGTTTAACCGGATCAGTGCCGGGTTGTTTGGGGTAGCGGGTACGGCGTCGTTGCTCAGCCGATAATCGGTGCCTTGTAGTCGCTGACGAGGAACGAAGGCTGCGATCGGCGGCGCAGCCGTCGTAAACTTGAATGCTCAATGTATCTGATACACCAGGTGTCTGACTTTACGACTGCTTCGCAATCGATCGCAGCCTCGCTTCGCTCCTCAGCGACTACAAGGCGTCAGTAACCGGTTGCTCGTCCCGATCCTGCAGGCAAAAAAAAGCCCGCAGTGTGAGCGGGCAAATAACCACATGCGCAGATCGTAAACCCGTTAGCTGCCGCGATAAGTCGAGTAGCTGTACGGCGAAATCAGTAGCGGTACATGGTAGTGATCCTGCTCGGCGTTGATGCCAAAACGCAGTACCACCACATCCAGAAAGGCCGGTTCCGGCAATTGCACACGCCGTGCACGGTAGTAATCACCGGCACTGAATTGCACCTGATATACCCCGGAACGGTAAGCATCTCCCTCCAGCAACGGCGCGTCACAACGGCCATCGCTATTGGTCCGCGCTGTAGCGACCAACTCCAGCTGCGAACCTTCAACCCGATACAACTCGACCTTGATCGAGCTGCCAGGGCAGCCGTGTGCGGCATCCAAAACGTGCGTAGTCAAACGTCCCATTGATTCTGCGACCTCCCGAGTCGGTGAATAAAACGGTTGCCGCCCCCTTTTGGCGCACCAAAAGACTCGGCGAAGACATGATTAAGACATTTATCAAAAAAATTGTACACAATTAAAAACGACAATCTGTGACCACCCTGAAGCGACGGGGCCTGCACGGTATTAATCGTCAAAGCCGCAGCCTTTACAGACCTTGTACCCATAAACTGACCAATCAGGCAGGTTTCTTGCAAGTACTATTAATGTACAAATCATGGTAGAAATAGGAAAAATCAGGGTTACAAATAAAATGTAAAGTTGTATACAATCAGCTCATCGCAGTGACGCCAGGTCTGGCCAATCGACTGTTACCACGAACAATAAGGAAGACTGCAGTGAGCGCTGACTACCCACGCGACCTGATTGGTTACGGCCCAAACCCTCCACATCCGCACTGGCCGGGCAACGCCCGTATCGCCCTGTCTTTTGTTCTCAACTACGAAGAAGGCGGCGAGCGCAATATCCTCCACGGTGACAAGGAATCTGAAGCCTTCCTTTCGGAAATGGTTTCGGCCCAGCCGTTGCAGGGCGAGCGCAACATGAGCATGGAGTCGCTGTACGAATACGGCAGCCGTGCAGGCGTGTGGCGCATTCTCAAACTGTTTCGCGAGTTCGATATCCCGCTCACGGTGTTTGCCGTAGCGATGGCGGCCCAACGCCACCCTGACGTCATCCGCGCCATGGTCGCAGCCGGGCATGAGATTTGCAGCCACGGCTATCGCTGGATCGACTACCAGTACATGGATGAAGCGCAAGAGCGTGAACACATGCTCGAAGCCATCCGCATCCTCACCGAAATCAGCGGCGAACGCCCGCTGGGCTGGTACACCGGCCGCACCGGTCCCAATACCCGGCGCCTGGTGATGGAAGAAGGCGGCTTTTTGTACGACTGCGACACCTATGACGACGACCTGCCCTACTGGGAACCCAACAACCCGACCGGCAAGCCGCATCTGGTGATCCCCTACACCCTGGACACCAATGACATGCGCTTCACCCAGGTGCAGGGTTTCAACACCGGCGAGCAGTTCTTCCAGTACCTCAAGGATGCTTTCGATGTGCTGTACGCCGAAGGCGCAGAGTCGCCGAAAATGCTTTCCATCGGCCTGCATTGCCGCCTCATTGGCCGCCCTGCGCGTCTCGCCGCCCTCAAGCGTTTCATCGAGTATGCCAAGGGTCACGAGCAGGTCTGGTTCACCCGTCGCGTGGACATCGCCCGCCACTGGCACGCCACCCACCCTTTTGTTGCCGAGACCGCCAAATGAGCGCCTTCAAGACCCTCAAGCCTTCACAACTGAGCCGTGAAGCCTTTGTCGCGGCCTTTGCCGATATCTACGAACACTCGCCCTGGGTTGCCGAAAAGGCTTACGACCTGGGCCTGGACAGCAGCGTCGATCAGATCGAAAGCCTGCACCAGCGCATGAGTGACATTTTGTTGAGCGCCGATCACGCCAGCCAGCTGGCACTGATCAATGCTCACCCGGACCTGGCCGGCAAAGCTGCCGTCCAGGGCCAGTTGACCGAAGCCAGCACCAATGAACAGGCTGGCGCCGGTATTCACCAATGCACGGCCGAAGAGTTCCAACGCTTCACCGAGCTGAACGACGCCTACAAAGCCAAGTTCAAGTTTCCCTTCATCATGGCGGTAAAAGGCAGCGACCGGCACCAGATCCTCGCCGCGTTCGAAACGCGCATCCACAACCCGGCAGACGTCGAGTTCAAATGCGCGTTGGCAGAAATCAACAAAATTGCCCTGTTCCGATTGCTCCAGCTCTAAGCCGATCCGGCACGTGCCGATGACGCATCTCCAGCCACTTAATTAAAGGCAGACAAGAAGAATGAAAGCTTACGCCGTACCTTTCGAGAAGTTCGTCAACCTGGCCGATGCCCGCCTGGGCACCAAAATCGTTTCGGTAACCGATGACTGGTTCGCCGACGCCAACCGCATGTTCCAGCCGACCCCGGCCGTATGGAAGGAGGGCGTTTTCGATGACAACGGCAAGTGGATGGACGGCTGGGAGTCCCGCCGCAAGCGCTTCGAAGGCTATGACAGTGCTGTCATCCGTCTTGGCGTGCCAGGCTCGATCAAGGGTGTGGACATCGACACTTCATTCTTCACCGGCAACTTCCCGCCGTCTGCCTCGCTGGAAGCCTGCTTCCTGGCTTCAGGCGAACCGAATGAAAACACCCAGTGGGTTGAAGTGCTCTCGGCCGTCGAGCTGCAAGGCAACAGCCATCACTACCACGAGATCAACAACGACCAAGCGTTCAGCCACCTGCGCTTCAACATCTTCCCGGATGGCGGCGTAGCGCGTCTGCGCGTTTACGGCGTGCCATTCCGTGACTGGTCGGCAGTCGGCGACAACGAACAGGTCGACCTGGCCGCAGCCCTCAACGGTGGCCGCGCCCTCGCCTGCTCCGACGAACACTTCGGGCGCATGAGCAACATCCTCAACCCGGGCCGTGGCATCAACATGGGCGACGGCTGGGAAACCGCGCGTCGCCGTACTCCTGGCAATGACTGGGTCATCGTCGCACTGGGCCACCCTGGCCTGATCGAAGAGATCACCATCGACACCCTGCACTTCAAGGGCAACTACCCGGACACCTGCTCGATTCAGGCCGCGTACGTCAAAGGCGGCACCGACAACCAGATCGAAACCCAGTCGCTGTTCTGGCGTGAATTGCTGCCGAGCCAAAAAATGGAAATGCACGCTGAGCACACCTACAGCGAGCAGCTCAAAGACCTCGGCCCGATCACCCATATCCGCCTGAACCTGTTCCCGGACGGTGGTGTAAGCCGCATCCGCGTATTGGGCAAAGTCGCGAAGTAAGGGTTGAACCCAATCGCGAGCAAGCCCGCTCCCACAGCGGTAAATTCATTTCAAATGTGGGAGCGGGCCTCGCGATAACAATAGAAACAACACCACAGAAACCCGAATAAGAAGACCACCATGCGCACATTGATGATTGAACCGCTGACCAAAGAAGCCTTCGCCCCGTTCGGTGATGTGATTGAAACCGATGGCAGCGACCACTTCATGATCAATAACGGTTCGACCATGCGCTTTCATCGTCTGGCCGAGGTCGAAACGGCTACGCCAGAAGACAAGGCGATCATCAGCATTTTCCGCGCCGAAGCGCAGGACATGCCGTTTACCGTCCGCATGCTGGAGCGCCATCCGTTGGGCAGCCAGGCTTTTATACCGCTGCTCGGCAACCCCTTTCTGATCGTGGTCGCGCCGGTTGGCGATGAACCTGTATCGGGCCTCGTCCGCGCCTTTGTCAGTAATGGCAGGCAGGGCATCAATTACCATCGCGGCGTTTGGCACCATCCGGTGCTGACGATCGAAAAGCGGGATGACTTCCTGGTGGTTGATCGCAGTGGCACAGGCAATAACTGCGATGAGCATTTCTTTAAAGAGGATGAGTTGTTGATCCTCGCCCCCCACCAATAAGAGAAGGTCCAACACTCATCAAAGAGTGACGGGCAAGAGGTAAAGACTGTGGAAGCACATCTAATGGAATGGCTGAATCTGAGCGTGCGCTGGATTCATATGATTACCGGTGTGGCCTGGATCGGCGCGTCGTTTTATTTCGTCTGGCTGGAAAACAACCTCAACCGTGCCAACCCCAAGGATGGCCTTGCCGGCGATCTATGGGCGATTCACGGCGGCGGTATTTACCACCTCGAAAAGTACAAGCTGGCTCCTCCCACCATGCCGGAAAACCTGCACTGGTTTAAATGGGAAGCCTATTTCACCTGGATGTCAGGCATCGCCCTGCTCTGTCTGGTGTTCTACTTCAACCCTGCGCTGTACCTGATTGCTCCCGGCAGCACCCTGAGCGGCCCGCAAGCGGTTGCCATCGGTATCGGTTCGCTGATTGCCGGCTGGTTCATTTACGACTTTCTGTGCGATTCCGCCCTGGGCAAACGCCCGGCGTTGCTCGGTTTCGTCCTGTTTGTGCTGCTGGTTGCGGCAGCGTTCGGCCTGAGCAAAGTGTTCAGCGGGCGCGGTGCCTACCTGCACGTAGGCGCCATTATCGGCACCATCATGGTCGGTAACGTGTTCCGCACCATCATGCCGGCCCAACGTGCCCTGGTAGCAGCCATCAAGGAAGGCCGCAGCCCCGACCCGGCACTGCCGGCCAAAGGCCTGCTGCGTTCGCGTCACAACAACTACTTCACCCTGCCGGTGCTGTTCATCATGATCAGCAACCACTTCCCGAGCACCTATGGCAGCCAGTACAACTGGTTGATCCTGGCCGGGATCGCAGTGTTGGCCGTGTTGGTACGTCACTACTTCAACACCCGCCACGACAGTCACAAATATGCCTGGACCTTGCCGGTTGCAGCACTGGGCATGATCTGCCTGGCTTACGTCACCGGTCCCAAGCCTGTTTCGACAGCGCCGCAAACCGCCAAGGTGATCAAGTATCAGCCGCTGCCTGAAACCGCTCTGGGTGGTGTCAAGGCTGCAGATGCTCCTGCCCCGGTAACCGCACCCGCTGCCCCTGCAGCCCCTGTGGCCACTATCGATTTCGAGAAGGTCCACTCGGTGATCCAGGAGCGCTGCACGGTCTGTCATTCCGCCACCCCTACCAGCCCGCTGTTCAGTGCGGCCCCGGCAGGCGTGATGTTCGACACCGCGCAGCAGATCAAACTGATGGCTCCACGTATTCAGGCCCAGGCCGTCGCCACCCCGATCATGCCACTGGGCAACATCACCCAGATGACCCAGCAGGAACGTGATCTGATCGGCGCCTGGATCAGTGCAGGAGCTCAAACCAACTAACGCACAGACCTTGTGGTCGCAGCCCGGCTGCGGCCACAAACACACACCACTAGCTCACAACAATAAGAATGACCGAGGTGTTGCATGTCCGATTTAACCGAAGCGCGCAGACCCGCCGTAACGGCCCCGCCGCCGCTGGCGCGGCTACCCATGCTGCAACTGATCCTGGTCGGTTTGCAGCATGTGCTGCTGATGTACGGCGGCGCTGTGGCCGTGCCATTGATCATTGGTCAGGCCGCCGGTTTGAGTCGTGAGGAAATCGCCTTTTTGATCAACGCCGACCTGCTGGTGGCGGGGGTTGCAACCATCGTGCAGTCGATGGGCATAGGCCCCATGGGCATTCGCATGCCGGTGATGATGGGCGCCAGTTTTGCTGCGGTTGGCAGCATGGTGGCAATGGCCGGAATGCCGGGTATCGGTTTGACCGGGATCTTCGGTGCGACCATCGCCGCGGGTTTTTTCGGGATGATCATTGCGCCCTTTATGTCCAAGGTGGTGCGCTTCTTTCCACCTTTGGTCACCGGTACGGTGATCACTTCTATTGGCCTGTCGCTGTTCCCTGTTGCGGTCAACTGGGCCGGTGGCGGCAGCGCTGCGGCGCAGTTTGGCTCGCCGGTGTACCTGGCCATCGCGGCCCTGGTACTGGGCACCATCCTGTTGATCAATCGCTTTATGCGCGGCTTCTGGGTCAATGTCTCGGTATTGATCGGCATGGCCCTGGGCTATGTACTGTCAGGCGCCATCGGCATGGTCGACCTTTCCGGCCTGGACAGTACGCCCTGGTTCCAGGTCGTCACCCCGCTGCACTTCGGCATGCCGGAGTTTCATTTGGCACCGATCCTTTCCATGTGCCTGGTGGTGGTGATTATTTTTGTCGAGTCCACCGGGATGTTCCTGGCACTGGGCAAAATCACCGACCAGGAAGTCACCCCGCGCATGCTGCGTCGCGGCTTGCTGTGTGATGCAGGCGCTTCGTTTATCGCCGGTTTTTTCAACACCTTCACCCATTCCTCTTTCGCCCAGAATATTGGCCTGGTGCAGATGACCGGTGTGCGTTGCCGCTCGGTGACGATCATGGCCGGGATATTTCTGATTACCCTGAGCCTGCTGCCCAAGGCAGCGTATCTGGTGGCTTCGATTCCGCCTGCGGTATTGGGCGGTGCAGCCATTGCCATGTTCGGCATGGTCGCGGCAACAGGAATCAAGATCCTGCAGGAAGCCGACATTGCCGACCGCCGCAATCAGTTGCTGGTGGCGGTGAGTATCGGTATGGGTCTGATCCCGGTGGTGCGTCCTGAGTTCTTTGCCCACCTGCCACTGTGGATGGACCCCATCACCCACAGCGGCATCGCCATGGCCGCCGTCAGCGCGGTCTGCCTGAACCTGATGTTCAATGTGCTGGGCGGTTCCGAACGCGCAGCCATGAGCGGGCATGTGCATCAGCATTAAGCGAGTGGATTGACTTGCCCCTGTGGGAGCGGGCTTGCTCGCGATAGCATCACTGCGGTCGTTAAGGTACACCGCGTCGTTTGCATCGCGAGCAACCCCGCTCCCACAAGGGGGGCTTGCACCTCTCCTACATCCGACACAACAAAAATAAAAAAGGGAGTTACCCATGAACTGCAAACACTGGGGCGTCACGCTCGCAGGTGGACTTTTGGCTGCCAGCCAGACAATGGCCGGCGATCTGTTTTTGTGGCAAACCAACAGCCTTACCTACCTGTACGGCAAGAATTTCGCGATCAACCCGTCGATCCAGCAAACCGTCACTTTCGAGCATGCCGACAAATGGAAATACGGCGACAACTTCCTGTTTGTCGACCGTATTTTCTACAATGGCAAGGCTGACCCCAACAAGGGCCCGAACACTTACTACGGTGAGTTCAGCCCACGCCTGTCGTTCGGCAAGATCTTCGACCAAAAGCTTGAATACGGCCCGATCAAGGACGTGTTGCTGGCCATGACCTATGAGTACGGCGAAGGTGACAGCGAGGCCTACCTGATCGGCCCGGGCTTTGATCTGGCGGTGCCGGGGTTCAACTACTTCACCCTGAACTTCTATCGTCGCCATACCGAAGGCCCGCGTCCTGGCACCGGTGTCTGGCAGATCACCCCGTCGTTTTCCTACACCATTCCCATGGGTCGCTCCAACGTGCTGATCGACGGGTATATGGACTGGGTAGTCGACAACGACCAGAACTCCCGCGGCACGTACCACGCCAACCTGCACTTCAACCCGCAGATCAAATATGACCTGGGCAAGGCCCTGAACCTGGGTGAGAAGCAGCTGTATGTGGGGATTGAATACAGCTACTGGAAGGACAAGTACGGTATCGACAGCAGCAGCCGCCTGGACACTAACCAGAACACTGCCAGCGCCCTGATCAAAGTTCACTTCTAAGTCTAAGGCTGTGCACGCTCTGTTATTGCCCACCGAGGGCTTTAACAGAGCGCTTGAGTGCAGACGCCAGAGCCAGTATTCTCCGCGGCCGCTCAACTGCGAGCACTGTTGAAAGCTGACTTTAAAGCCAAGTTTATATCGATAAATCAAAGGTTTGCGGTCTGTTTTAAACAATGAACCAAGGCGCCGGCACAGAGCGCCACGTTCTCACTACTGCACAATTTTTTACTTTTTTGGAGCTAACCGAATGAAGCGCACACTTACCGGCCTGATGCTTGCGGGAAGCATGCTGGGCGGGGCTCCGGCAGTCGCCGGCGACCTGCTGCAATGGCAAACCAACAGCCTGACTTACTTGTACGGCAAAGACTTCCAGGTCAATCCAAAAATTCAGCAAACCCTGACGTTCGAGCATGCTGACAGCTGGAAGTACGGCGACAACTTCTTCTTCCTCGACCGTATCTTTTACAACGGTAAAAAAGACGGCAACGTAGGCCCGAACACTTATTACGGTGAATTCACTCCACGTTTGTCGATGGGCAAGATCTTCGACCAGAAGTTTGAATTCGGCCCGATCAAAGACGTGCTGCTGGCCATGACTTACGAGTTTGGCGAAGGCGACACTGAGGCCTACCTGATCGGCCCGGGTTTTGACCTGAACGTGCCGGGCTTCGACTACTTCCAGTTGAACTTCTACCAGCGTTTCCCGGAAGGCAGCCGCGCCGGCAAAGGCGTGTGGCAGATCACCCCGGTGTGGGCCTACACCCTGCCCCTGGGCAATTCCGATGTGCTGATCGACGGCTACATGGACTGGGTGGTCGACAACGACCAGAACTCGCGCGGTACCTACCACGCCAACCTGCACTTCAACCCGCAGGTCAAATATGACCTGGGCAAGGCCTTGAGCTGGAGCGCCAAGCAACTGTATGTCGGTGTTGAATACGACTACTGGAAGAACAAATACGGCATCGAAGACAGCGGCTCGTTCAAAACCAATCAGAACACCACCAGCCTGCTGGTCAAGTACCACTTCTGATGCACCCGCCTCAGCCGCGCTATTGCGCCTGAGGCACCTGCAGCAAACCGCGCAGCATCAGGTCCAGGCTGTCCAGTGCAGCCGCCAGACGCTGCGGCGGGTTGTCGGCCTCGGCAATCCACAACGACGCATCCATCAAACCGCCCTGAATCAGACGCGCCAGCGCTTCGGGGTGGGTGTGTTGTATCACTTGCGTGTCCATCAAGTTCCGCAGCATCGACGCCATCGACAGGCAGCACACCGACTGGGTGTTCTGCACATATTGCGAACCCAGCACCGAAGGCGCGTCGCGCAACAGAATGCGCTGCACTTCGACTTGCAGGGCCATCTCCAGATACAACCGGCACTGATCCTGAAACCCTTGCCACAGGCTGGCAGCCTGTTCGAGCACCTGGGCCAGTTGTGCGTCCAGTTCGGCATCGATCTGCTGGGCGACAGCTTTGAACAGCCCCTTCTTGTCACCAAAATGGTGATACAGCGCGCCACGGGTCAAACCTACCGAGGCCGTCAGCTCGTCCATCGAGGTCTGGGCATAGCCCACTGAACTGAATGCCAGACGCGCCGCCTCAAGCAGCTTGCCACGGGTTTCTTCGATCATCTGCGACCGCGCTTTGGGCGCCATGCCAGCCTCCTTTTTTTGAGATACGCGACGTATGTTAATTGACATACACCGTGTATGCGTATATTTCTACATACGCCGCGTATGTAATACCGCGCTCCCACCACTCCAACATATTTCCGGAGCTTGTATGGCCAACCCTTATCGCGAGATTTTCAGCGCCCCCGGCACCAAGGCTTTCAGCGGTGCGGGCCTGATCGCACGGATGCCGATTTCCATGGTCGGCATCGGCATCATCACCATGCTGGCGCAATTGCATGGTTCCTATTGGCTGGCCGGTGCCGTGGCGGCCACCTTTGCCCTGGCCATGGCCCTGCTGGCGCCGCAAATCTCGCGCTGGGTCGATCGCTACGGTCAGCGCCGCGTACTGCCCGGCGTCACGGCCATTGGCGTCAGCGCACTGCTGGCCTTGCTACTGTGCAGCCACTATGGCGCGCCGGACTGGACCCTGTTTGTTTTCGCCGCACTGTCGGGCTGCATTCCGAGCATGCCGGCCATGGTGCGGGCACGCTGGACCGAGCTGTATCGCGGCTCGCCCAAACTGCACACCGCGTTTTCGTTCGAGTCAGTGCTCGATGAGGTGAGTTTTATTGTCGGCCCGCCAATTTCCGTGGGTTTGAGTGTGGCGCTGTTTCCCCAGGCCGGGCCATTGGTGGCCGCCATCCTGCTGGCTATCGGCGTCACCGCGTTTGTACTGCAACGCAAAACCGAACCACCGGTACACCCGCGCAACAGCGAACACGGCGGCAGTGTTCTACGTCAGGGCGCGGTGGTGATTTTGCTGCTGTCCCTGTTGGGACTGGGCACCATTGTCGGCACTGTGGATGTGGTCAGCGTCGCCTTTGCCCAGCATCAGGGCCAGCCTGCTGCTGCGAGCATCGTGCTGTCTATGTATGCCTTGGGGTCATGCGTCGCCGGGCTGGTGTTCGGCACGCTCAAGCTGAATATGCCGCTGCCCAGGCTGTTTTTGCTCGGTGCCCTGGCCACTGCAATCACCATGGTGCCGCTGATGTGGGCCGACAGTATTGCCACCCTGGCGGTCGGAATGCTGGTCGCCGGACTGTTTTTCGCCCCTACCCTGATTACTGCGATGGGCCTGGTGGAAAACATCGTGCCGCCAGCCAAGCTGACCGAAGGCCTGACCTGGATGATCACTGGCCTGGGCATGGGCGTTGCACTCGGCGCCGTTCTTGGTGGCTGGGTGATCGACGCCTATGGCGCCCGCACCGGCTTTACCGTGTCGCTGGCCGCCGGCGGGGTGATGCTGCTGTTCGCCGTGCTGGGCTATCGCCTGCTGCAAGACAGCACTACACCCCGGGCCATTGCGGCCTAGCCTTTAACCGCCCGCCAGAGTTTGCTCACGCCTGCTACCACGGCCAACACCACAGCGCCGGCAATAATGCCGGCCACGGCGTTGAGCAGGGTCGGCACGATGGCCGAAACCACGCCCAGCCATTGCGCGCTGCTTTGCGCCACGCCTTCGACCCAGTGATGCAGCGCCGGTACGCCGTGGGTCAGAATACCGCCACCGACCATAAACATTGCTGCCGTGCCAATCACTGACAAGCTTTTCATCATATACGGAGCGGTGTTCAATATACCCCGGCCAAAACTGCGCTGAAAACGCGGCCACAGACCCTCCCCGGTTTTCTGGCTCAGGTACAGGCCAGCATCGTCGAGTTTGACGATACCGCCCACCAGGCCATAAACGCCGATGGTCATGACAATCGCGATCCCCGACAACACCGCCACTTGCTGCATCAGCGGTGACTCGGAGACGATCCCCAGGGTGATGGCAATGATTTCGGCGGACAGAATAAAGTCCGTGCGCACAGCGCCCTTGATCTTGTCTTTTTCAAAGGCCGCCAGATCGACGTCTGCGCCAGCCAGCGAGTCTTCCAGCGCCTGACGCTCACCCTGGGCATCAGCCTTGCTGTGCATAAAGCTGTGGGCGACCTTTTCGAAACCCTCAAAACACAAATAAGCGCCCCCCACCATCAACAGCGGGGTGACTGCCCACGGCGCAAATGCGCTGATGGCCAGGGCAGCAGGCACCAGGATCAGCTTGTTGCGAAACGAGCCCTTGGCCACTGCCCACACCACCGGCAACTCGCGGTCTGCGCGTACGCCCGAGACTTGCTGGGCGTTCAATGCCAGGTCATCACCAAGCACCCCGGCGGTCTTTTTGGCGGCCACTTTGGTCATCAGCGAGACGTCATCAAGCACGGCGGCGATATCATCGAGCAACATCAGCAAGCTACTGCCAGCCATAGAAAAACGTCCTTTGAGAATGAATGACCACAAGCATAGCGTGTACCGGCCCGAAAGCTGCAATCTTGAGCCGCCTGCAAGCCCGGTGCTACCATGCCCGACCGCCCCAGCAGGCAAGGACATATCGGGTTTATGAGCAGTATCCGCGAGCGTAACAAAGAACTGATTTTGCGTGCCGCCAGCGAAGAATTCGCTGACAAGGGTTTCGCCGCCAGCAAAACCAGCGACATCGCGGCCAAGGCAGGCGTGCCCAAGCCCAACGTCTACTACTACTTCAAATCCAAGGAAAACCTCTATCGCGAGGTGCTCGAAA
The DNA here is from genome assembly GCF_055408445.1 of Pseudomonas sp. B414. NCBI lineage: Bacteria > Pseudomonadati > Pseudomonadota > Gammaproteobacteria > Pseudomonadales > Pseudomonadaceae > Pseudomonas > Pseudomonas sp. B414. Next base: position 76,325 of record NZ_JBUZTQ010000016.1, on the reverse strand, counting down.
GCATTATCGACCCGATTCTGCGGGCCTCGACGCCGTTCAATGCCGATGGTGAGCCGAATACAGTATTGAGCAATTATATCCGCTCAAAAATCATGATTTCCCGCGACCTGCCCTTTGCCTCAAAAGTGTTCGCCAGCGAAATCATGCATGGCGCGCCGCACCTGAGTGAAAAACAGGTCGAGCTGCTGAATGCCCAGGCCCAGCACAACATTGCCTGCATCCAGACCTGGATCGACCGCGGCCAGATTGCCGCCATCGACCCGCATCACCTGATGTTCAGCATCTGGGCAGCGACCCAGACCTATGCCGACTTCGACTGGCAAATTTCTGCCATTACCGGCAAGGCCAAGCTGGAAGACAGCGATTACGAGGCGGCGACACAAACCATTATCCGGTTGGTGCTCAAGGGGTGTGCGCCGGACTGAAAAACAACACCTCCCCCTGTGGGAGCGGGCTTGCTCGCGATGCAAACGACACGGTGTATCTGAACGACCGCGTTGATGCCATCGCGAGCAAGCCCGCTCCCACAAAAAGCCAGCGCTGCGTTTAGACCACCACCCCCGCATCCGCCCGCAAGCCCAACGCTTCTATCGCACTAATGGCGCATTGTTCGTCGATATCCGAGGTATCACCGCTGATACCTACCGCGCCAACCACCTGCCCCGCCTCATTACGAATCAATACGCCGCCCGGTGCAGGCACCACATCACTCTGGCCCATGCCATTAAGGGCCGCGAAAAACGCCGGGCGCTGTTGCGCGTCCAGCGCCAGCAGGCGCGAGCCCTTGCCCAGTGCAATCGCGCCCCAGGCCTTGCCAATCGCGATGCTCGGGCGCAGCAGGCTGGCACCGTCTTCGCGCTGCAACGCCAGCAAATGCCCGCCACTGTCGAGCACCGCTACCGTCAACGGCGCGGCATTGATCTGACGCCCGACACTCAAAGCCTGAGCGGTCAGTTCTAAAGCGACTTTCAAGGTTAAAGCACTCATGGTTGCCATCCTTATCTTGTTATGGAAAGCCTTCGGCGCGCCACGCTAGGCGCGCTCAATATCACCAATAGAACACAATACAAATATGTTTTGTATACAATTTTTATTGATCAAAAAAATTAAATCAACAGAACAAGCCTGAATACAGGGCTTAGGACTGATCAGTCATCGAATCGATAAAAGCCATTGACCTGCATGGCGGAGGATGAATACACTCGCTCAACAGCCACTTGTATACAATTACAAAACGTAAGAGGCACAAAACAATGAGCAAAATGAGAGCAATCGAAGCCGCCGTTCTGGTGATGCGTCGCGAAGGTGTCGATACCGCATTCGGTATCCCGGGCGCCGCCATCAACCCGCTGTACTCGGCCCTGAAAAAGGTCGGTGGCATCGATCACGTCCTTGCTCGCCACGTCGAAGGCGCCTCGCACATGGCCGAGGGCTATACCCGCACCAAGGCCGGCAATATCGGCGTGTGTATCGGTACTTCGGGGCCTGCGGGCACCGATATGGTCACCGGCCTGTACAGCGCCTCGGCCGACTCGATCCCGATTCTGTGCATCACCGGCCAGGCACCACGGGCGCGGATGCATAAAGAAGACTTCCAGGCAGTCGATATCACCGCCATCGTCAAGCCCGTCACCAAGTGGTCGACCACCGTGATGGAGCCGGGCCAGGTGCCTTATGCTTTCCAGAAAGCCTTTTACGAAATGCGCTCCGGCCGCCCTGGCCCGGTGCTGATCGATCTGCCGTTTGATGTGCAGATGGCTGAAATCGAATTCGACATTGACGCCTACGAACCGCTACCACTGGCCAAGCCAGCGGCAAACCGGCTACAGGCAGAGAAAGCCCTGGCCATGCTCGACCAGGCCGAACGACCGCTGCTGGTGAGCGGTGGCGGCGTGATCAATGCCGACGCCAGCGACCTGCTGGTGGAGTTCGCCGAATTGACCGGTATCCCGGTGATCCCGACCCTGATGGGCTGGGGCACGATTGCCGACGATCACCCGCTGATGGTGGGCATGGTCGGCCTGCAAACCTCGCACCGCTATGGCAACGCCACCTTGCTCAAATCCGATGTGGTCATGGGCATCGGCAACCGCTGGGCCAACCGCCATACCGGCTCGGTGGAGGTGTACACCGAAGGCCGCAAGTTTATTCACGTTGATATCGAGCCAACCCAGATTGGCCGTGTGTTCAACCCGGACCTGGGCATCGTTTCCGACGCCGGTGCAGCACTCAAGGTATTCCTTGAGGTGGCCCGCGAATGGAAAGCCGCCGGCAAGCTGAAAAACCGCAGCGCCTGGCTGCAGGATTGCCAGCAGCGCAAGGCCACCCTGCAGCGCAAGACCCACTTCGACAACGTACCGGTCAAACCGCAACGCGTGTACGAAGAAATGAACCAGGTATTCGGCAAGGACACTTGCTACGTCAGCACCATTGGTTTGTCGCAGATTGCCGGCGCGCAATTCCTCCACGTCTACAAGCCACGCCACTGGATCAACTGCGGTCAGGCCGGCCCTCTGGGCTGGACCATTCCAGCAGCACTGGGTGTGGTCAAGGCTGACCCGACTCGCAACGTGGTGGCCTTGTCCGGCGACTATGACTTCCAGTTCATGATCGAAGAACTGGCCGTAGGCGCACAGTTCAACTTGCCGTATATCCACGTCGTGGTTAACAACTCCTACCTGGGGCTTATCCGTCAGGCCCAGCGCGGGTTTGAAATGGACTACTGCGTGCAGTTGGCTTTCGACAACCTCAACGCACCGGAGCTTAACGGCTATGGCGTTGACCACGTGGCCGTCGTTCAAGGCCTGGGTTGCAAAGCCTTGCGTGTGTTCGAACCGAGCGAAATCCAGCCTGCCCTGCGCAAGGCCCAGGAGCTGATGAAGGAATTCCGTGTGCCGGTGATGGTGGAAATCATCCTGGAGCGCGTGACCAATATTTCGATGGGCACCGAAATCAACGGCGTAAATGAATTTGAAGACCTGGCGCTGGTGGGTAACGATGCACCGACCGCCATTTCGATGCTGGATTAATTTATAGCCCTCACCCCCTCTCCCGAGGAGAGGGGACTACAAGCAGGAGTTCACCATGCCGCGTTTTGCCGCCAACCTGTCCATGCTGTTCACCGAACAGGATTTCCTTGTCCGTTTTCAAGCGGCCGCCAATGCTGGTTTTCATGGCGTTGAATACCTGTTCCCTTACGATTACAACTCGGCCGATATCAAGGCCCAGCTCGACGCCAACAAACTGACCCAGGTGCTGTTCAACCTGCCGGCCGGTGACTGGGCCAAGGGCGAGCGCGGGATTGCCTGCCTGCCGGACCGGGTAGAGGAATTTCGTTCCGGAGTCGATCTGGCCATCGCCTACGCACAAGTACTGGGCAACGACCAGATCAACTGCCTGGCCGGGATCCGCCCACAGGGTGTTGACGAGGCACTGATCGAAAAAACCTTCGTCACCAACCTCAAGTACGCCGCCGACAAGTTGCAGGCCGTGGGCATCAAGCTGGTGATGGAGTCGATCAACACCCTCGATATTCCGGGCTTCTACCTGAACAACACCAAGCAGGCACTGGCTATCCAGGAAAAGGTCGGCAGCAGCAACCTGTTCCTGCAATACGACATCTACCACATGCAAATCATGGAGGGCGATCTGGCCCGCACCATGCAAACCCATCTGCCGCAGATCAACCATATCCAGTTGGCCGACAACCCCGGTCGTCACGAACCGGGCACCGGCGAGATCAACTACCGCTTCCTGTTCGACCATCTGGACCGCATTGGCTATCAGGGTTGGGTCGGCTGCGAATACAAGCCCCTGACCAGCACCGAAGCCGGTCTTGTATGGCTCAAGAGCCATAACGCGGTTTAACACTGTGGCAGCGGGCTTGCTCGCGATTGAATCGCGGTGGTGTGACAGATACACCGCGTCATTACCATCGCGAGCAAGCCCGCTCCCACACCACCCGCACTGAATTGCCTTAAATAAAAACAAGAGGATTTGTCATGGCTAAAATCGGATTTATCGGCACGGGCATCATGGGTTCGCCTATGGCCAGCAACCTGCAAAAGGCCGGGCACAACCTGTTTCTGTCGACCCACCACGGCGCTGCACCGGCCGATCTGGTCGCCGCTGGCGCCATCGCCCTGGCCAACCCGCGCGAAGTGGCGCAGGAAGCCGAATTCATCATCGTCATGGTTCCCGATACCCCGCAGGTTGAAGACGTGCTGTTCCGTGAAGACGGTATCGCCGCAGGCCTGAGCCCGAACAAGGTAGTGATCGACATGAGTTCGATCTCGCCTACCGCCACCAAGGCTTTCGCGGAAAAAATCAACGCCAAGGGCGCGCAATATCTGGACGCGCCGGTTTCCGGCGGTGAAGTGGGCGCCAAGGCAGGCAGCCTGAGCATCATGGTCGGCGGCGACGAAAAAACTTTCGCCCGCGCCCTGCCCCTGCTGCAGAGCATGGGCAAGAACATCACCCTGGTCGGTGGCAATGGCGACGGTCAAACCGCCAAGGTGGCCAACCAGATCATCGTGGCCCTGAATATCCAGGCCGTGGCCGAAGCCTTGGTGTTTGCCGCGAAAAACGGCGCAGACCCGGCCAAGGTGCGTGAAGCACTGATGGGTGGTTTTGCCTCGTCGAAAATCCTCGAAGTTCACGGCGAGCGCATGATCAAGGGCACTTTCGACCCGGGCTTCCGTATCAGCCTGCACCAAAAAGACCTCAACCTGGCCCTGGCCGGTGCCCGCGAACTGGGGATCAACCTGCCCAACACCGCCAACGCCCAGCAAGTGTTCAGCACCTGCGCGGCCATCGGTGGCAGCAACTGGGATCACTCGGCGCTGATCAAGGGCCTGGAACATATGGCCAACTTCTCGATTCGCGACAAGTAACCCCACCGCAATATCCGCGGTCACTGCCGACGCACGAAGGCTGCGAGCTCTTGATCATGCAGGGAGCCAATCAAGAGCTCGCAGCCTTCGTGCCTCGGCAGCGACTACCAGGTAGCAATCATGCGTTCACATCCCTGCCCCGACTGGGCGACTGCCCTGTGCGCCGGTTTCAGCCAGATCTTCCTTCAGCGTCACCCTTTATGCGGTGTGCTGTGCCTGCTGGCCATTCTGCTCAGCGCCCCCACCCTGCTCGGTGGCGCATTGCTCGGCGGTATTGCCGGGCTCCTCACTGCACAACGCCGTGACTACCCCAAGGCCGAGCGCCAAGCGGGACTGTACAGTTACAACGGTATCTTGCTGGGGTTGCTGCTGAGCCATCAGCTGGAGTGGTCTGCCCTGCTGCCTTTGCTGATCATTGCCAGCGCCGGGCTAAGTACGATGCTCGTCCATCAGTGGCTCAAACGCGCCAGCCACGGGCAAAACCTGCTGGCCTATACCGCGCCGTTTGTGGGTATTGGCTGGGTCCTGCTGTACCTCAACAACACCCCCGCCACAGCCCTGGATCACGCTCAGACAGTCAACAGCCTGACGCTGGCCCAGGGCCTGTTAAACGGCGTTGCCCAGGTCATGCTGCTGCAACACCCGCTGGCCGGGCTGCTGATTGTCATCGGCCTGTGGCTGAGCAGTTGGCGTGCGGCACTGTGGGCCATTACCGGTTCTTTGGCCGGCCTGTTATTCGGTCTCTATCAACAGGACTCGGCAGGCGCCTTGAATGGTCTGACGGGCTACAACCCGGTGCTTGCTGCATTGGCCCTGAGCCAGCAACCACGCCGCCCCTGGCTGCCGGCTGTGGGCATTGTCATCACCTTGCTGCTTACCCCCGGCTTTGCCGCCCTGGGCCTGGCACCACTGACCGCACCATTTATTCTCAGTTGCTGGCTGGTCCACGCCAGCGTGCGAATTCTCAGCCCCGCGCAACAACAATGCAGGTTGCGCATTGAGCGTTAATACTCGAACCTTCCTGTATTTGGGCATCGAGCAACCTGCATGAACAACAATGATTGGCGCCAGCGGCTTTACGTGATGGTCTTTCAGGCCGACACCGCCGCCGGGCGCCGTTTTGATACCGCACTGCTGCTGATCATCCTCTGCAGCCTGGTGGTTGTGGTGCTCGACAGCATCAACAGCATTCACCGCGACTACGCCAATCTGCTGGCGTATATCGAGTGGGGCTTCACCTTTGTATTTGCCATCGAGTACGGCCTGCGCCTGTATTGCTCACCCAAACCGCTGCGTTACGCCTTCAGTTTTTACGGATTGGTGGATTTGCTGGCCATCGTGCCGGGGATTCTGGCGATTTATTACAGTGACGCGCAGTACCTGCTGATTATCCGCATCATCCGTATGCTGCGCATTTTCCGTATTCTCAAACTGCGGCCCTACCTGAGCCAGGCCAACTACCTGCTGGCAGCCCTGCGCGGCAGCAAGCAAAAAATCATTGTGTTTCTGGTCAGCGTCTCGACCCTGGTCACCGTTTTCGGCAGCCTGATGTATGTGGTCGAAGGTCCTGAAAACGGCTTTACCAGCATCCCGGTAAGTATCTACTGGGCGATTGTCACCCTGACCACCGTCGGCTTTGGTGACATAGTGCCCAAAACCGTGCTGGGGCAGGTGATCTCGGCCATGGTCATGATCACCGGTTATTCGATCATCGCCGTGCCCACCGGCATCTTCACCGCCGAGCTGGCCAACGCCATGCGCGGCGAGCAGCTCAAGCACGACTGCCCGACCTGCAAGAAGAACACCCACGAACCCTCGGCGTCTTTTTGTTCCCGTTGCGGTAATGCGCTCTTTATAAAAAAAGCATAACCACAGCACTTTTTAATCTTTTAAGGTCTATACGCCAGCCGCTATAGTTGCTGGTAATTTGCCCCTCTTGCTCTCTATAACAAGGAATGCGCAGTGAAAAAACTTTTTAGTGCCTCCATCATCGCCGCCGGCCTGGCCCTGGGCAGCATCGCTCACGCAGCTACCCCGCCGCCGCTGCTGAACGTGTCCTACGACGTGATGCGTGACTTCTACAAGGATTACAACGCTGCGTTCCAGAAACATTGGCAAGCCGAGCATGGCAACAAGCTCAATGTGCAAATGTCCTTCGGTGGCTCCAGCAAACAGGCGCGCTCGGTGATCGATGGCCTGCCCGCTGATGTGATCACCATGAACATGGCCACCGATATCAACGCCCTGGCCGACAATGGCCAACTGGTCCCGGAAAATTGGGTCACCCGCCTGCCCGACAACAGCGCGCCGTTTACCTCGGCCACTGTATTTATCGTGCGCAAAGGCAACCCGAAAGCCCTGAAAGACTGGCCTGACCTGCTCAAGGACGGCGTGCAGGTGATCGTGCCCAACCCGAAAACCTCAGGCAACGGCCGCTACACCTTCCTTTCGGCCTGGGGCTATGTGCTGAAAAACGGCGGTGACGAAACCAAGGCCAAGGACTTTGTCGCCAAGCTGTTCAAGCAGGCACCAGTACTCGACACCGGCGGCCGTGCAGCCACTACCACCTTTATGACCAACCAGATCGGCGACGTGCTGGTGACCTTCGAAAACGAAGCTGAAATGATCGCCCGCGAATTTGGCCGCGACCAGTTCGAAGTGATCTACCCGAGTGTATCGGCCGAAGCCGAGCCACCCGTGACCGTAGTCGACAAAGTGGTCGACAAGAAAGGCACCCGCGCCACGGCCGAGGCATACCTGAAGTACCTGTGGTCGCCTGAAGGTCAGGAAATCGCTGCGAAAAACTACCTGCGTCCACGGGACAAGGCAGTGCTGGCCAAGTACAACGACCGCTTCCCGAAAGTCGAATTCCTCTCGGTTGAGAAAACCTTCGGCGACTGGCGCGACGTGCAGAAAAAGTACTTCAACGACGGTGGCGTGTTCGACCAGATCTATAACGGGCAATAATCCCCCTCGATAGCCCTGTAGTCGCTACCGAGGAACGAAGGCTGCGAGCTCTTGATTCGTTAAAAGCTCGCAGCCCTCGTTCCTCGGCAGCGACTACAGCCAAGCATTACCCTCCAGCAACAGCTGTACAAAAAACCAGTTAAAACACTTGCCCTCGCGCCCTTCTCTGCCCATGCTGTGCATCTTCTGCGATGCATGAATGAGTTGAGCGATGCGGCTGTTTCTGTGTGAAAAACCCTCCCAGGCCAAAGATATTGCTGCCGTGCTCGGTGCCAGCCGCCGCGGTGATGGCTGCTGGGTGGGCGCCAATGCCACCGTCACCTGGTGCATCGGCCACCTGCTCGAAACCGCCCCGCCCGATGCCTACGACGAGCGCTACAAGCGCTGGGTGTTGACCGACCTGCCGATCATCCCCGAAAAATGGAAAATGCGCGTCAAACCCAAGACCGCCAGCCAGTTCAAGGCCGTCAAGCGCCTGCTCGGTGAAGCCAGCGAACTGGTGATCGCCACCGACGCCGACCGCGAAGGCGAGATGATCGCCCGTGAACTGGTCGAACATTGCCGCTATCGCGGGCCCATCCAGCGCCTGTGGCTCTCGGCCCTGGATGACGCCTCGATCCGCAAGGCCCTGGCGGCCCTCAAGCCCGGAGCCGAAACCTTTAACCTCTACCATTCGGCCCTGGGCCGCTCGCGGGCCGACTGGCTGATCGGCATGAACATGAGCCGCCTGTTTACCCTGCTCGGGCGCCAGTCCGGCTATCAGGGCGTATTGCCGGTAGGCCGGGTACAAACCCCGACCCTGCGCCTGGTGGTGGACCGTGATCGCAGCATCAGCGACTTTGTCCCCGTGGCCTACTGGGCCATTGATGTGCAGCTCAAGCACGACGGCCAGTCGTTTACCGCGCAATGGCGCGCTGATCCCGATACCTGCGACGACCAGGACCGCTGCCTTAACCAGGCCCATGCGCAGCAGGCCGCAGCAGCGATGAACAGCGCCAGCAGCGCCCGGGTGCTCAAGCTGCGCACCGAGCGCATGCGTGAAGTCGCGCCGCTGCCGTTCGATCTGGGCACCCTGCAGGAAGTGTGTTCAAAAAAACTCGGCCTCGGCGCTCAGGAAACCCTCGATATCGCCCAGGCCCTGTACGAAACCTACAAAGTCGTCACCTACCCGCGCAGCGATTGCGGCTACTTGCCGCAAAGCCAGCACAGTGAAGCTGCGTCGATTATCAGCGCTTTGCAGCAGGCCGATCCGGCATTGGCGCCTCTGACCGGTTATCTGGACCCGCAACGCCGCTCACGGGCCTGGAACGACGCCAAAGTCAGCGCCCACCACGGCATCATTCCTACAGCGGCAGCGAAAAATCTTGAACGCCTGAGCGGCAAGCACCGCGCGGTATACACCCTGATTCGCGCCCGCTATCTGGCGCAGTTCCTGCCCAATCACGAATACGACCGCACCCAGGCCGACTTCGACTGCGCAGGGCAAAAGCTGCGCGCCGTCGGCAAGCAAATCGTCGAACCCGGCTGGAAACGCGCCCTGCCCGAAGCCCTGGCCCCGGCCAAAGGCCGCGAAGCCCCGGCGCCGCAGCCCCTGCCGTTATTGCGCGAAGGTCTGGACTGCGCGATTGCCGCGGTCAACCTCAAGGACCTGTGGACCCAGCCGCCCAAGCCCTTTACCGAAGGCGACCTGATCAAGGCGATGAAAAACGTCGCCAAGCTGGTGCAGGATCCGCTGCTCAAGCAAAAGCTCAAGGACACTACCGGCATCGGCACCGAAGCCACCCGCGCCGGGATCATTCAGGGCCTGCTGGATCGTGGCTACCTGAGCAAAAACGGCAAGGCCCTGGCTGCCACCGCACCCGCTTTCAGCCTGATCGACGCGGTGCCCCGCGCCATTGCCGACCCCGGCACCACGGCGATCTGGGAGCAGGCACTGGATATGGTGCAAAGCGGCGAGATGACCCTCGATATTTTCGTCGCCAAACAGGCTGCGTGGATGAGCAAACATATCGAGCGGTGCAGCGCCATGACCATGACCATCAGCGGCCCGGCCAGCCCGGCAGGTGTTGCCCCGGCCTGGAAGAAAAAACGCAAGGCCGCCCCGGGCAAGGCAAAGCCCAAGCGGGTGGTCAAGGCCAAAGGAGCTTGAGCATCAAAGCGTCAGTTGCCCCGAAATACAGGTCACTGCCGCTCCGCCCACCCAGATATCTGCGCCAATCTGTTCGATAGACACCCGCCCCGCCCGGCCCATGGCCGTACCCTGGCTGGCTACATAGCGCGTCGGGGCATGACCGTCTGCAATCAGCCACTGCGCCAGCCCGGCATTCAGGCTGCCGGTCACCGGGTCTTCGGGCATGCCTTCACCGGCACAGAATGCGCGCACTTCAAACTGCGCCTCGTCACCATCGACTTCAGGCTGCCAAGGGGCGACCACACCGACCGACAGTCCCAGCAACTGCGAGTAATCGGGCTCCAAATCCAGCACCTGTTTACGGTCACGCAGCATCAACGCCACCCAGCCCGGGCCATTATCGACCCAGCGCGCCTGCGCCACAGCCTGCGGCTCGATGCCAAGGCCACGGCAGATACGTTGCAGCAAAGCCTCCTCGACGGCTCCAGTGCGCAACAGCGGCGGCGCAGTAAAGGCCAGTTGCCCGCCCTGGCGGCGGATACGGATCAAGCCCGCGCTGCACTCCTGCACGACCTCTGCGCCCTTGGGCTGGCCTCCGGCTTCCAGCCAGGCATGACAACTGCCCAGGGTCGGATGCCCGGCAAATGGCAATTCTTTGAGGGTGGTGAAGATACGCAGGCGGTAATCGGCTTCGGGGTTTTGCGGTTTCAGTACAAAAGTGGTTTCGCTGAGATTGGTCCAGCGCGCAAAGTCGGCCATTTGCGCATCGCTCAGACTGTCCGCATTCAATACCACGGCCACCGGGTTACCCTTGAGGGCAACGCTGCTGAAAACATCAACTTGCTTGAATTCAAATAGGCTCATGGTCGGCTCCTGATAATGATCAGAAGTACCCTACACAATCCCAGGAAAAATGGCGCGGTGCGTGGTCGCTGCCAAGGCACGAAGGCTGCGAGCTTTTTATTCGCAGCGCTGCAAGATCAAGGGCTCGCAGCCTTCGTGCCTTGGCAGCGACTACGGCATTAATATCGTCAGACCAGATCCGTGCCCTCACGTTTGGCCTTGCGCATATCGCGCCACAGGCTGACGCACAGGGTCAACATCACGGCCCCAGCAATGGCCGGCCAGATCAGGACGTACAGGGTCGAAGCGAAACTGGACATGGCATGGTTGCCAGCACCATGGTCAAGCGCCCGACAAATAACATGGTTTTGGGGTTGGGTTTATCCTTGGCAATTTTTTTGCCATAGACATCGGTCATTACCAGCGCCGACAGGGCGGACAGATGATTTACGTCAGAATCCCGACACCTGCAATTTCAAAGCAATTCTGGCAAAAAGTCGAAGGCGGTTTATAGACCGCCTTCATCCTTGCCCGATTGAAATCTGCTAACTCCAATTTGCAGCAAGAGCCGGTTGGAAACTCTGCTGATCAGGAACAGTGATGTTGGTCAAGTTAGCAGCAGGTGGATCAAATGCAGCCATTGCTTGAACTAAATTATCGGCCCTTTGCACAAATGATATTTTTTCCTCAGTCACACTGAGAGTACGTTGGCGCTCCGATCGATTAATGTGCCATCTGGGCTCTGCCAAGGGAGTTCGATCTACATTTTCAACGGGTCTTGGCACTGACATGCTGGTATCAAGCCTTCTGCCCGGCACTAATGGGCTTGGCTGAAGCCGCTCATGCAACTTGTTTAAATCGATAGCTCGCTCCGCCAGAATTTCATCGATGGTTTTAAATTTCCTGTCGTTAAAACGATCATTGAGGGCTGCCATACGTTCTTCGAATGACGGTAGTTTGGGATGTTCTATCGGGAATACTGGACGCAACCCCGCAGAGGGCACATCAGTATTTGGCCACTTGAACGTACCAGGCTCAGTAACAACGGGCCGCAACCATTCTGGCTTCACCACCTCAGTCGAGATAGGAACCAATTCCAGAGCATGGCTGGAAAAAATAAAATCTGTCCGTTGCAGTTGCGAAATATCCAGTGCATCCAGATAAAGCAATTGAACCTTGCCGCCAGCAGGGTCAAGCGCCATGGTGGTGATTTCTACGCCGTGAATCTGAGACATCCCGTTGATCGTGCCACGATTGCTTTTACTGATCACGAGTTGATCGAAACTGGTTATGCCCGTCTGGCTCAAGTCGATTTTATCAATGCCCTGCCTGAAACCTCTGAGCGCATTCTTATAGTTGGCCACTCCCTGCTGCCGGGCGACCACAAAAGTGTCTGAACTTGCACTGTCGTGGCTGTACACCGTACCGGCCAAGGAGGCCACAAACCGGCCATCATCCCCCGTGGTAATACTGACGCCTTTGGAACCACCGTTTAGAACTACAGTCCCCAGCTTTTCTGGTAAAGATAACCCGGGGACGTTGCTGTTAACGTAAGCCGTTGGCGCAACAAACGTATCCTGAAACATGAATTGAGCGGCTGTTATTTTTGACGCGAGCTGATTTTTCAGCAAGATGGACTGTGCATCTCCCAACTCGACATATGCGTCAGCACCCCGTTGGGTGACGAGCAGATTTTCGAAAGTCTTGCCGGTAAAACCAACCAGATTAATGATCTCGCCACGGGCAACCTCGTAGTTCATCACAATGTCGTTACCACCTCCTCGGCGATGGACAACAAAGAAGTCTTTACCTGCACCGCCCTTCAGGATGTTGTTGCCACGGCCACCATCTAGTAACGCATCAGTCATACCTGCAACCAGTGTGTCATTACCGTCGCCAGTCACAATATTCTGGATAGATAAAGGGTTATTGATACGCAGGGCGGCCCCGCCAATACTGCCAACACCTGTTATCAGATTGATCGAAGTGTCGCCGGATACTGCCGCTGCATTGATCGTATTACGCCCGCCAGCCGTCCCGTTTACAGCATCATCCAGAACGCTGCGGTTAGCTTGCGCAGTAACTGCCTGAATGTATTCGTCCGTGTAAAAGTACGTGTCGTGCGCAGTTGTCTTGCTACCGTACAAGCGTAATGACCAACTGTTCAACTTGACTGGAAGCCCCGTAACGGAGTCGCTTACTTCAAGCGTCCACTCACCGAGCGACCGCTCGCCCCAATCATGTGTACTCATAAACGTGTACTTGAATGTTCCCGAGCGAGTACTGCCGGTATCAGCATCGCTGGCTCCTGTCATACCAGTGGGCACTTTTCCTTGTCGGTTGAGCAAAACACTCTGCGTACCGTTTGGAGAAACAAGCTTAAGGGTTAGATCTCCCAAGCGCCCAACCTGAGCATCAAAATCGATTTCGACATGCTCAATGCTTAACCCGGCGTTCATTGCCAAGCTTGATTTAAAGGTTTCACCAGCCACCAGAGTTTTGCCAAGATCGCCACTGGAAGCACTAAAAACGGACTCATTGGCGCCGGTGCTTTGGGTCATCCAGGATTCGGACAAACGCACGGCGGCACGCGCATCGACCATACCGAAACCGTAGTCATTACTGCTGTGCATACCTGCGCCATTCCAGTTGCGGGCACCATTGTTGCTCCACACTGTGGACGGGTCGTTGATCGTGCGTGCGGACAGCGCCAGGATCTGCTGGACATCCCGGTATCCCAGATTGGGATTGGCTTGAAGCATCAATGCGACAATACCTGAGACGATAGGCGCGGCAAAGCTGGTGCCTTGCATGGCACTGTAGCTATTGCCAAACATTGAGCCACGATCCGTTTCCAGCATATGGCTGGTGGAAACCACGTTACTGCCAGGTGCTGATATCAACAGACTTGCGCCAGGATTGGAAAACGGTGCAGAACCAACCTGTAAAGTAGACAGATCCACTTGCGCATTGATAGCCCCGACTTCAATCGAGTGCCGATTGTTGCTGGTCAGCGATCCTTGAGCATTGCCGCCATTGGCACGGTCGTTACCACCCGCGGCTACAATAATCGTACCTAAACCACCGCGGCCATTATGGGCTGCATACTGAGCATTGGATGTTAAAGAACTGGCGGTATTGATGAATCCCTGATGAAGATTGCTGATGGCAAAATCATTTTCAAACCCCCAGCTATTGTTCGCGATGTCATAACTGACCATGTGACCCAGCGCAGTCAGATCATCGCCCTTGTTGGCCAGATAATAGCCTCCAAGGGTTGCATCGTGGGCAACTCCTACACCTCCGATACCGTTCTTGGCACCTACCATGACCCCAGCAACCATCGTGGCGTGGTTAGACACAACGCCTGGCAATGTTCCATTGGTTTGTTGGGTCTGTAGCCAGGCCTTATCAACATTAGGTGCAAGGTCTGGGTGCTGGATGTCAAAAACCTCAGGGGTAACCGCAAATTCACCGCCTGGCTCAAACTGTCCAATGCGCACACCTTTGCCGGTGTAGTCCTTCCATACTTCAAGCACATGGGTGTCGCTGAGATACCACTGTTGTGCGGCTAGCGGATCCAGTGGTACCTCGGGGGTGAGCAGGGTGACATTGGCACGCATAGGCGCTGTCTGCCCGGTCCCAAGATTGACGACCATGGCCGAGGGATTACCGGCAGCATCAACAACCCCATATTTAAAGCTGATCAATCCTGTAAAGCGCGGGTCCGGGGTAAACAGTACATCGCCTTGTAGGGTAAGACTGACCGTACCGCCAACCGCACCCCCAACATGGGCAATCCGCAAGGGGCCTGAACTATTGAGCGGCTGGTCATTGGCAAGCAGGCTGGCTGAAGAGATAAGGTGAGCCCGCGTGCGATCAAAAGCCCTGCCAGTTCGATCAACGGCCAAAACATCAGCCACTGGCATGGCGTTGGGCAACTCAAGGTCGACGGCCGATATATCCGCAAAATTGAGCTTTTGAATATTTTTCAGTGTAACGGTGCCGTCACGCCCGGAAACCGTATCTGCCACTTCATAGCCAGTAGCGGTGCGGGTAATTTTATAATCGCCATGATTGCCATGCAGGGTGACTATGTTTATGCCGCCGTCTCCGTCAATAACGGCATTACCCCGCCCCACTTCCACGACATCATTACCTGCACCGCCGTAAATGATGTCTGCGCCTGCGCCTGCATAGATAATACTGCCGCCATCAGACGCATAAATAGTGTCGCCATTGGGGCCTGCATACATCACCGCTTTACCACTGCCGCCATAAATAATGTTATGCCCGGTACCACCGACCAGCACATCGTTGCCAGCCCCACCGATCAGCGTTGAATTGCCCGAACCACCTTTGATAAAGACGCTGGAAGCTCCGCCACTGGTAATGACGTCGTTACCACGCCCACCCTGAGCGATAGTCAATCCGGCTCGGGCCATATTCAAAGCTACACCTTCGTCACCTACGATAATCGCCGTGTCGCGCCCACCGTTGCCGTGGATATTAGCCATGGTGTCCGAGGCGCTGATGACAAAAACGTCGTCAGCGGCAGAACCGTTATAAACATTACTGCCTGCTCCGCCCACCAGCCAGCTGCCCGTTGGGGCTGCAATCAAGGTGTCATCACCCGCACCGCCATACAGATTGTTAACCCCCAACTGAGCGGCATTCAATGTTTCACCGGTTAGGCTGTGGCTTGCGTAAGCGGTCGTGGTCGAACCTTCTGAAGTTGATATCACCTGAGTGCCGGATGCCTGAGCAAGCAACGTACTGCTGACAGGGTCACCCAAAAAGTCGACCGCGAGCGCCTCCTGGAGGTTGCCGTTGATCGTGAAAGTGCCTTGGGCAAGTACTCGATTTCCATCACGAACTTCATTGCTGGCGGTTGTATCCCGCACATTGATTTGCGTAATACCCAGCTCGGCCAGGGTTTTGAGTTCACCTGCATCGGTTTTCCCATCGTGGGAGGCATCCACCCACACCCGTAACGTGCTCCAGATCGGATCATTCAGATCAATCACGCCATCTGCATTTGCGTCTTCACTGACTAACGCTGCAAAGCCATCCTTGAATCGCGCCTCCCCAGCAGCACCGCCCAAACCAACCTTGCCCGAGTAGTACTCGGAAAACATCTGGCTGACGTTTTTAATCTGGCCCGTGCCGTCGTTAACCACCAGCATTCCAGTACTGCGATCGGCCCAGCCCGTACGCTTGAGTGTGCCGCTGTGATCGGTATCGAACAGAACACCATCACGAATATCAGTCATGCCCACCCCATTACCGGTCAAATCCAGCAGCAAAGGGTCAACGTAAGTGTTGACTGTGGTCATTGCGGCAAGGCCATTGAGCGTTACGGCATTCAATAGGCCAAAATCCGGACTGCTACTGGTGGGACGATCAAGATAGAACTGTGAAAGATAGCTATTGGGCCGCGCATTGGGGTCCCGTTGAATTTCACCTGGCCGTATCCCGCCCGTTGCCATGCTGCCCATTTGGGTCGAGGTGAAATCTGTTTTATTTAACAGGCCGTCCTTGAATGAAATTAGGTGAGTCGGTGAGTTGACGGCAAAACCGTTGCTTACATCCTGACGGGCCTGGTTTTCGCCCTGGATAGTTTGCTGGGGTGTTGGGATGGGGGTGATGTTGATATCAATTAACGTAGAGGCCGGCTCATTGGAAGGTTTATTGAAGTCACTTGAAAAAGCCCCGGAAATCATATTGATTATTTGATTGAAAATACTTTTTGCTGCTGTGGCAGCTCCCGATGGGGAGTCAACTCTGCCAACCCATCTTTTAGCCAATTGCTTATTACTATCCGTACTTATAGTCGACGCTAACGACATAAGCCTATCTGTCTGGACTGCCAAATTAATTTCACTTGGCAAATCACCCGCCGACTCCAAAACCTTCTTCCAATATGTCTCTCTGGTATTTTCAGTAATCACCGACAATACTGAGTGGAGTGTCCACGCCTCCACAGAAAGATCATTATCATTGAAAACCTTTTTATGAAACTCCCAGGCTTCTTTATGGTTTATATCACCAGCCAAAACTCCACCACCATCATCCAACTTATTCTTCAACGCCTCTATATATTCAACAGCCATATCCTTTCGAATACGATTCACATCAACATCAGATAGCGTACGACCCAAGTCCGATGCCGTCAGCCTCATAAAGTTAATGGCAGCCTCGCCTGATAAAGAATTACCCTTCGCCACCCCATTTGCCAGCGTTGCATACTTATATCCTTTTGCAGCTAAGTAGTCATATGCAGCAGCAGGACCTAATGTTTCTAAAAGTCCTTTAGCACGTTCTAAATCATTTAAACTCAATTCTTGCGGCATAACAAATACCCCTTAACTTTTCACTTTAGACAGTATGAAATTTTTAGTTAGATAAACGATCTTGCGCCAATACTTTAACTCCTCAAACGAAAACCTGACTTTCACAAAAGCGTCGAACTCATCAAGAAGAAAATACCCTTTACAGTCTTTCAGCTGATTATTTTTTCGCGCCCTATAACATTCAAACAAAACAGCCACTTCACCATTGACTTCAGACCAATAGTAGCGATTCATGATATCCGTATAAATATGGTTACTACGCTCGGCAGAAAAAAGATTCAGCTCGACTTCATAGCTCTTATCTTCAGCACTTAAAACACCCCCCCCCTGACGGGCCAATGCATAAAATTTAAGTTTACGACCCATAAAATCTTCTCTTTTCACTAACGGCGCCACGGTGATCTCTAATATCGATATCTCGTCCTGCCTGGCAAAGTAATCCTCAGACTTGACAATTTTAAATCCAGGCCATGAAACCGTTAAATCCAATGCTCGAAGATTGGCATCACAGCCTTTTTTGTTGAAAATAAAATCTTTATCCCACGAGCTCTTACCTTCGTACTCAGGCCAGAACATGATGTACTTCCTGGGCACTTCAATGACGGTTCCCGATATCATCCCGCACGTGACGTAAGGATTGGATGGTTGGTAATTTTTATAGCGCTCACTGTCTTCTTCTGAAACAAATCTAGAACTAAACAGAATAAACAATGCCGGCACATAGTACATTAACAAAAAGCCTGCAGCTCCGACTCTCAACAACTGCCAGATCACGACATAAATCATTGAAAAATAGTACTTCCACCCACTTCGATGCGTCTTCATATCTTCCTCTGCCAGCACTACTGAGACGGAGTGACACCGATGCGATCTTATTTGACCTTGATTTATTTAGCTGCCGGCTCGAAAGTTTCGGGGAACAACCTGTATAGATTATCGTCAACCCAACTATTAGCATCACGGGCCATTTTCCAATGAGGCACCTTATCAAGCGGTGTGTCGCGATCAAGGTATCTATTCAGCCCCGCTACAGTTTGCATAAGCGCGACCCCCATATTTTTAAGGTACTCCATACGAGTATTGCCGGTGACTTGAACAAAATCCTGCCCCCAACCAAATGGGTATGGGAGTTGATCATATAAGGTGCCAGGCCAGTGCCACCTTTCCAGTTTGAACCCCTGAACCGTTGCATTAATGTCTGCTTCAATCAACTCTTGCACAGCGGGGATGCCACCCGTCTCTAAAACAGTGTGAGCTATGCTTTGCGCCACACCATCTGATACAACTTGAAAGTCCGTATCGGTCAAGGACCTGCCCGTCGTTGCAACAGCAAACTCGATCGACCCTCTCTTCCAATCACTCACAAAACTCCGGTCATCCGCATTTATAGATCCAGAACTGGATAACCATTTAGATACTTTCTCCAGCTCTGTCAGCGTCGGATTATCAGTTCCCTTCTGCATGATCACGATAAAACAGGACAAGAAAAACAAGCCGATCAGCGTAACTGCTATTTTTATTTTCATATAAACCCGCCACTTAATAGTCTGAAACTGAAGCACGGAACATCCGCCAGGCACATCGAAAAACCTGCTCTTTAATTAACGCTCTCTCAGGCTCTCATTTACATGCTGCTGCAAAGGGCTAAGAAAAAAATCAATCACACGGCGATAATCTGTTTTAACTTCCGCTGTCACCGACATCCCCGGCATTAGCGCAACAGGTCGCCCCTTGACTAAAAGTTTATCGGCGTTAAGCCGAATGCGACTGCTGTAAACCCGACCACGTTTTTCGTCCTCTATCGCATCATTTGAGATGCTGACCACCTCCCCCTCTACGGTGCCGTATTTGGTAAAGGTGAAGGTTTCTATTTTGAGCGTGACTGCCTGGCCGGGCCGGACGAAGCCTACGTCTTTATTCTCCAGCATTGCCTCAACTTCGACTGGCTGGCCCGACGGTACTATGACCATCAGTTGTTGGGCTGGCGTAACAACCCCACCAACGGTGTGAATGGCAAGTTGCTGAACCGTGCCATCCACGGAAGCCTTGAGAAGAGTCAGAGTTTCTTGATACCGGGCTTGGGCCAGCTGCTGTACCAGACTTGCTTCTTTCTGGTTGGCTTCTTGCTGTAAGTCGAGCATTGCACGAAGGGTTTGAGCCACGACTCCTTCCCGTCGACGGCTTGCTTCACTGTGCGCCGCAGTGGACTGCAAAACGCTCGCTTGCTGAACACTGAGTTGGCGCTGGAGGTCCAGGCGAGCGTGTTCCTTTTCCAGGTACTCGTGCCTTGCTACAAACTGCTGTGCCAATAACTTCTTGTAATCCTCTGCCAACTGAGTCGCTATCGGTAAGGTTTTCAGCATGCTGGACACTTGAGTTCTGGCTGCATGTATATCCGCGCTGCGTTGAGCAATTTCGGCATCCACCAGATCAATCTTGCTTCGATACTCCTGGTATTGCCCTTGTAACCAGCGCTGGGCACTCAGCACTTGCTCGGGGGTGGCACCTTGAATCAAACCAATAAGCGATTCAGGGGCTTTTTGATGATTGATAGCCTCCAGCATTGATCCACCACGCACACTGTCTATGCGTGCCGCTAACAGATCCCCCTTCACTCGCTTGACTTCGGCATCTGCTGCAGTGGAATCCAGTTCGACCAGCACCTCGCCTGCTTTAACCACCTGACCATCGCTCACATGAATCGCTGTGACCACTGCGATTTCACTGGGTTGGATCACTTTAGTCTTGCCGCTGGGCACAATTTTTCCCGGAGCGACGGCAATCACTTCTATTTTGCCAAGGCAGGCCCAGAACAACGCCAATGTGGCGAAAGAAATAATGCACCACATGAAGACACGTGGTGCAGGGTGTACTGGATTGTCCTGTAACGCTAATGCGGCAGGTAAAAATTGAATCTCATGAGCCAAGCGTTTAGGGGCATCCATGGCTTTGCGGCGACGCCATGACTCGCGCCAGGCACAACGGTAGCGTTGCAACAGATCAGAGCGAGCACTCATACAGACCATCCATTAAGGAAATACTTATTCTGGGTCGTGGTTTAGCAACTTATCCCTGCTGCATTCGATGTAACCGAGCGTAGTGCCCAGCCTGAAAAGTCAGTAATTCCGTATGGCTGCCCTGTTCAACAATTTGTCCACGATCAATTACAAGAATGCGATTCGCATCCCGTACCGCTGATAAGCGGTGAGCAATAATGATGACCGTACGGCCCTGACAAATACTTTGCATGTTTTGCTGAATAACCCTCTCGGACTCATAGTCCAAAGCGCTGGTCGCTTCATCAAAAATAAGAATTCGTGGATTGCCGATTAATGCACGAGCGATAGCAACACGTTGCCGTTGACCACCCGATAAAGAAGCCCCATGTTCACCGACGACGGTGTCGTAACCTTCAGGCAATTCCAGAATAAATTCATGCGCTCCAGCCATTTGTGCCGCCTGCATCACAACGTCAAATGGAGTGCCGGGATCGGTCAACGCAATATTTTCACGAACAGTGCGGTTGAATAGCATATTGTCCTGAAGCACCACACCGATCTGACGACGTAAAGAAGAAGCATCCGCCAAGGCCAAGTCCATTCCATCTACTAACACACGACCACGTTCTGGGACGTACAGTCGTTGGAGCAAGCGTGTAATCGTACTTTTTCCAGAACCCGAGCGGCCAACCACACCAATAACTTCACCAGCGGCAATATGTACGCTAATACCGCGGAGCACTTCTGAACCGTCAGTACGATAGCGAAAATACACTTGATCAAGTTCAATGTGCCCTTCCAGAGGAGGCAAGGTACTTCGATTGCCTTGGGACAATTCAGTTGGCGTATTCAGGATGTCGCCCAAGCGTTGAACTGAGACACCTGTTTGTTGAAAGCTGGTCCAAAGTTGAGCCAACCGCATGATGGGCTGCGCCACTCTCCCTGCCAGCATATTAAAGGCAATTAATTGACCGACCGTAAGACTGCCCTCAATGACTAATTTAGCGCCAATCCATAATGTTGCCACTGTGACTAACTTTCCGATCAACCCCACTGACTCATTAGCCAATGTTGAGAGATTTTGTGTTCTGAACCCGGCGGCGACATAAGCTGCTAGCTGGCTATTCCACGTACGGATAACCTGTGGCTCAACGGCCATCGATTTTACCGTATCAATACCGTTAACCGTCTCAACTAAAAATGCCTGGTTCTCGGCCCCACGACTAAAACTTTCCTGCAGCCGTGCCCGCAGAATTGGGGTTATTAGCGCTGAAATCAATACATACAGTGGAAGTGAGAGCAACACAACCAGCGTTAACCAGGCACTGTAATAAAACATTACAGCGACAAACACGACTGAGAACATGACATCCAACACCAACGTAATAGAGTTTCCAGTCAGAAAACTACGAATATTTTCCAATTCGCGAACACGTGCGACTGAATCACCTACTCGACGAGCCTGAAAGTAAGCTAATGGCAAATTAACTAGATGCTGAAAAAGACGCGAGCCTAACTCCACATCAATACGGCTCGCCGTGTGCGCAAAGACATAGGTACGCAAACCACTCAATGCGGACTCGAACAACATGATCGCCAACAGACCAACGGCGACCACATCCAATGTGGTCAAGCCATGATGCACAAGCACCTTATCCATCACCACTTGAAAAAATAGCGGTGTCAGCAGCGCAAAAATCTGCAGAACAAAAGAAACCAACAGCACTTCACCCAATAACTTCCTGTACTTTACAATAGCCGGGATAAACCAGGTAAAATCGAATCGAGAAATTCCACCAGCACTACCTGCTTCAGGCCTGAGCAATATCAACTTTCCAGCCCAACGAACTTGTAATTCTTCGGCACTAATAACATCTGCCCGCTCATCACACGGATCATGAATAAGAATCTTACATTGATCTTGATCAACCCTGGCAATGATAAAGAAACGTCCACAATTATCAATCGCTATAGCGGGCAAGGGAGTACTAATAAGGCGAGCAAGCGTCGTTGTGACCAACCTGGATTTCAACCCGAGCCTTCTTGCAGCCAGCATCAATTCAGCAGGTGAAAATAACTGTTTTTCAAACTCATGCTTCACCTGTTCTGCAGAAGCAGCCACATTATGAAAGCGGGCCAGCATGATTAAACAGGCTAAACCGGTGTCCATCTGACGAGGAGCGGCTGCATATTCAGAGTGTCGATTTTCGTCCATCGCGTGCCCCGCTCTCTTCTGAAAACTAAATTCATTGCATTAAAATTTTAAAAAACAAAAAAAATCACTGTTTTATCGATGCGATAATTAATGACGCGAACCTGGGGGTAGAAAGTCACGATCCGGGTCGTAACTCTTATTCATGAACATTGCCAACGAAGTTAAATCCAAAGCACTCAACTCACCGGCAACCTGCTTTAGACTCAGCGTATTAAATATATAATCATACCGAGCATTATTATATTCTCTAACAGCCCCATAAAGCTGGCGCTCTGCATTGAGCACATCCATAAGACTTCTCGAGCCCAACTCCCGCCC
This sequence comes from Pseudomonas sp. B414, assembly GCF_055408445.1. NCBI lineage: Bacteria > Pseudomonadati > Pseudomonadota > Gammaproteobacteria > Pseudomonadales > Pseudomonadaceae > Pseudomonas > Pseudomonas sp. B414. Next base: position 53,607 of record NZ_JBUZTQ010000016.1, on the reverse strand, counting down.
GCGCACAGTTGCCTGGAGTGCTGATTGACTGGAGATAATACTTTGCAGCCTTGCAGCTACCTGCTCGACATCAGAATTAATGGCACGATAAAAGTTCCTAGTACTTTGTACGACTTCACGACGCCGATCATCTCGCTGATCCTCACTTTGCGCCAAACGCTCAGTCGCTTCGCGTACTTGCGAACGCGTCATCCCTCCTGAATACAGAGGTATATTCAGTTGCAGCCCAATACTGCGCTGTGTTACATCACCACGATAACCCGACGTACCAAAACCTGCGGAATTACTATAACCAAAACTGTCGTTATCGCCTTTACGATAGGATGCAATCGCATCCAGTGTCGGCGCAAAACCAGATTTGCGCTGCTGATTGGTATATTCAGCAGCGGTTACTGCAAAATTACTGGCCAATACCGACAGGTTTTGTTGTAGCGCCAGACTCACCCAGAGTTTTACGTTATTGGGTTTGGGCGCCACTATTGGCAAGTGGTGATCAATACCTTCGATGGACGAGTACTCATGGTTAGTGAGTCGATTTAACGCTTCAAAAGCATCATCAACTTTACGCTCTGCCAGCTTTCGATTGGCATTGGCAGTATCGTAAGCCGCCTGAGCATCCAAAACATCGGTAATATTGGAGGCGCCATTGGCAAGCCGGCCTTGCGCCTGTTCTTGCTGACGTTTTAGTGCAATCTCCTCAGCCTTGGTAGCAGCCAGCAAGTCCAATGCCCGCAGCGTTTCAAAATAAGCCTGTGCTGCACCAAGCACCATCGCCTGCTCTTTGGCACGAAATTCCAACTCTGCCTGGGCTGCACTGGCATGTGCTGCGCTTAGCTGAAACCAGCGATCAAGGCGGATCAGTGGCTGATTCAAATTAGCCTGAACTGCAGACTGACTCCGGGCTCGGGCCAATTCAGGTTGATCTATTGTTAAACGAGTGGATTCCCACGATCCGCCCGCACTGAGGGTTGGCAATAATCCCGCCCTGGCCTGCGGGACAACTTCGCGAACAGCCATATATTCGTGACGGGCAGCTGATAGTTTCGCATCATTGGCAGTTGCTTGTTGATACACAGAAAACAAACTTGCCCGCTTATCAACCACCTCTGCACGAGCAGCACCAACAACCATGAAACCCAGGATCAAAACATGAAAACACCTAATAAAAAGCATTGTTCACCCCCTTATCAAGCCAGGCAACACCAATAAAATCCATGTACCAGAAAAGTAAAAAATATTTGCCAGCGACCTTGAAATCAAAACTTAGTACAAATTAAACGCCCACACAAACAAATCGCCTGAATTTCAGACACCGCCTACAAACAGTGCAATACAATTCCCAACTTAGGTAAGAAACATCTTAATAAAGATAGTTAATTTCTCAAATACATATAAGAACACAAATCCCACCCCTTTTTTCTTACAGGACAACCCTACTTGCGCACTACAGCCATGCTTCATCGCGTGGCTGATAAATGCTGGATATCTCGGCACACCGATAACACAAACAAAAACGGCGACCCGAAGGTCGCCGTTTGGCTTTACTTAAACTGCCGACTCAACCCCGGCGGTACGCCGCTGATATCGGTCTCCTCCCAGGGCCCGTTGGGGCTCACCGAGCGGCTCCAGCCGTTGTCCCAGCGGTAGTAGGCGCGCTGGCGGTAGAAGATGTTGGTCTGGTTATCCAGCACGTACACGCCCATGCGTGCATCCCAGTGACTCGGCCCGCCCGGCGGCGGCGCGAAGGTGGCCGAGGTGCGCGGCAATGGCTTCGGCGCTTTGGGGATGGGCATGTCCGGTAGCGGCTTGCCTGACGGCTGGGGCGTCGGCTGCGGCATCGGCGTGGAGGGCGCTGGCGGTTCGTAAGGCTGATGAACCGTACAGGCGCTCAGGCCTACAGCCAGTGTGAGCAAGGTGATGCGTGCAAGTGGATACATATCTATTTATCCGGGCTGTCGATGGTCAGCTGTTGCAGCTCTTTAGTGCTACTGGACAGCGGCTGGCTGCGCCCTACCCACTCGCCCGCCGTCGGCTGGCCTGCGCGGGAGATGCGTGCCATCAATTGGACTTCAGGAAAGTTCGACAGTTTCAATTGCGGCATCATTGCATCGATATCACCCAGTTCAACGGTGATCGGCAAGTCGGCCACGGTTACGCGCTTGACCGCCAGCGGTGCCGGTGGGCCGGATACCGCGCGGGCGAAGATAAATACGCTGTCACCCGGCAAGGCGCTGGCCTTGACCGCATCGGCGAGGTCGACGCTGACCTTGATCGACGCCGGGGCCTTGGCTACAGGCGCTGTATCGACCTTGCCGCCGCTGGCCTGCAACTGCTCGCGAGCCTTGGCGATACCGCCTTCCAGAGCGGCGCGTGAAGCGTCACCTTCGGGCAGTTCGTTCATCAAACGCTGCCAGTAACCAATGGCCTCGGCAAAACGCTGGTCCTCAAAAGCGGCAATGCCCAACAGGCCCAGGCTGGTGACTTCTTTCGGGTCGGCCTTGAGGGCTTCGTCGGTCAGGGCCTGGAGCTTGTCGCTCCACTTTTTGTCGTCGGCAAAGTACTGCGCCTGTGCCCATTGGCCCAGCAGTTCAGGCTGACGCCCGGCCAGGTTGGCTGCGCGCTCAAACACCTTGGCCGCATCCGCCGGGCGGTTTTGCGCCATATAGGCGCGGCCCAGGAAGTACAGGCCTTCGGCCGAGTCCGGTTGCGCTGCGGCGGCACGCTCAAGGCGGGCGACCATTTCTTCAAGGGACTGCGGCGGCTGGGAAAACTCGCGGGTCAGTTCGACCTTGTCGCTGGAGCCAAAGTGCAGGTACAAACCCAAACCCAATACCGGCACCATCACGGCGGCCAGCAGTGGAATGGCCTTGCCCAGGCTGGACACCCGCCCCGGTGCCACGCCTTCGGTGTCCGCCAGCAATTCACGGGCAGCTTCGGCGCGGCCGGTTTCAAACTGTTCTTCAGTCAATACGCCTTCTTCGCGCTGGGCCTGCAATTCGGCCACGCGCTCCTGGTACAAGGCGACGTTCAATGCCGTACGGTCTTCTTCGCGCTGGGCACGGCGCCCGCGCAATACCGGGATCAATAGAAAGCTGAGGGCTACAAGTAGCAGCAAGCCGGCTGCGAGCCAGAAATCAATCATCTTTGGTTTTATCCAGCAAAGTGTCGAGGCGCTGACGCTCCTCGGCAGAAAGTGTGTCCGAGCCTTCGACCTGCGCTGTACGACGACGGCGCCCGACGATAACGCCAATCACCACCAGACCACCCACCAGCAAGGCCAGCGGGCCAAACCAGAGCACCGCGGTCTTGCTGGTCAGGGCCGGTTTATAGAGCACGAAATCGCCATAGCGGGCGACCATAAAGTCGAGGATCTGCTGGTTGTCCTTGCCCTCGCCGAGCATGCGGTAAATCTCGCGGCGCAGGTCAGTGGCAATCGGTGCGTTGGAATCGGCAATGTCCTGATTCTGGCACTTGGGGCAACGCAGCTCCTTGGTCAGCTCGCGAAAACGGTCGCGCTCGGCGTCGTTGGCAAACTCATAGGTGTCGATGGCCGCCTGGGCAACACCGGCCAGGGTCAAACCGAATACCAGGGCAACTAACCAGCGCTTCATGGTTTGGCCTCGTCAACCAGTGCCTGATACTTGCCCGCCAGTTGTTCGCGCCAGACAGTCTCGTCGATCACGCCGACAAACTTGTGGCGGATGATGCCCTGGCTGTCGATCAGGAAGGTCTCCGGCGCGCCGTATACACCAAGGTTCAGGCCCAGGGAGCCGTCTGCATCGTTGATGTCCAGCTGGTAGGGGTTATGGAACTCCTTGAGCCATTTTTTCGCGTCTGCATTGACGTCCTTGTAGTTCACCCCGTAGATCACCACGCCCTGCTCGGCCAGTTTGGTCAGCATCGGGTGCTCGACCCGGCACGAGATGCACCAGGTGGCCCAGACGTTGACCAGCGCCGGCTTGCCCTTGAGGTCGGCTTCGGTCAGGACCTTGTCCCCCTCCACCGACGGCAGGCTGAACGCCGGGAACGGCTTGTCGATCATCGCCGACGGCAGCTCGGTCGGGTCCAGGTACAAGCCTTTGTAGAGAAACCACGCCATACCCAGGAAAACGGCCAGCGGGATAAGCATCAACCAGCGTTTCATGCTGTGGCTCCTGTCATGCCCAGTGCCTCGCGCACCCGGCTTTTAACCTTGACCCGGTAGCGCCGGTCCATCGCTGCCAGCAGTCCACCAAAACCTGTGAGCAGGCCGCCGAACCAGATCCAGCGTACAAACGGCTTCACATGCACCCGCACCGCCCAGGCGCCATCGCCCAGAGGTTCACCCAGCGCCACATACAGGTCACGGGTGAAACCGGCATCTATCCCGGCTTCGGTCATCATTGAGTTCTGCACCGTGTACAGGCGTTTTTCCGGGTGCAGCACGCTGACTTCCTTGCCGTTGCGGATGACCCGCACCGTGCCTTTGTCCGAGGTAAAGTTCGGCCCCTGGAAGTGCTTGGCACCTTCAAAGATAAAGTGATAACCGCCCAGCTCCATCGACTCGCCCGGCGCCAGGCGCAGGTCGCGCTCGGCACTGTGCTGGCTCGACAGCACCACGCCCAGGGCGCACACCGCGATCCCCAGGTGGGCAATCTGCATGCCCCAATAGCTGCGGGTCAGGCTGCGCACGCCCTTGATCAGACCCTTGTGGCGGGTTTTGTCACCAATGTCGCGCACCCCGGCCAACAGCACCCAGGCCGCCAGCATAAAGGTGGTCAGCACCGCCCAGTTGAAATCACCATAGGCCACGCCGGCAATCGCCGACAGGGCCGCACTGCCCAGCAATACCGGGGTCAGCATGCCCAACAGCCATTTGACCGGGGTGTCTTTCCAGCGCACCAGCATGCCGACCGCCATCACCACCATCAGCAAGCCCATCAGCGGGATAAACAGGGCGTTGAAGTACGGCGGGCCCACCGACATCTTGGCGCCACTGATGGCATCCAGAATCAGCGGGTACAGGGTGCCGAGCAAAATCATCGACGCGGCCACCACCAGGATCAGGTTATTGCCCAGCAGCAGGGTTTCGCGGGACCACAGCTTGAAGCTGACATGACTCTTGACCACCGGCGCGCGCAAGGCGAACAGGGTCAATGAACCGCCAACCACAAACAGCAGGAAGATCAGGATAAACACGCCGCGCTCAGGGTCAGAGGCGAAGGCATGCACCGAAGTCAGGACGCCGGAACGGACCAGGAAAGTACCCAGCAGGCTCAGGGAAAACGCTGCAATGGCCAGCAATACGGTCCAGCTTTTGAACACACCACGTTTTTCGGTCACGGCCAACGAGTGGATCAGTGCAGTGCCCACCAGCCATGGCATAAACGAGGCGTTTTCCACCGGGTCCCAGAACCACCAGCCGCCCCAGCCAAGCTCGTAGTAAGCCCACCACGAACCCAGGGTGATACCGATACCGAGGAAAGCCCAGGCCACGATGGTCCACGGACGCGACCAGCGCGCCCAGGCAGCGTCCAGTCGACCGCCGAGCAAGGCCGCAATGGCAAAGGCAAAGGCTACGGAGAAACCGACATAACCCATGTACAGCATCGGCGGGTGAACAATCAGGCCGATATCCTGCAACAACGGGTTAAGGTCATTACCATCCGCAGGAATCTGCGGCAGCAGGCGTACGAAAGGGTCCGAGGTCAGAATCAAAAACAGCAGGAAGCCGACGCTGATCATACCCATGATCGCCAGCACCCGTGCCAGCATCACTTGCGGCAATTGCCGCGAGAAGATCGATACGGCGAAGGTCCAGCCGCCCAGAATCATCGCCCACAACAGCAACGAGCCTTCGTGGGCGCCCCACACGGCGCTGAACTTGTAGTACCACGGCAACGCACTGTTGGAGTTGCTCGCCACGTACGCCACCGAGAAGTCATCGGCCATAAAGGCGTAGGTCAGACAGGCGAACGAAAACAGCAAAAAGGCAAACTGGCCCCAGGCGGCAGGTTGCGCCAGGCTCATCCACAATTTGTCACCGCGCCAGGCGCCCAGCAGCGGCACGATGGCCTGCACAATGGCGAAACACAGGGCCAGAATCATGGCCAGATGGCCCAATTCGGGAATATACAGTCCAGACATCATCACTTAACCTCGTTCGCCGGTGCGGGTGCAGACAGGCCACTTTCGTTCAGGGCCTTGGTCACTTCGGGCGGCATGTATTTTTCGTCGTGCTTGGCCAATACTTCATCGGCCACCACCACACCCTGGGCATTGAGCTTGCCCAGGGCGACGATGCCCTGCCCTTCGCGGAACAGGTCCGGCAGGATGCCGCGATAGGTGATAGTCACGGACTTGTTGAAGTCGGTGACCACAAACTGCACGTCCAGCGAGTCGCCCGACCGCTTGAGCGAACCGGCTTCGACCATGCCACCGGCACGGATGCGGGTATCCAGTGGCGCTTCGCCATTAGCGATCTGGGTCGGGGTGTAAAACAGGTTGATGTTCTGCTGCAAGGCGCTCAGGGCCAGGGCCACGGCAGCGCCTATCCCCACCAGAATCGCCAGGATGATGATCAAGCGTTTTTTACGCAGCGGATTCACTTCAAATTCTCCCGACGCAAACGACGCGCCTCTTGTTGCAGATAACGCCGGCGCGCCATGATCGGCAGCGCCACGTTCAAACCCAGCACCGCCAGGCAAATGCCATAGGCCGACCAGACATACACCGCGTGATGGCCCATGGCGAGAAAGTCGCCAAAAGAAGCAAAACTCATCGCGCACCCTCCAGTGCCTTCAACACCTCAGCCTTGACCCAACTGCTGCGGGCCTCACGCTTGAGTACCTCCAGGCGCATGCGCAACAGCAGCACGGCGCCAAAGAAGCAATAAAAGCCCAGTACCGTCAGCAGCAGCGGCAACCACATTTCCACGGGCATGGCCGGTTTTTCGGTCAGGGTGAAAGTCGCGCCCTGGTGCAAGGTGTTCCACCACTCCACCGAGTACTTGATGATCGGGATATTGATTACGCCCACAATCGCCAGCACGGCACAGGCCTTGGCTGCGCTGTCGCGATTGCTGATGGCATTGCCCAGGGCGATCAAACCGAAGTACAGGAACAGCAGGATCAGCATCGAGGTCAGGCGTGCATCCCACACCCACCACGAGCCCCAGGTTGGCTTGCCCCACACGGCGCCGGTGACCAGCGCCACGGCGGTCATCCAGGCGCCGATGGGCGCAGCGGCTTGCAGAGCGACGTCGGCGATCTTCATCTTCCATACCAGGCCCACTACACCGCACACCGCCAGCATCACATAGCAGGATTGCGCCAGCATGGCCGCCGGAACATGGATATAAATGATGCGAAAGCTGTTGCCCTGCTGGTAGTCCGGCGGTGCAAACGCCAGGCCCCAGACCACCCCGCAGGTGATCAGCAGCACGGCAGCAATGCTTAACCACGGCAACAACCGCCCACTGATGGCATAGAACCATTTGGGCGAGCCGAGTTTGTGAAACCAAGTCCAGTTCATCACGCTGTTTCCATCACGGTGCCGGTCACGACAGGTTGAGTGTCATGCCAGCCAGGGTCTTTACTGGCCCACGGGGGCCAGACCTCATTATTCGCCGACGCTGATTTTCAGCCCGGCAGCTATTGCAAAAGGTGCAAGGGTTACAGCCAGGGCGGTCAGGCTACCAAGCCACAGCAAATAACCGGTTGCGGGCATGCCCTGAAGGGCCGCCTGTAGTGCGCCGCTGCCAAGAATCAGCACCGGGATATATAAAGGCAGAATCAGCAACGCCAGCAGCAGGCCGCCACGCTTGAGGCCCACGGTCAACGCAGCCCCCACAGCCCCGAGCAGGCTCAGTACCGGCGTGCCCAGCAACAACGTCATCAGCAGCACCGGCAGGCAAGCCACCGGCAGCCCGAGCATCAAGGCCAGCAGCGGTGACAGGATCACCAGTGCCAGGCCGGAAAACGCCCAGTGTGCCAGTACCTTGGCCAAGACCAGTAGTGGCAGGGGGTGCGACGAAAGGACCCACTGCTCCAGCGATCCGTCCTCGAAATCACTGCGAAAAAGCCCGTCCAGCGAGAGCAAAACCGCTAAAAGAGCTGCCACCCACAGCAGCCCTGGAGACAAGGTTTGCAACAATTTAGTCTCCGGGCCAACGGCCAACGGAAACATCGCGATCACAATCGCGAAAAACACCAAGGGGTTGGCCAGCTCGGCCGGGCGGCGAAACAACAAACGCGCTTCACGCGCCACCAATGTCGCAAACACACTCATACAGCCCACTGCCCCAGGTCGATATTGCGGTAACTGGCCGGCATCCGGGCCAATGTATGGTGGGTGGTAAGCACCACCATGCCACCGCCTTCGCAATGACGGGCCAGGTGTTCTTCGAGTTGCGCCACCCCTTGTTTGTCGAGGGCAGTGAACGGCTCGTCGAGAATCCACAACGGCGGGCTGTCCAGATACAGCCGGGCCAGCGCTACACGGCGCTGCTGACCGGCTGACAAGGTATGGCACGGTACATCTTCAAAGCCCTTGAGCCCGACTGCGGCCAGTGCCGCCCAGATCGCTTGGCGAGTGGCCGGGCGATGCAGGGCACAGAGCCAGGTGAGGTTTTCTTCGGCGGTGAGCAGGTCCTTGATCCCGGCGGCATGACCGATCCACAGCAGGTTATTGGCCAACTCGTAGCGTTGGCTGGCCAGGGCCTGACCGTTAAGCCGCACCTCGCCTGCCGTGGGCTGCATCAGGCCCGCCAACAAGCGCAGCAGGCTGGTTTTGCCGCTGCCGTTGGGGCCGCTGATTTGCAGCATGTCGCCGCTGGCCAGGCGCAATTCGAGGTTTTCGAACAGCATCCGCCAGTCACGCTCACAGGCGAGCGATACGGCTTCTAAAAGAGGGCTGGTCACGTAATTGAGGCCTTCACGGTTCAAGTCGGCTCAGGCGCGGCCGTTAAAGTGATGCAGAATAAATGCATTTGCGGCCGGTTTCAGAGAGCTGGATCAAACAATTGCAATGTTTTCATGCCCGCTGAACGACGGGGCAGCATTATACATGCCATGTCCTACGCTAAAGCGGGCAATTTCGACAGGTTGTTACGATGAAAGGCGACATGAATATTCCACCCATCCCACAAGCCGCACCCAGCAGCGTGCGCACCGGTCTGGTGGGCGGTGAAGTGCTCAAATTGTTGCAACCTGCTGAAGGCCTGATCAGACCCGGCCAGAGTGCCCAGGCTGAAGTACTGTCGCTCAGGCAAAACGACCTGACTTTCCAACTGCTGCTCAAATTGACCCTGAACGGTGGCAGGGAAACCAACGTACAGGCCAGCAGCAGTTTTGCGCTTCCTCCGGGTACGCAACTGGCTGTCACCCAGCCTTCGGCGGGCAACCTGGCGATCAGCCTGCAACAGGCATTGAGCAGCAGCGTCGCCACCCTCACCCGCCTGGATACGCAACAACTGCCGGTTGGCACCCTGCTGCAAGGCAAAGTGCTGACCACCCAGGCGTTACCGCAGCCCGCCGGGCAACCGGCTGTGTATCGCTCGCTGGTGACACTGCTCAACAGCGCCTTGAGCGGCAGCACACTGACCCTGGACAGCCCACAACCCCTGCGCATCGCCAGCTTGCTCAGCGCCCAGGTGCAGGGCCCGCAAAGCCTGAACTTTGTGCCCCTCAGCGGGCGTCAGGATCAACTGGCGATCGTGCAACAACTGGCAACCCAGCAAAGCCGTCAGGGCTCGCTGGAGGGCCTGCTCAACGCCCTGCAAAAACTGCCGTCCAACACCGACATGCCTGCCGAACTGCGCACATCCATCGACAAACTGCTGGCTGGCTTGCCTGCCCACGGACAACTGAGCACCGCCAAGGGCCTGAGTGACGCCCTGCTCAATAGCGGCGCGTTTCTGGAGGCCCGATTGCTGAGCGGGCAGCCCCAGGTATTGGCCCCCGACCTGAAGGCCACCCTGCTGCGCCTGATTGCGCAGATCCTGCCCGGCGTACCCGCCAGCACCAGCTTCACCCCCTGCATGGCCACCAGCACCCAGGCCCAGGCCCAGGCCCTGCCGACCTTTGTGCGCAATGCCTTGGGCATGCTCGGGCAGGTCAGTGCCAAGCCACAACCCGGCGGCTTCCCCCTGCCCCAACGCTCTTTGCAGGGCAGCGAAGGTGAGGACAGCCTGGAGAACCTGCTGAAACTGGCGGCGGCGGCCATTTCGCGCCTGCAAACCCATCAGCTGTCGAGCCTGGAGCAGAGCGGACGCACGTCCGATGGTGGCGTACTGACCACCTGGCAGTTGGAAATCCCCATGCGCAATGCCCACGACATCGTGCCCTTGCAAGTGAAGTTCCAGCGTGAAGACCCACCGCAAAAGCCGCCGCAAGACCAACCCGAGGCCAGGGAGATCAAGGATCAACTGTGGCGCGTGGAACTGGCCTTCGACCTCACGCCCTTAGGCCCGCTGCATGTACAGGCGCAACTGCTGCGCGGCAACCTGTCGGGGCAGCTCTGGGCAGAACGGGCGTACACCGCAAACCTGATCGAAAGGCAGTTGGGCAACTTGCGCCAGCGTTTGCATGACGCCGGGCTGAGCGTGACCGATCTGGATTGCCATCAAGGCACCCCGCCATTAAGTGGCCATACCAAACTGGAACAACGCTGGGTGGATGAAACCGCATGAATAACCCGCCCGAACCGCGCCAGGCGATAGCCCTCAAATACGACGGCAAACAGGCCCCCACCCTTACCGCCAAGGGTGATGACGAATTGGCCGAAGCCATCCTCGCACTGGCCCGTGAATACGAAGTACCTATCTATGAAAATGCCGAACTGGTCAGATTATTGGCGCGTATGGAACTGGGCGACAGCATCCCCCAGGAGCTGTACCGCACACTGGCAGAGATCATTGCCTTTGCCTGGCAGCTGAAAGGCAAGTTCCCGGAGGGGTTTGACCCGGATGCGCAGGCGGGAGAACGGGATATAACGCCAGGGCATGGCGATTTTTAAGAAGTGCCGGGGATCAACTCCAAAACCCCTTTAACACTAAGGCAATATTCTTCAACTTCTTGTGTACAGCCCTTTTTCAATATCTCTCGGGCAACAAAACTCATCGCGGGATATGCAGCGCGCAACATGTGATTAGCATAAATAACCACATTGAATCCCGCCTCAACAAGCGCATCAAAATGTATATTGGTGTAGGTGGTAGGAACACAAACTAAAGGAATAGCCGGATGATGCATCCTGAACAATCGGGCAAATTCAAGCACTTCATCGGGTGCAGCCTGACGACTGTGTATCATTATTCCATCAGCGCCTGCAGCGACATAAGCCAAGGCGCGCCTGAGCGCTTGAGCCATCCCTTCGTCCAGAATCAGACTTTCAATCCTGGCAATAATCATGAAATCCGGATGTGTTTGAGACTGTTTGGCAATAGCAATTTTTTTCGAGAAAAATTCAATACTGGCCTGGGACTGTAAAACCTCATTACCCAACAACGAATTCTTCTTCAAGCCCGTTTTATCTTCAATCACAAACGCCGAAATACCCAGCCTTTCAGCATTTCTAATGTGATAGGGCAAATGATCTATCACACCGCCCGTATCCGCATCAAAAATCAATGGCTTTGTCGTGACATCAAATATAGTCGACACACTGGAGAAACGCTCGGACAATTCGACCAATTCAATATCGGGCTTTCCCCTCAACGTAGCATCCACAAGAGAGCTTGACCAGAAAGCATCAAATACTACATCCCCATCATTCGCGGAATACGACACCCCTTCAACCAACAGCGCCGTCAACGGACAATGCACTTCCATTACACGCAGACCTTGCTTGTCCTTCAGCAACTGACGCAATGCAGAACACCGGCTTCTCGCACACCGACCTTTGAAAATCTCCCCGTGCATACGTATACCTCCGACCCTACTTAAAGCATCAGACCAGACGCGTCTTCAATTAGTATTGAAACGATTCGTTATCACAATGGACACACATGAAAACAGCAGAGACAACAAAGCCAGGCAGCAAAAAATACCAAACACATATTGCATACCCAGCTCAAAATACACAACACCCAACAACAACCAGCACACCATAAAGATGTATAACCCTGATTGAAACCCAAACAGCAGCGTTCTATATTTAACATCACTTCCCAAGGATAAAAACAGGACAGGCTGCATTAACATATTAGCAAGAAAAGCCAATGCGACCACAGCGAAGAACAACCCACTCACCTGATAGAACAGCAGCAACACACAGCACAACAACATACAACACTGAACCCACACACCCACTTTGAAACGAACAGCTTTCGAATACGAAGGTCCCACCCTGATACAACCAACCCCCATCAGAACCCACAAAAGTAAAAACCCTGCATACATTGAACTTATATCACGCCCTGGAAATCCGTACTCATTGATCATCGGCACTAGCATCAGCAACAGAAAAAAACAAACATTCAGCGTGATTAAATTTGCAACATCCAGCAAAGTCGAATATTTAAAAACACCACCCTGAGGGGCAACACTTAACCTTTGCAGGTCAAAATCCATACTTTTGACAATAACCATGCACATAAAATACAGGCCAGCCGCTACAATTGCGGACGCCGTGCGCTGGTAAAACCCGCCCAAAGACAAACTGACAGGAATCATTACTGGAAGGCAAGCCAAGGCTAAACTCAGTATTGAAAAATTCGTCTGCGAACGGTATCCCTGATCAGGCAGAACCAACATAGTCCGCGCCAAAATAACTGCAAAGCCGCTCAGCAAGCCCCAAAAAAAACGCAGCACCCCATCCAGCCACTCAACGGCAGCGCTGTCGCCCGCAGCCAAAGAAAGGCACACTGCAAATAAAGCCCCACACAACAGTAAAAAAAATATTTTCCTTGATTTTATCAACGTAGCATTATCGATATTCTTATAGCTTAACCAGCCAATTGCACAGCACCCAACGGACAACCCCGACAAATAAAGCACCAAGGGTGAATAGGCACTTAAATAAAACTTATTCTGCCGTATTGAATGATCAATCCACACCATCAACCCCGAGGAGCCCACAATATTTGCTGCACTTAACATCACGCTCAGGCCTATAACCTTATTCCCTCCCCGCATCACAAAGTATCCACACGATTAAGCAGTTGCCCAAATAGCGAAGCCTTTGGTTTTCGCCCGCCATCGACCTTAAAAAACTCCATACCTATTTCATCACCGCGCACTAAAAAACGTGAATCACTTGCCCCTCTATTTACTCTTTCGGCGAGACAAGTTTCTGAGCACGGCTGTTTATCGAGCATCGAGATTGATCCGGACGTAATGATAGTGCCACAGGGCAACGCTCTGGTTCTTGCACAATGCGCGACTAATTCGGGAAAACCAAATAGCATGTCACGGGTCGTCACCCTGCAAAACAACGTGCCATTCAATCGAATTTCCAATTCTGCCAGGGGACGACCACTATTCCACACCGCCACGTTCTCTTCGGGGCTTATCCCTTGACCGAAGAAGCTTGTTAACGGCTTGGACTGTACAAAGCCAAAGCCACTGGCCTTATCTAAACAAGCAAGCTTACGATAGGTGAAGTCATTACAGGCCGTCAGTACTTTTATATACTTATCCGCTTCACATGCGCTGACACCTTGTGGCACGGCATCCAGTATGATCGCCAACTCGGCTTCAAAATCCAAATCAAGCCCCTCAACAATCTTTAGTGCCTCACCGGAGCCCAAGAAAAAATCACTGGCACCTTGATATACATGAAGACCCCAAGACTCATCATGAGTGCCCATCCGCTGCTGTCGGTTAGGGAACGTGCTACCATATAAAATCTGAGGCGCCTGCCTGACAATAGGTAACACACAGCCTGCGGCACCCTCTTTCGTCATCATGCCAAGCACTCCTATATTTCACGGCGAGCCAAGTTTAACATATGTTCATACACTTCCATCTGATCCGTAGATTTCGGGTCAGTGGTTTGAACCTTTGTATACAGGTCATAGGCATGACCATAAAACAAACTAGGCACTTCCAACTCAGAGAACAGATCACCCGCCAATTCAAGATCTTTAATCCGAATATCGATCGGTACTGAAAGGCTACGCGATTGACTCATGTATCTTTTCAACAGCAACTCAAGATACACTGAACGACCTCGCCCCAAGGCAAGAGAAGCACTAATCATCTCTTTTTCGATGCCGAATCTTTCCGCCAGCACCAGCGCCTCCGCCGCAACCAAAAGATGTATTGATTCACAATAATTATTAATCACCTTCATCGCCTGAGCGCGAGTATTAGACTGCATACAACAAAAGTCCTTTAGCAAAATTTTTACGACACATCCGAACTGGGGCCTCAGTAATTGCGGCATCTTCCCTATGTAGCCAATCAGCTGCCCCGCTTTGGCCCCCTCAACCCCACCGGATACAGGCATTTCAACATACTGGATATCTGCATCCGTAAAAAAACGCTCCAACCGCTCAGAAGATTTGACGCCAACGGTACAGGTGTTAACCACCAGGGCTTTTATCTTACCTTCCAGCCGCTCATCTACGAGCGTTTCTTTTCTAATCGCCGAGAATACTTCAATAATACTTGCCTCATCTCTCAGGCATAAAATCCAGATGCCACCCTGCCTTATAAAGGCCTTATCAATTACCTCAATCGCTTCAGCCCCTCCCTTTACCAACTCTTTTATTTTTTCCACAGTCCTGTTGTAGACACACACTCTGAGCCCACTTTTCAGCAGCCGTTCAACTATCGCACCCCCCATAAGACCGGCCCCAATTACTGACACCTCTACCGCTCCCATACACCCTCCTGAACATGGTGGCATACCTGATAGAAATCACGTCAACTCATAGTTAAAAGCCAATATTTCCGACCCTGGCTCAAGGGCAATAAAACTGTGTTTGACCCCAGGACTTATATAGACCGAGTCTCCCGGATTCAACGTCGAACTTTTCACCTTGTCACCCCCCTCTTCTGTCCAGTCAAAACGCACTCTTCCCTTCAATGTGTATATAACTTCCCGAGAAGCATGCCCTCCATTAAGCACCACCGCTTCGCGATTATCACAATGCAGAAATACTTTCAACGCCATCAACTCTGGCGCCGTGTTAGAGGTTGCCAAATGCTGGTAAGTATAGTACCTGCTGCCCTCCCGGCTGATTTCCCTGGCAAAGCCTTCATCTGATTTATAAATCACAACCCCGCATTCAAGATCATTGCCCGTACCGGCTAATAGCTCTGAAACCGGCATAACCAATTTATCCGCCAACTTCTGTAACTGAGCAAAATCATCTAATTCAAGCGCCCCTGAAGTCGGGCATGACTTCTTAACAACACTCAGTACTTCGTCGACTGACATCTTGCGTTTACTAGAGAGTATTCCCACCTGTGACATATTGATTTCAATACTCATGACTGACTCCTGACAAGCTATATTTATTGATACCTGCCCCTGTAATAACCTGACAAGGCAAGCACTTCTTCTGCTGATTCATGCACATAGGGTACTGGTATTTTTCTCCTTATAGCCTTCTTGAATCCACGAATAAAGCCCTCCTCCCCTTTATCCCATAAGCATTCATCCACCATTGTTTTACCGACGCCCACTTGAATCCATGTATGAGCGTCGCTCCCACTCACCCCAGCCTTGTTATAATCACACATCAACTTTTCATACTGCCCAACCCAAGACGGATGCTTTCCTGGTATTTCAATAGCATCGATTTTTTGTATGATATCCTCAAGGTCACACCACCACTTGCCGTCACCCAGCAGATGATGAGCAACCGTGAAATAGCTGTTCTTTCCTTTTTCAAGCTCTCCCAACACATCGGTAGCGGTGCAGGCCATCGATAGCGGTCTTAAATCCATCACTGCCTTTACGTTGGCATGCACACCAATGTCGCCACCCCCACTCAATGAAACTTCCGCCCCAGGACTAATCATAAGGCCGGATGGAAGTACAATGACATCGTCTTTTAGAACCCGCCCGCCTAGTTTATTTTCACCAAAGATCTCACCATATAACTCGTCAAACCCTAACGAATCTCTATGCTCAGTCAGACAAACAACGTCCAACCCTTTGGTGCGCGCAACCTGAAATGTGAATCTTACCTCTTCCCAATCAGGCCTTGATTTTTTAGTTGGCAACAAATGAACATGAGTATCAATCCACATATCAACCTCCATCCCGCCAATTTAATCACTCAGCATGGCGCACTTTACTGACTCAACCACTGTCAATAATTCTTTCTCCTCCAGACTCCTCCCTTTACTCATCGCGCCTGCACGAACCAATGCCAAGCATGTTTTTAATTCATCCCCGGAACAGTTGATGCCCTGCTTTTTTAATACACTATCAATGGCTGCCGTACCCGAATGTTTACCGACAACAATGCGTCGAACGCCCTTTACCAACTCAGGGGGAAACGGTTCGAAACTGGCGCTATTATTCAATGTCGCACTGGCATGAATGCCTGACTCATGGGCAAACACATTAGTCCCCACTATCGGCTGCCAAGGAGGACACGATACATGCGTTGCCTCTGCAACGAGCCGGCTCAAGGCAATCAACCTGCGGGTATCGACGCCCACATCAACACCATATAGCAGTTTTAGTGCAAGCACACACTGAGCCAAGTCTGGCATTCCTGCCCGCTCACCAATACCATTAACCGTCGCATGAAAAAATGTAGCCCCCGCACAAAGACCAGCCAACGTATTGGCAGTCGCCAACCCAAAGTCATTATGAGCATGGCATTGAACGGCAATATCAGCCGACATCACAACTCGCCTCACGACCTCAGCATATTGCTCTGGTGTCAATATACCCACCGTATCTGAAAGTCGTATTCGATCTGCACCTGCCTCTGCTACATGACCCGCATACTCCTCAACAAATCCTATCTCAGAACGCCCCACATCCTCGGCGCTTATTGATACATATGCCCCCCTGTCCTTGGCGCGACCAATTAGATTCGATGCAGTTCTCAGCAACCAGGCTCTGTCTTTTTTGATGCTGCTATCCAAATGTATCGCTGAAGTCGGGAGGCCAATATGCACCGCTTGGAAGCCAAGATCCAATGACTGAATAACATCTGTCTCAACGCCACGATTCCATGCCACCAGCATGGCTTCGTCTTTACGCTCAAGTAAATTTTCCAGGACCGCCAGCTCATCCCCTCCCATGGCCGGAATACCTACTTCCACCCACCGTATACCCGCCGCCAACAATGACGAAAAAATTGAAATTTTCCCTTCTTTGGTAAACGCAACACCGGGAGACTGTTCACCATCACGTAACGTCGTATCTTCCAGGATCACATTATTATTAATCATACCCACCACCCTCCTCAGGAAAGCCACCGACTCACCCCTACTTCAAAGACCCCACAACCAACAGGAGAGAGAGGTAGTACATAGTGCCTTCGCGTGCACTGGCAATCTCCATAGCCATTGAAACTAGTTCAATATATAAATATTCGCCAACAATCCTTGCCATTTTCAGACATCACTCTTCACTACGAACGATTACGCCTGACACGACTTAAGCCATTGCCTACAAGTATCATTAAACATTAAACACGCCTCACCTTACTCTTTTTTAAATCAGGAGATTAATGCCCATCGCAACGATCCGATCCACATTTTTTCTGCAAATCAGCGATCCGGTTCTATCACTCAGCGCAAAGCGCCACCTCCGTAAGGTGCTTTTTTATGGCCTGCGGTTTATGCTGGCCGTGCGCAGGGTGCCCTTGTGGCGCGCCGAGTTCCGAGTGTACCGGCCTGCTAATCTGCGTACGGCTGCCACCACTCGTTTAGTAGCGAAGGGTTACAGAGCGCCCTTAAATACCTCGGGGTTGTAACCATGCCCCCCGAACCACCGGTTACTCCCCCTCGATGCTGCTGACGATAACAACCCGTTGCAGGATCGTGCTGCCACCGAACGTGCGCTCAGTTACAACCTGCAAAACCATAAGCCTTTTTGCCCTTCGGGCACGGCCATGCTGGCCATCCCGCACAGTGTCAATTCAGAAGCAGCTTTGGCCCAAGCGTCAGACTTGTTGCGCTGCGCGAATGAGGCAGGGAATGGCCTGAGCGATCCTTCGCGCGATTTGCTGTTGTCGGCCATGAACCTGGTGGAGCGGACAAGGGATATGTCGACAAGTTTCTGGTACGCTGGCAACGCACTAAAGCAGTACGCGCCTGATTGGCGACAGGTGCGTTATATCTGCATTAGGCATGACTACTGGATTATTCGCCTCGCGTGTTTTTTTTACGCGTGGTTGCAGGGATTATTTTCCAGGCCAATTTGATTCCGACAGTACCCAGAAATATAAGTGCCGCCCCAGCCACCTGCCAATAAGTAATAACATAATCAAAAAAAAGATAATCAAATACTACCGCAGAGACAGGGTAAATAAAGGACATAATAGCAATGACCGAAATATCTAACTTCTGATAAGCAGAGAAGACAAGACAGTAAAGCACAAATGTATGAACCACCCCCAACGCAACTATAAACTCCCATTCAACTGCAGACCCAGGCAGGGCTGAAAAATCAGCAAAAGGAAATAAAATAAAGACACCCACAAGTGTTTGAATCATTACAATCAACGCAGGCGGTGTATCCCCTGTAAGTTTGGTAAGAATCACAGTACCTGCATACAAGGTCGTTGCACAAAGCACCAACAACAGCCCCATCCTCTCACTATATCCTGGCAGGATAAACTTTCCATTATTGCTCATTGCCAGCAAAAGACCAACAAAGGCCAGCACACTCCAAGCAATATCGTTGCGCGTTATGCTCTGCCTCAGGAATACAACACTCAGCAGCATCACTACAAATGGATTGACATGATAAACAATAGTTGCCAACGAAATTGTAGTAACGGGAAATGCTTTGAAAAGCAATACCCAATTGATGACCATCAGAACTCCCGCGATAACGACCGGGAGCAGTATATTGACCTTGAAATATTTCGCCCTTAAATAGCCTCGCCAGTAACAGTACGGTACCAGACACAAAAAAGCGCACGCGCAACGAAAGAAAACCACATTGGCTGGTTGTTGCCCTGACTTGATGACAAACACACCAATACTGCCAGAAATAACCATGGCCAGCATTAGCTCAAGGGTCCCAAAGCATGAGCGTTTACTATCCATACAGCGCACCTTGTGTAGAATTATTTTCCATGTTTGAATACTGCCACGCTGTAAATCAGGGCACCAACTCATAGTTTTTATGACACCTATTTACGCCATTCATGCAGAGCTATCCCTATGAAAACTTCTGATTTTGAAATTGATCTTATCAGGGCTTTTGTTGCCGTTGCCGAGACACGAAATTTCACTCAGGCAGCAATGCGCCTGCACAGAACACAATCGGCTATCAGCATTCGCATAAAAAGGCTGGAAGAGCATCTGGACAGCAAACTGTTTGAGCGTAACACCAGAGGCGTAACACTTACTGATCTTGGCGAGCGTTTTTTGAGTGTTGCACAGCGTTTAATTGAAGTTAATGAAGAAGCTTACACAATCCTCAACCCAACCGTCACTGCTGGCAAGGTTGTGATAGCCACTTCGGAAACTTATGCTTCCTGCCTATTGCCCCCTGTACTGAGACTTATCCGTGACACCTTGCCGAAGATAGAGATCGAACTGCGCTGCGGGCACAGCTGGCAAATGCTGAAAGACCTTGACTCCAATTGTGACGTGGATCTGGTTATTGCCACTCAGCATCCCAAACGCACCGACGGTTTAACACTAGTGCGGGAGCGATTGCTTTGGGTCACTGGCGACAACAGCCAAGCCCATGTTGATAAATGCATCCCGCTTGCCATGTTTCCTAATGGTTGCATCTACCGCCAGGAGGCCATTATTGCACTAAATAGAGTAAGCAAATCATGGCGTATTGCTTACACCTGCATCAGCCATGAGGGTATTCTCGCTGCGGTAAGCTCAGACTGCGCCGTAAGCGTACTCATTGAAAGTGCCGTCCCTAAACACTTTCGGGTTCTCGACGAAGTCAATGGCTTCCCTGCATTGCCTGCAGTAGACGTTTTGCTTTACCAAAAACCATCCAGTTCAGGCATTCTGATCAAACACATTGCCGACACCATTCACAAACACTTTACTCTCAACGCAAAAAACACCCAAAAAAAACACACAACGCGAGACTTTGGTTAACTCGACAGTATTAAGTGCGGTGAATATTCATTTCTGAACTCTGCATTTTCGGCGCTGCAGCCATAAGCTCGAAAACGTGTCTAATGGCAGCGTGCAAACCCCAAAACTCCTGATAGGGAGGCCAGCTTGATTCGCTGGAACAACCACTGCTGTGCTCCCTTGCGTAGACGGCACTCTATTAATCCCTTGCAGTTTTAACCGTGAAAAAGCACCCCCGCCCCACCTGCTTCTCCCGTCTATGCTGCTGATAGTCAGGGCACATGATTGACGACAGCCGCGTATTTGATTTCAAAAAACTACCGCTGTCTTATGCCGCCGCAGCGTTCGCGCTAACGTAGCCACGGATCATTCGAATTGATCTTGTGTTGCGCGCAGTGTTGCGCAATAATCGGCCCACTACTCAGCCCCGTACGCAGCGATTCAGTTCGCTGGCTGTTGGGGTGAAAAAACCGGCCTTGTGCCGGTTTTTTCGTTTCCAAGGACAGGAAATCTTGCGTACCGCGTGTTTTGTAGACGGCTACAACCTTTTCTACGGCCTGTTGGCTGGCACCCACTACAAGTGGCTTGATCTCCCTGGCCTGCTGGCTCACATCATCCGTGTCGAACACCCCGACAGCTCTCTCGAGGCCGTCAGTTTTTTCACCTCCGGTGTCAAACCGTCCCTGGCCACTCGCGGCATTGCTTCAAAACAAGCTCAAGACAGCTACATACGTGCGCTGATTGCCCGTGATGTGAAGGTGTTTTATGGACGCCACCAGCTTGAATCGGGCAAGGCTCCGCGCTTTGTCGACAAGGCGACTCCGGCATCCAGAGCCGATCAGGTAGAGATATGGAAGCTGGAAGAGAAAGAGACAGACGTACATATTGCAATCAGCATGTACCGGCTTGCGGCTCGCCAGGCCCAGCTGCCACCTGAACAGCGTATAGAGCAGATTGTACTGGTGTCCGCGGATACCGATATGACGCCGGCCTTGCGGGCTCTCAGGGAGGATTTTGCAGAGTTGAAGCTGGGGGTGATCCTGCCGCACCGACAAGGTATTCAACGAACAGTTCCAGGTTCATTCAAGCAATATGTGAACTGGATACGGCACGTTGTCACGAATACCGAGCTGGCCAGATGTCAGTTACCGCACCGCGTACCCACCCGCAAAAAACCGGCCGACAAACCCGCCTACTGGTGAATAAAGAACAGCCATGCTGTAGTCCTTTAACAACTTGTATTTCTCTCTGTTGCAAATATAAAAAGCGCCCACCGCCGGGCGCACCAGTTACTTATCTATCACAAGCCCCAGCTCGCCGTACCAGCTCACACAACACGGTCTCAAGCACCACCAGCCCCTTGCGCGGTGTTCCGGAAAATTCGATCCAGCCTTCGTTGAAACCATCAATCATCTGCATCCGTGGCTGCGGGTTGCGCGCACCCTGTGCTGTAAACAAGCCACTCCAATCCTCGCGTGGCACCACGCTCATCGTCACCGGCTTGCCCAGCAATTGGCTCAGGCTCGCGGCAATCTGGTTGGGCGTGACGCGCTGAACACTTTCCAGCTCAACAATGCGCAACCCTTCCCACTGCTCTTGCAATAACTCGGCGCCAACACGCCCGACATCCGCTGTGGCAATCATCGGTACCGGTTTGTCCAGCGGCTGCAAGAAGCTTGGAACCACCCCGTTCTCAACGGCCGGAGCAATATCCCACACGGCGTTTTCCATAAACCATCCGGGGCGCAGAAAGGTCACCGGCATGCCCAGTGAGCTCAGGCCTCGTTCCAGCAATTGCAGCTGGTTAAGCAGGTTGGGCTGAGTAACATGAGCACCGATGGTGGACAGGCAAACGACCTTGGCGGGC
This sequence comes from Pseudomonas sp. B414, assembly GCF_055408445.1. Classification (NCBI taxonomy): domain Bacteria; kingdom Pseudomonadati; phylum Pseudomonadota; class Gammaproteobacteria; order Pseudomonadales; family Pseudomonadaceae; genus Pseudomonas; species Pseudomonas sp. B414. Next base: position 31,566 of record NZ_JBUZTQ010000016.1, on the reverse strand, counting down.
CGGCCACGCTCTAGCGCCTGCCGGATATTGTCGATGATCAATCGTGCTTCGGGAAACCCCGGCAAAGGGTCGAAGTTCGACGGCATCATGATAAACACCCCTTCTGTACCGCTGAACGCCGAAGCCATGGCCTGAGCATCGTCCACTTCGGCCAATGCCACTTCACAGCCCAATTGCGCCCAGCTTTCGCCCTTTTCGGCGCTGCGTACAACTGCCCGCACCGATTGCCCGGCACCGAGCAAGGCCCGGGCAACCGCGCCCCCCACTTGACCAGTAATGCCTGTGACTGCGTACATATGTGCTCCTCCTCGATTTGCACGACGACTGTCGTGTCGGGAAGAATTATCCGGCGCATTCGCCTCATACTTCGATAGCATGAGTATCATTGAATACATGACGGAGAATCACCAATGAGCTTCGATCCGGGTCTGGCTGGCGGCATGGGTGTTTTGAGCGCAGTGGTAGACAGCGGCAGTTTTGCCAGAGCTGCCGACAGTCTGGACATGACCCCCTCAGGTGTAAGCCGGGCGATATCGCGGCTGGAAAAGCGCCTGGGCATTCGCCTGTTCGATCGAACCACGCGCTCGGTACAACTGACGGATGAGGGCCGCCGTTTCTATGAGCAAATCGCCCCGCTGCTGGCCAGTCTCGAAGAAGCCGCCAACTCAGCTGCCGACTGTGCGCTGACGGTATGTGGGCGCTTGCGTGTGAATATCGACCCGTACTTTTCCAGACTGGTACTCGGTCCGGTACTCGGTCAGTTCATGAGCCGTTATCCGCAATTGCAGCTGGATTTACACACCAAGGATCAGTTGGGTGATCTGGTGGCAGATGGTTTTGATCTGGCCATTCGCTTTGGCTATCCGCAGTCGTCGTCACTGATTGCGCGCAAGCTGATGGAAGTCAGGGTGTTGACAGTGGCCGCACCGGCTTATCTCAAGCGTCATGGCAGGCCTTCAAGCCCGCAGGAGCTTGAGAGTGGTCAGCATATGTGCATCGATTTTCGCGATTCGCAAACAGGCCGGCCTTTTGCGTGGGAATTTCATCGTCCCGGTGAAAAGCTGATTGTGCGCACCGATGGCCGGCTGGTGATCAATGATGCCAGTACGCTATACAGCGCCTGTGAACATGGCCACGCAGTAGCACAAATGCTGGATCTTGGGCTGGAGCCAGCACTCAAGGCGGGCACCCTGGTGGAATTGTTTCCCGACTGGCCGAATGAGCGGTTTCCGCTGTATGCCTTTTACCCGTCGCGGCATCTGCCGGCGGCCAAAGTGCGGGCGTTTCTGGAGTTTGTCAGTGAGCTGAGTTCAACGACGCGCTGAACCTGTGGGAACGGGCTTGCTCGCGATGCAGACGACGCGCTGTAACTGTCAGACCAGGTTGATGCAATCGCGAGCAAGCCCGCTCCCACACGATCCGACTCGTTCCACAATATCGGTCCTTTAACCCTTGTACATCTTGCTCATCAGCTCGGCCTCAGCCTGGGTCAAGCCGCACGCCTGGGTCAGTTCATCGACGCTGGCGCCCATGCTGACCAGGCGCGCGGCCTGGTTGAAGGACAGGCTGGTGGGGTCACGCTGCTCCAGTTGGGTCAGCTTCTCGGGCAGCGGTGCGACCACGGCGCGCAATTCGTGCAGGGCTTCACCCATTTGCACATTGCCGTTCTGGTAGGTGTCCAGGCGCCGCGCCATTTCCCGCAGGCGCCGGTCACGCTGCTCATCGTCCGCCGCCTGTTGCGCCGCAAGCACGCGCTGGCGGCGCACATGGCTGATAAACAGCCACAGGGTCACGGCCCACAACAGGCCCAGGACGATTACCGCCGCCTCAAGGATCAATCAGATGTTCTCCAGATCTGACCATTCTTCCTCAGTCATCATCTTGTCCAGCTCAACCAGAATCAGCAGTTCGCCGTTCTTGTTGCACACGCCCTGGATAAACTTGGCCGATTCGTCGTTGCCCACGTTAGGCGCCGTTTCGATTTCCGACTGACGCAGGTAAACCACTTCCGCCACGCTGTCGACCAGAATGCCAACCACTTGCTTGTCGGCTTCGATAATGACGATACGGGAGTTATCGGTAATTTCAGCGTTGTACAGACCAAAACGCTGACGTGTATCTATGACCGTTACCACGTTGCCGCGCAGGTTGATAATGCCCAGCACGTAGGAAGGCGCACCGGGAACCGGGGCGATTTCGGTGTACCGCAGCACTTCCTGCACCTGCATTACATTGATGCCGTAGGTTTCGTTGTCCAACTTGAAGGTAACCCATTGCAGGATCGGATCTTCCAAACCCTGTGCAGCTGACTGTTTCATACCCCAAACCCCTGACTGAAATACCGCAAAGTTCTGATGACTGGCGGCTCACCCGCACGGGCGAGCAGCAACCAGAATTGTTTTTATGACTTGCCCTTGGCGATCAACTCGGCCAATTGCTCAACATCCAGCAAAGCGCACATATGCTCAATCACAGTGCCCGCCAGCCACGGCCGCTGCCCGCGCTGGGAGCGCCATTTGATTTCGTTGGGGTGCAGGCGCAACGAACGGCTGACCTGATGCACGGCCAGCCCCCATTCATGACCCTGTACGGAAATAACGTATTGCAGGCCTTCGCGAAAATCAGCGCGATAGCGTTCAGGCATCACCCAGCGCGCCGTATCCAGCACATTGAGCTTGCCACCCTGGCTGGGCAGGATTCCCAGAAACCAGTCCGGCTGCCCGAACAGCGGGGTCAGTTCACGCCCGGCCAGGGAGTAGATCGAGCCCAGGCACACCAATGGCACCGCCAGGGTCAGCCCGGCCACGTCAAACAGCAGGCACTCGAAGGGTTCGGCGGCCCACGCCGGGCGACCGTCGTCGGGTATGGGCAGATGCGCACCCGGCGCGCTCGGGCGATGAACCTCTACCAAGGGATGGGCCAGCGCCTGCGCAGGCACGCCGACTTCGGCCAGTTCCACCGGCATTGCCAATTCAGCGGGTGCCTCGGCAATCTGTTCCGGCTCCGCGGGTTCAGCCGCTTCCAGCGCTTGCGTTGCATCAAACAGCAAGTCGTCGAGATACGACTGCAAGGCCACTTGCGATCGGTTGGAAAGTGCTATCGGCTGCGTCATAAAGTGCCCCACTCAACAGCCTCGCGACAGAGACTTGTAGTCGTTATCGGCCATGCACGACCGATACTTGAATGCCTGCCCACTTCACGCCACCTGCGGTGCAAGCTGGCGGGTCAATACGTGTTTGAGCAACGCACGGTAGGCGATCACCCCGCGGGTCTTGTCATCGAACTGCGAAGGCGTCTGCCCTGCCCGGCTGGCATCGCGCAAACGGGTATCGACCGGAATAAAACCCTGCCACAAGGTCTCGGGATACACATCGCGCAACACCCGCAGGGTACTCATCGATGCCTGGGTGCGGCGGTCGAACAGGGTCGGTACGATGCAGAACGGCAGCTCCTGCGCACGCGAGCGATTGATCATGCGCAGGGTATGAACCATGCGCTCCAGCCCCTTGAGTGCCAGATGCTCGGTCTGCACCGGAATGATCAACTGTTGGCTGGCCGCCAGCGCATTGACCATCAGCACCCCCAGAATCGGCGGGCTGTCGATGATCGCGTAGTCATAGTCCTGCCACAGTTGCGCCAGGCTGCGCGCAATCACCAGGCCCAGGCCACTTTGCCCCGGGGCTTGACGCTCCAGGGTTGCCAGTGCGGTAGTGGCAGGCAGCAAGGCAATCTTTTCGTGGCTGGTGGGCAGCAGTAATTGCGCAGCCAGGCCTTCAGGCACCTGGCCCTGATGCAGAAACAGGTCATAGACGCTGTGTTCCAGGCCATCGGGGTCATAACCAAAGTAACTGGTCATGGAGCCGTGGGGGTCAAGATCGACAATCACCACACGTTTGCCCGCCTCTGCCAGCAAACCGGCCAGGGCGATGGATGTGGTGGTCTTGCCGACTCCACCTTTTTGATTGGCTACTGCCCAGACTCTCATTCAGTTGTTCCTCCCGGCTGCATGCGTGCCGGCCGAGATTATAGGTTTGGTGACGGGGAATTGACGGCATCCCCGCGAACCAGCGGCTGTGGTTGTGGCGGTGCAGTTTGTGTGCCAGCCCGCTTGAGGGCAGCATCCGGTGTTGCATGTGCAGTGCCCGTACCGGTCAGGCTGCGGCGTACTTCAAGGTTACGCGACACCACCAGTACTACCCGGCGATTGAGTGCGCGCCCCTCTGGCGTGGCATTGTTGGCCACCGGCTGAAACTCGCCGTAGCCCACCGAGGCCATGCGCCCGGGGTTGACCCCCTGCATCGCCAGCATGCGCACGATACTGGCCGAGCGCGCCGACGACAGCTCCCAATTGGTCGGGTACTGCGCGGTGCGGATCGGCAGATCGTCAGTAAAACCCTCGACATGAATCGGGTTTTCGAATGGCTTAAGGATCGCCGCTACCTTGTCGATAATGGTGAACGCCGCATTGCTGGGCATGGCATCGCCGCTGCCGAACAACAGGCTGGAGTTGAGTTCGATCTCGACCCAGAGCTCATTGCCGCGCACCGTCAATTGTTTGGAGGCAATCAGGTCGCCAAAGGCATTGGTGATGTCATTGGCAATGGTCTTAAGCGGGTCGTCGGGCACTTGGCCAAGGCCGGCATCGGTATGCTCACTGTCCTTGATCAGCGGTTGCGCAGGCTGGGTGGTCAGCGGTCGCTCTTCGCCAATGGGCACCGGCTTGATACTGCGCTCGGTGTCATTGAACACCCCCACCAGCGCCTGGGAAATTACCCGATACTTGCCTTCATTGATCGAGGAAATCGAGTACATGACCACGAAAAAAGCAAACAGCAAGGTGATGAAGTCCGCGTAGGACACCAGCCAACGTTCGTGATTGACGTGATCATCAACGGAGCGACGGCGCCGACTCATGGTTAACCCGTAAAGCCTTGCAGTTTGAGTTCGATCGAGCGCGGGTTCTCGCCTTCGGCAATCGACAGAATGCCTTCGAGCAACATCTCGCGGTACAGCGACTGGCGCATGGCAATCGCCTTGAGCTTGCTGGCAATGGGCAGCAACACCAGGTTGGCACTGGCCACGCCGTAGATGGTGGCGACAAAGGCCACGGCAATACCGCTGCCCAACTGCCCCGGGTCGGCCAGATTACCCATCACATGGATCAAGCCCATGACCGCGCCGATAATGCCGATGGTCGGCGCGTAGCCGCCCATGCTTTCAAACACTTTCGCCGCCTCGATATCGCGGCTTTCCTGGGTCATGTAGTCGACCTCCAGGACGCTGCGAATGGTTTGCGGCTCAACCCCGTCGACCAGCAACTGCAGGCCCTTGCGGGCATAGCTGTCGGGCTCGCTATCGGCCACGCCTTCAAGGCCCAGCAGGCCTTCCTTGCGCGCCGTCAGGCTCCAGTTGACGACGCGATCAATGCCGCCCGTCATGTCGATACGCGGCGGAAACAGAATCCATACCAGGGTTTGCATCGCCCGTTTGAACGCACTCATGGGCGACTGCAGCATCGCCGCGCCCACAGTACCGCCCAGCACGATCAACGCTGCCGGGCCATTGGCCAGGGCGCCCAGATGGCCGCCCTCCAGGTAGTTGCCGCCGATAATCGCGACAAACGCCATGATGATGCCAATCAGGCTGAGCACGTCCATCAGTGGCAAGCCTCGGCCAGATGCCTGCCGATATCGTCGAGGCTGTAAACAGCATCGGCCAGGTTGGCTTTGACGATGGCCATGGGCATGCCATAAATCACGCAGCTGGCTTCGTCCTGTGCCCACACCTGGCTACCGCCCTGCTTGAGCATACGGGCACCTTCGCGACCGTCTGCACCCATGCCGGTGAGGACTACCGCCAAAACTTTGTCACCAAAGGACTTGGCCGCAGAACCGAAGGTAATATCCACGCAGGGCTTGTAGTTCAAGCGCTCATCGCCTGGCAGGATGCGTACCGCACCACGACCGTCGATCATCATCTGCTTGCCGCCCGGGGCCAGCAGGGCCAGGCCGGGGCGCAGGATATCGCCGTCTTCGGCTTCCTTGACGCTGATGCGGCACAGCTTGTCCAGGCGCTCGGCAAAGGCCTTGGTAAACGCGGCGGGCATATGTTGCACCAGCACGATCGGCGCCGGGAAATTGCCCGGCAACTGGGTCAAAACCCGCTGCAAGGCCACCGGGCCGCCGGTCGAGGTGCCAATGGCTACCAGCTTGTAGGCCTTGCGTTTGGGCGCAGCTGAAGCGGGTGTTGACGCAGCAGCGCCACGGCTGGCAATCGGCGTGGTGCGCGCCGGGGCCGGGGAGGCAACAGGGGCAGGTACAACAAAACCGCCCAGCGCAGGCCGGGCCGCAGGAGGCGGGGCTACCGGCACCGGTGCGCTGTAACTGGACATTCGACGATTGCTGCGCGAGATGCTGTGTACCTTCTCGCACAACATCTGCTTGACCTTCTCGGGGTTGCGCGAGATGTCTTCGAAATTTTTCGGCAGGAAATCCACCGCCCCGGCATCCAGCGCATCGAGGGTGACGCGGGCGCCCTCATGGGTCAGCGAGGAAAACATCAGTACCGGGGTCGGACAGCGCTGCATGATATGGCGCACGGCCGTGATGCCATCCATCAACGGCATCTCGTAGTCCATGGTGATCACGTCCGGCTTGAGTGCCAGGGCCTGATCAATCGCTTCCTTGCCATTGGTGGCGGTGCCGATCACTTGAATCGTCGGATCAGCCGACAGAATTTCCGAGACGCGGCGGCGGAAAAAACCGGAATCATCCACCACCAGGACCTTGACTACCATAAACACTCCGTTAGGCGTTGCGGGGCGTCACTGCCCCGACTCACCAGAATCAAATACGCCGTGATGCGTAATGCTTGAGCATGCTCGGAACATCCAGGATCAAGGCAATACGGCCATCACCGGTAATGGTGGCGCCCGACATGCCGGGCGTGCCCTGGAGCATTTTGCCCAGCGGCTTGATCACCACCTCTTCCTGACCGACCAGTTGATCGACCACAAAACCGATGCGCTGGGTGCCGATCGACAGAATCACCACATGCCCTTCGCGCTGCTCTTCATGGGCCGCAGAGGCCACCAGCCAGCGCTTGAGGTAGAACAATGGCAGGGCCTTGTCGCGCACGATCACCACTTCCTGGCCGTCCACCACATTGGTGCGCGACAGGTCGAGGTGGAAGATTTCGTTGACGTTGACCAGCGGGAAAGCAAACGCCTGATTGCCCAGCATCACCATCAGGGTCGGCATGATGGCCAGGGTCAGCGGCACCTTGATCACGATTTTCGAGCCACGGCCCAGGGCCGACTCGATGCTCAACGAGCCGTTGAGCTGGGCGATCTTGGTTTTCACCACGTCCATGCCCACGCCACGCCCGGACACATCGCTGATCTCGGTCTTGGTCGAAAAACCCGGAGCAAAGATCAGGTTGTAGCAGTCGTTCTCGCTCAGGCGATCGGCGGCATCTTTGTCCATCAGGCCTTTTTTCACGGCCAGGGAACGCAGGAAGTTGGCGTCCATGCCTTTGCCGTCATCGGAGATCGACAGCAGGATATGGTCGCCTTCCTGCTCAGCCGACAGGATCACCCGGCCACAGCTCGGCTTGCCGGCGGCGGCACGTTCTTGCGGGGTTTCGCAACCGTGGTCGACGGCGTTGCGCACCAAGTGGACCAGTGGATCGGCCAGGGCCTCGACCAGGTTTTTGTCCAGATCGGTCTCTTCGCCCACCAGCTCCAGGCTGATTTCCTTTTTCAGCTGACGGGCCAGATCCCGCACCAGACGCGGGAAGCGCCCGAAGACTTTCTTGATCGGCTGCATGCGCGTCTTCATCACCGCGGTTTGCAGGTCGGCAGTAACCACATCAAGGTTGGACAGCGCCTTGGCCATCTCCTCGTCATGGCTGTTCAGGCCCAGGCGCACCAGACGGTTACGCACCAGCACCAGCTCGCCGACCATATTCATGATGTCGTCAAGCCTGGCGGTATCGACCCGTACTGTGGTTTCAGCTTCGGAGGCGACCGGTTTTTCCGCCGGCGCCACCGCAGCGCGGGCCGGGGCCGCGCGCGCAGCAGCAGCAGCAGCAGCAGCCACAGGCTTGACCGCTGCAGGCGTGGCCACGACCGCAGCAGAGTCGGCACTGAACTTGCCCTTGCCGTGCATTTCATCGAGCAAGGCTTCGAACTCATGATCGCTGATCAGATCCGGGTTACCTGCAGGCGCTGCATCCGTCAGCGCAGGTTCAACTGCTGCAGTCTCCAGCGCATCGGCGCTGAACGAACCCTTGCCATGCAACTGATCAAGCAAGGCTTCGAATTCGTCGTCGGTAATTTCGTTACTGACTTCGGCGGGCGTGGCAGGTGCCTCTTCGGGCACAGCGGCAACCACCGCAGCATCCGCAGAAAACTGGCCCTTGCCGTGCAACTGGTCGAGCAGCAATTCGAATTCGGCGTCGCTGATTTCGTCGCTGGTCGCGATCTCAGCCGATGCCGACGCGTGCGGCTCGGCTGCAGCCGCCTTGACCGCATCGAGCGAGTCGAGCAACTGTTCAAATTCGCTGTCGCTGATATCGGTCACCGGGGCTGTAACTGCAACCACCGCCACAGCTGCGGGTGCAGCCACAACCTGCGCCGCCGCAGGCTCGGCCAAACGTGCCAGCGCCGCCAGCAACTCGGGGGTTGCCGCAGTGATCGGGCGGCGCTCGCGCACTTCGCTGAACATGCCGTTGACCGCATCCAGGGCCTCAAGCACCACGTCCATCAACTCGGCGTCGACGCTGCGCTCACCCTTGCGCAGGATGTCGAAGACGTTTTCGGCGATATGACAGCACTCCACCAATTCGTGGAGCTGCAGGAAGCCGGCGCCCCCTTTTACAGTGTGAAAACCGCGAAAAATGGCATTGAGCAAATCCGCATCATCCGGTCGGCTTTCCAGCTCGACCAGTTGCTCGGACAGCAACTCCAGAATTTCGCCGGCTTCAACCAAAAAATCCTGAAGGATTTCTTCATCGGCGCCGAAGCTCATGTACGTGCTCCTTGAAATAGGCTCGTAGCGCCGGGCAACAGCGCCCGCACGTCCACCAGTCCTAAAAACCTAAACTGGACAGCAAATCGTCTACATCATCCTGACCGGATACGACGTCATTACGTGTATCGGCATGAATCTGCGGACCTTCACCCTTGGCCTGGTTTTTTTGCGAATTATTTTCAGCGCGCAGTGCATCGCGGTCGTGCTCGATCCCGGCAAAGCGGTCCACCTGGCTGGCCATGAGCACCAGCTTGAGCAGATTGCTCTCAACATCCGTCACCAATTGCGTCACGCGCTTGATCACCTGACCGGTAAGGTCCTGGTAATCCTGAGCCAGCAAAATATCCGTAAGGTTGGCGGAGACCACCTGGTTTTGCGTTTCGCTGCGTGTCAAAAAACTGTCAACCCGACGCGCCAGCTCGCGAAATTCCTCGGCACCGACTTCGCGACGCATAAAGCGCCCCCAGTCTGCACTCAGGGCCTTGGCTTCCTGACCCAGACCGTTGACCAGCGGTGTGCTGTTTTCCACCAGGTCCATGGTCCGATTGGCTGCCGCTTCCGTGAGCTTCACAACATAGGCCAAACGTTCGGTGGCATCCGTGATCTGCGACACTTCTTCGGCTTGCGGCGTGCTCGGATCAATATGAAAATTGACAATGGCACTGTGCAGTTCTCGGGTCAGCTTGCCGACTTCGCGATACAGCCCGCGATCGCGGGTCTGGTTGAGTTCGTGAATCAACTGCACGGCATCGCCAAACTGGCCTCTTTCAAGGCTTTCGACCAATTCGTGAGCATGTTTTTTCAGGGTCGATTCAAAATCGCCCTGTGTAGCTTCGTTATGCTCCATAGCGCCCCCAGGCAACCGATCAACCGATGCGATCAAAGATCTTTTCGATTTTGTCTTTGAGTGCAATCGCCGTGAACGGCTTGACTACATAACCGTTCACACCGGCCTGGGCCGCTTCGATAATCTGCTCGCGCTTGGCTTCAGCGGTCACCATCAGCACCGGCAGGTGCTTGAGTTTTTCGTCTGCACGCACATGGCGCAGCAGCTCGATACCGGTCATGCCCGGCATGTTCCAGTCGGTCACCAGAAAGTCGATCTGCCCCAGGTTGAGGATCGGCAACGCCGTGATGCCGTCATCCGCCTCGACCGTGTTGGTGAACCCGAGGTCACGCAACAGGTTTTTAATGATCCGCCGCATCGTTGAAAAGTCATCAACGATGAGGATTTTCATGTTCTTGTCCAATTCGACCTCCAAGCAGTCTTTAGCGCGCTCACTTCCTGAACGCGCCATTCAATCAATTCGTTATCAAACACAGCCTAAATCGACTGTGGGAGCGGGCTTGCTCGCGATGCGGGCGGCGCGGTTTTTCTGATTCACCGTGTCGATCCCATCGCGAGCAAGCCCGCTCCCACAATAAGTGCGCGCCTTGCCTTCAGTGCGCCCGCCACTGCCCCAGGCGTGCACGCAGACGTGCGGCGCACTGGCTGTGCAACTGGCTGACCCGGGACTCGCTGACCCCCAGCACTTCGCCGATTTCCTTGAGGTTCAGCTCCTCGTCGTAGTACAGCGCCAGCACCAGCCGTTCACGCTCGGGCAAGTGGGCAATTGCATCGGCCAGGGCGGCCTGGAAGCGCTCGTCTTCCAGATCCCGCGACGGCTCCGGGTGGGCACTTGCGCCATCTTCATGCAGCCCTTCGTGTTCGCCGTCCTGCAACAGATCGTCGAAACTGAACAGGCGGCTGCCCAGGGTGTCGTTCAAGATGGCGTAATAATCATCAAGGCTTAACTGGAGTTCGGCCGCAACTTCATGATCTTTAGCGTCACAACCGGTTTTTGCTTCAATTACCCGAATGGCATCACTGACCATGCGCGTATTTCGATGCACCGAGCGCGGTGCCCAGTCGCCCTTGCGCACTTCATCGAGCATCGCGCCACGGATGCGAATCCCGGCATAGGTCTCGAAACTCGCACCCTTGCTCGCGTCGTATTTACCCGACACTTCCAGCAGGCCGATCATCCCGGCCTGGATCAGGTCATCCACCTGCACACTGGCCGGCAAGCGCGCTAGCAGGTGATAGGCAATGCGCTTGACCAGGGGCGCGTAGCGCTCGATCAGCTCATACTGGCTGTCACGCGACGACTTGCTGTACATGCGATAGCCGCTGGCTGTCATTAAAAGCGCCCTCCTGCTTGCTGCACCAGACGCTCGACAAAAAACTCCAGGTGCCCCCGGGGGTTGGCGGGCAACGGCCAGGTATCCACTTTCTGTGCAATGGCTTTAAACGCCAACGAACACTTGGAGCGCGGAAACGCTTCGTAGACGGCGCGCTGCTTTTGAACGGCCTTGCGTACGCATTCATCGTAGGGCACGGCGCCCACGTACTGCAGGGCCACATCCAGAAAGCGGTCGGTGACCTTGGTCAGCTTGGCAAACAGATTACGGCCTTCCTGCGGGCTCTGGGCCATGTTCGCCAGCACACGAAAGCGGTTCATGCCGTAATCGCGGTTGAGCAGTTTGATCAGCGCATAGGCATCGGTGATCGAAGTCGGTTCGTCGCAGACCACCAGCAGCACTTCCTGGGCGGCGCGGACAAAGCTGACCACCGACTCGCCGATCCCGGCGGCGGTGTCGATCACCAGCACATCCAGGTTATCGCCAAGGTCGCTGAACGCCTGAATCAAGCCGGCATGCTGGGCCGGGCTCAGATGCACCATGCTCTGGGTGCCCGAGGCCGCCGGCACGATGCGAATTCCGCCAGGGCCCTGGAGCAATACGTCGCGCAGCTCGCAACGCCCCTCGACCACATCGGCCAGGGTGAATTTGGGGGTCAGGCCCAACAGAACATCGACGTTCGCCAGCCCCAGGTCCGCGTCCATCAACAGAACGCGCCTGCCCAGCTCGGCCAAGGCGATGGACAAGTTGACTGACACGTTAGTTTTACCGACGCCACCCTTGCCGCCGGTCACTGCGATCACCTGTACGGGATGCATGCTGCCCATGATCTTTCTTTACCTTGTCTTACTTAGACGCGGCTACATGCGTTGGCTGCTCGTTCCCCAGCGGAACAAAACCTTCAGACCATCAGATGTAGGTACATTGCAACGTAATCTTGCTACCTCAGCCAACCCGCTTGGGCGGGCTGTGGTAAATATCAGCGAACATGTCAGCCATGGCTTCTTCGCTGGGTTCTTCCTGCATTTGCACACTCACTGCGCGGCTCACCAACTGGTGCCGCCGCGGCAAGTGAAGGTCATCCGGAATCCGTGGCCCGTCAGTGAGGTAGGCCACCGGCAGATCGTTACTGATCGCCAGGCTCAACACTTCGCCCAGGCTTGCTGTTTCATCCAGTTTAGTGAGGATGCAACCGGCCAATCCGCAACGCTTGTAACTGAGGTACGCGGCCGTCAGCACCTGCTTCTGACTGGTGGTGGCCAATACCAGATAATTCCTGGCCTTGATCCCCCGCCCGGCAAGGCTTTCAAGCTGCAGGCGCAGCGCCGGGTCGCTGGCTTGCAGGCCAGCGGTATCCACCAGCACCACGCGCTTGCGCACCAGCGGCTCCAGGGTCTGCCCCAGGGACTGGCCGGGAGCAACGTGGGTCACCGGTACATTGAGAATCCGCCCCAGGGTCTTGAGTTGCTCCTGGGCACCAATACGAAAACTGTCCATGCTCACCAGGGCGATATTCTGCGCGCCGTACTTGAGCACATAACGCGCCGCCAGCTTGGCCAGCGTGGTGGTTTTACCCATCCCGGCAGGGCCGACCATGGCAATCACCCCGCCCTCTTCCAGCGGCTCCAGCTCCGGCGTGGCGATCATTCGCGCCAGGTGCGCCAGCAGCATCCGCCAGGCCTGGCGTGGTTCTTCGATACCCGCCACCTGCGCCAGCAAATCCCGCGACAGCGGCCCGGACAGGCCGATACGCTGCAAGCGGCGCCACAGATTGGCCTGCGCAGGCTTGGCATCCTGCAACTGGCTCCAGGCCAGCGAGCCGAGCTGGACTTCAAGCAACTCACGCAGGCCATTCAACTCGTGGCGCATATTGTCGAAAGCACGCTGATCGATCGTTGGTGCGGCGGGCACTGGTGCAGGGCGCGGCGGCTCTTGCAGGGTCGGTTCAATCAACGGCTCGGCGGCGGTCAGCGGCAACCCGGCAAACAGCTGCCGGTTATCGCCAGCACCGGCCTCGCCGTCACCGCGCAGGCTCAACTCGGCCTGGGCCGAAACAATCCGCGACTGGGTCTTGCGCAACTCTTCTTCAAGCTCGATGTTCGGTACACGGGGTGCCAGCGCGGACAACTTGTAGTCCAGGGCCGCAGTCAACTCAACGCCCCCGGCAATCCGCCGGTTACCGATAATGGCAGCGTCGGCCCCCAGCTCATCACGAATCAGCTTCATGGCCTGACGCATATCGGCGGCGAAAAATCGCTTCACTTGCATAAACCAAACCCTCAGCCGTTAGGGCCTACTGTCGCAACGATCGTGACCTGCTTGTTGTCAGGGATTTCCTGGTAAGCCAGTACATGCAGGTTGGGCACCGCCAAACGGCCAAAGCGCGACAGCATCGCGCGTACCGGGCCTGCCACCAACAAGATAACCGGGTTGCCTTGCATCTCCTGACGCTGAGCAGCGTCGATCAACGAGCGCTGGAGTTTCTCTGCCATGCTTGGCTCCAGCAAAACGCCCTCTTCCTGGCCTTGTCCGGCCTTCTGCAAACTATTGAGCAATATTTGTTCCAACCTTGGCTCCAAGGTGATCACAGGCAGCTCGGACTCAACGCCTACAATGCTTTGCACGATGGCGCGGGACAGCCCCACCCGTACCGCGGCAACCAAAGCGGCAGTATCTTGACTCTTATGGGCATTGTTGGCGACGGCTTCGGCAATGCTGCGAATATCGCGCACCGGCACCTGCTCGGCCAGCAAGGCCTGCAATACCTTGAGCAACTGCGACAGACTGAGAACCCCAGGCACCAGCTCTTCAGCCAGCTTGGGCGAAGACTTGGCCAGCAACTGCATCAACTGCTGCACTTCTTCATGACCGATCAGCTCATGGGAGTGTTTGTACAGAATCTGGTTAAGGTGCGTTGCCACCACAGTACTGGCGTCCACTACGGTATAGCCCAGCGACTGCGCCTGACTGCGCTGACTGACCTCAATCCATACCGCTTCCAGACCAAAGGCCGGGTCTTTGGTGGTAATCCCGTTGAGGGTGCCAAATACCTGGCCCGGGTTGATCGCCATTTCGCGGTCGGGGTAGATCTCGGCTTCGGCCAGAATCACCCCCATCAGGGTCAGGCGGTAGGCACTGGGCGCCAGGTCGAGGTTGTCGCGGATATGCACAGTGGGCATCAGAAAGCCCAGGTCCTGGGACAGCTTTTTACGCACGCCCTTGATCCGCGCCAGTAACTGGCCACCCTGATTGCGGTCCACCAGCGGGATCAGCCGATAGCCGACCTCAAGGCCGATCATGTCGATGGGCGTGACATCATCCCAACCCAGCTCCTTGGTCTCTTGAGCACGCGCAGGCGATGGCAGTAGCTCCTGCTGGCGCTGCACTTCTTGCAGGGCCTGAGTCTTGACCACGTTCTGCTTTTTCCACATCAGATACGCTACGCCACCGGCGACTGCAGCCAGGCTAAGGAAGGAGAAGTGCGGCATGCCCGGCACAATCCCCATTACCGCCATCAGGCCTGCCGACACTGCCAACGCCTTGGGCGAAGCGAACATCTGGCGATTGATCTGCTTGCCCATGTCTTCGGAGCCCGAAGCACGGGTCACCATGATCGCGGCAGCAGTGGACAGCAGCAGCGATGGCAGCTGCGCCACCAAACCGTCACCGATGGTCAGCAAGGCATAGACCTTGCCCGCTTCGCCAAAGGTCATGCCGTGCTGGAAGATACCCACGGCCATGCCACCGATCAGGTTGATAAACAGAATCAACAGACCGGCAATGGCGTCACCGCGTACGAATTTGCTGGCACCGTCCATGGAGCCGTAGAACTCGGCCTCCTGGGCGACTTCCTGACGGCGCATCTTGGCCTGGTTCTGATCGATCAGCCCGGCGTTGAGGTCGGCGTCAATGGCCATTTGCTTGCCGGGCATGGCGTCGAGGGTAAAACGTGCACTGACCTCGGAAATACGCCCGGCACCTTTGGTCACCACCACAAAGTTGATGATCATCAGGATCGCAAACACCACGATACCCACTACATAGTTGCCGCCGATCACCACTTCACCGAAGGCCTGGATCACCTTGCCGGCTGCGGCGTGGCCCTCCTGGCCGTGGAGCATGACCACCCGGGTCGAGGCCACGTTGAGCGCCAGGCGCATCAGGGTGGCGACCAGCAGAATAGTGGGGAATACCGCAAAATCCAGAGGCCGCAAGGCATAGACGCACACCAGCAGCACCACAATCGACAGCGCAATATTGAAGGTAAAAAACACATCCAGCAGGAACGCCGGGATCGGCAACATCATCATTGCCAGCATCACCAGCAACAACAACGGCACACCCAACTGCCCCTGCCCCAAACCGGCCAGGCCGCTGCGTGCGGTGTTGATTAACTGAGAGCGATCCAGGGACATTGCGACAAACCTTTAGCAAACTTTTGACGCCGTATGCGCCGTAGAGCCTGCCTGTGCAAGAACCCTTCCAACTTTGGCCATTGGCCATATCAAAATCAAAAGCCCCCCCCTGACCTCAATGCTGTTCACTTAAGAGCAACGCTACTCAATTGTGGGAGCGGGCTTGCCCGCGATGGTCTTCTGGGCGCCGCATTTACTAAGTAAATGCGCGTCATCGTTTACGATCATCGCGGGCAAGTCGAATCGTCGCACCGCCGCTCCCACAGGGGTTGAAATCGCTTAAGTGAACAACATTGCCCCCCTGACCTAACCAAAAGGCACTTGGATGGGAGCTGGCTTGCTCGCGATGCCCGTAAACGATAGCCCGTGCTTACTGGCTAATTGCGCCCTTGCTGAAACTTTCGCGAGCAGGCTCGTCCCACGGCTGAGGCCACAAGGGCCTTGATCATCCGGAGGCAGCCTGGAATTTTTTGTGCTGAATGCAAAAACTCAAGGCGCGCTCAAGACCAACGTGGCGCTCGCATCAAAGGGCCCTGCCTTAGGCACGCTGCCTGTTCTGCGGAAAAGCGTAAACAACATAGTGTTTCTCCCTGAACTGTTGGTGATATTGGTTCTGAAAGAACCACCCGGTGGTACTAGCGAACTGAAATGAATCATCGCGGTGGCCAGATCAGGATTACTGGTGGCAAGGGCACGTGGGTTGAACGAAGAGGGGCTACCCAGAAACTTGATATCTATGGGTGAATCAATACCGGCATCCGGGCATGAATAATCCAGAACGACAGTTCGCCGGTAGGGTGTGCCCTCTGGTATATCCCCTGAGATTGCAAGAGGATCAATCGAACCAAAGTCAATATTAATTGGATTGTTATTATTAATCGTGCAGGTTGACGGGCTCAAATTGAGTTTGTTATCAGCATGGATATTGATAAACGTTGTGAAAAGTTGAGCCGGAAATATGACACTTGAGAGGCGCATCTCCAAATTGACGGTAGCAATGAGTGACTTATCCTTGATCTCAATATATTTGCCAGGCGTCGTAACGATATCCAAATACACACCACTTATCACGCGCACATAAGGCCCTGCGACATGTTTCCCCAAGAGAACACCAGACTGCACAGGTGTCGGATAGTAACTATTAGTCGACGTCACCAGGCCGCCCCGAAGATGACTATATTGCGGGTGAAACCTGACAGCATCGGACGCGGTTGTTACAGTTAGAACAGGCGAAATTGTATCCGGCCACGTTTGCCTGCAGTTCAATACATACTGATTCAGCAATACTTTATTGATGCTTTTGTTTGCTGCCACTTCGACATAGGCAGTAAACCCGTGCGTCTGCACATCATACCAGACACTCCCATTTAATTGGCACTCTACTTGTGCTGCACAGGCAACATGGGCCAGCATCAGCAACATCAACCCGGCCAGATATTTCATACAAATCTCCTCAATATAAAAGAACACTGTAAGTACATGGGCATCTGGATCAGCGTGCGAGAAAACTCAGGAGCAAGCGCAGTGCGCTTGGGTGGCTGACGTGCTGGAGATGGCGCTGGCTGTGGGGCCAAGGCTGAACGACTCGCAACCTTAGCGAAGCAGTGATGCTTGAGCTGAGCGATATCGTGGGTAAGCGGCTGGTTACAGGGCTTTAGCTGCAACACTTTTTTAGCAAGACGCTCGACATGCCCAAGCAACTGCGCAGCGAAACTGAGCAGTTGTTCGGTGTTGAGCTGATGGAGGTGGGTAACAGGGATCATGACAAATACCCTGCCTGATCGGCTGAGCGATATATGTCATCCATGTCCCTAAATGGGTACGGAAGGTTCCGTCAGACCCAAGGCACTACCAAGCATGATCTGGCCGCACCAAGGAGGCAGTGGCAGTAATATTACCTGCGCTCAGCGAGAAACCCGTCCTCTTGACCGGAACGAATTGCAAAGCCCGCCTGATTTAAACAAGAGGTGCTTGTGTGGGAGCGGGCTTGCCCGCGATGCCCGTAAACGATAGCCCGTGCTTACTGGCTAATTGCGACCTTCTTGAAACTTTCGCGAGCAGGCTCGCTCCCACGGTTGAGGCCACAAGGGCCTTGATCATCATGAGGCAGACTGGAATTTTTTGTACTGAATGCAAAAACTCAAGGCGCGCTCAAGATCAACGTGGCATTCGCATTGAAAAGCCCTCCTGCAGGTACACTGCCGGGTTTGCGGATAAGCTTAAAGTTCACCGTGTTGCTGCCTGAACTTCTGGTGACAGTGGTATTGAAAGAACTTCCCAGAGCCACTACCGAAGTACCACGCGTCATCGCGACTGCAAGATTTTCATTACTGGTGGCAAGGGCGCTTGGATTGAACGAAGAGGCAGTCCCCTGCAGTTTAGTATACACAACGGAGGATATACCGGCAGTAGGGCATGAGTAATTAAGGTTGACCGTTGTACTATAGGGCGTAAGGCTTGATGAGTCTCCCCCGGACACAAGCGGGTCCACCGAGCCAAAGTTCACGTCAATTGGATTGTTATTATTGATTGTGCAGGTAGCCGGATTCGTACTGTATGAGTTATTCGCATAGAAATTGACACGCACATTGATGTCCGTCTCAACCACCGAAAACCTCCAGGTCTTCAGTCTTAATAACAAATAAGCCATTTGTTGACCCTTAACAATATTTACATGAGTAAGTGCTGTTTGAGGACTTAACAGAAAAGACGGGCCTCCTGTCATAACCGTGGAAGAAGCGTTAGCTTCCTGTCTACCGATGAGAAGCCCCGCCGGAACAGGCAACCCCCTAGGAGTACCATTGAAAAAAAAGTTATGGAGCATGTTAAAGTATGGCATTACAAACCCAACAGAATTGTTCAATGTCAATACATCCAAAGCGTGGGATGATACAGGCCATTTGTCATGCTTACACTCAAGCCTGTAACCTACTGCCTTAAAAGCGTTATTAGTATAATCAGGTTCAAAATCAACATTAACGTTGATTTCACCATACAATGGATTCATCCAAGGACCATTATTTACTCGACACAATTGTGCACTGGCAACTTGTGCCAGCATCAAAAACATCACCCCAATCAGATATTTCATATACAACTCTTCACTATAAAACAACACTACAAAAGTGGCATACCTTTAAGGGTAGCCCAACGTAAAAGTCGAAACAGCCGTGTATTGCCCAGGCTGTATTGATCGATTGGCAAGAGCCTGCGGCTCCGCTTTGATAAATGCCTGGAAGGCAATTACGTTAGCGCCATTATTCAATACCTGCCTGTCACCGACTACATTTAACGGCAACAGTACGCCCCCGCGTGTTTCCAGCCCGATCGCCACCCCTTTTGCAACGGTGCCGCCCAGCGCCAGGAAACCCGGCAGTTGGGTGCTCTCGCTACCACTGAAAGTGGTTGTCACCATGTTGCCAATAGTTGTGTTGCACCCTTCAAGGTGAATCTGGATAGGCGTGCTAACAGTACGCAAGTTAAGATAAAGGTCAGCGTTGGTGACCGCACCAAAATCAATCGCCAGCGCCTCGTCGCCAGCCTTTATAGTGCAGGCTTGCGTAACCAGTGCCCCTTTGAGGGCCAGGGTGCTCGCTTCCAGGCCGTCATCTGCGCGCATCAAAGACACACCTAACAGCAGCGCGATAACTGCAGGTTGCCAGCGCTGGCTTTTGCTTTCAACTTGCATAAGACCACCCTTCTCACTCGTGATGAGCAACCAGTACTGCTACAGCATTAAAAGTACCCTCGCCCAGCGTGGCACCAGGCCTCTTGACCGGAACCACTTTCAGCGTCGGCGGGTTTGCCGCGGTAATTTGCACCTTTGTGTTGAGTGTAAATGGCAGATCATTTTGCAGTATCTTGATGCCAAGGTGATCCTTATCGGTCTTCACAGCTGCCGGATCAAAATCCGTTGCCACACCCGTCACCGTCAAGTACATGCTCCACGGCATTGTGCTACTCGTACAGCTAATTGAGTAAGTCAACGTTTTTTTGTAGTTTGTTCCATCGACTCTATTGGTGCCCATTTCTGCGAAGTCGATTGCGATAGTGGCACCGTTATTTATGGTGCAGGGCGGCGGTACTCTCAGGGTGCCTGTAAACGAGAGATTGGCCATTGCGTTACTGCAAAAGCCAATGGCACACGCTGCAAAAAGTGCAAATTGTTGGTTACGCCTCATCACTATTACCTCCTTATCTCAGTTCAGCTACTAATGTAGCTACAGCAGAAAATGTCCCTTCCGTTAACGTGCTCCCAGCTCTTTTTACAAGTACAGCCGTCACAACTGGATAGTTCGGGTAAGTGAAATTCACAGTGGCATTGCGATTCCAGTTAGATCCTCCCTGTTTAAGCCTGATACCAAGATCATCTTTATTGGTAGCCAGGACCATGCCGTCAAACGTGGCGCCTGCTCCGGTGAACTTCAAGGTCATTGAGGTGGTTGACTGCGGCCCACAGATCACGGTGTACGACACCGGTCGGCTGTAATTGATGCCGTTAATCTTAGACGCCTCAAGGTCGTTTCCAAACGCTACAGTCACCGTCCCTGTTGGATTGACTACACAGGGCGGAGGCAGAAGGACTGTGCCGCTGATACTTATATTATTGACCCCATAAGCACCTTGACAGCAGATCAGCAACAAACTGCCCAATGCAGTTACTGCCCGCCAATGTATTGACATGCTCATCGCTCCACCTCATTCATACACAAGCCTGAAATCAACGGCCGCCCGGAATGCTCCGTTGCTCAGCGCAGCCGAAGTGCGCACTGGCTGCACGTTCCAGGTCAGGGTGTCGTTGCCATGCTGCAAAAACAGAGGTTCACCGCGACTGCCCAAGGCTGCGTCCCGCCCAAGGGCATCGGTCAGGTGCAACCCCATCCCGGTAATCCCCTGCACCTTAACCAGCCGTGGGTCATCAGCATCGGCCGGAGCCACAAAAGCGACCGACACCACCGGCTGAGAAGCACTCCATACCAGATTGCCAGTGCGCTCACTCTGCAGGCTGCCCGACGCGCGCTGGCAATCGACAAAGCGCAATTGAAAAGCAACGGCTGTTGCACCATCGCCCGGGCGCTGCAACTGACTGCGAGACACACTGCCCAGGTCGACATCCTGATAGGCCGAGGACATGTCCAGGGCACAAGGTGCGTTCTGCAATGAACCGTACACATTCAGCACTCCACTCATGCCGTGGATGGCTTCGGCCCGGGCCTGCTGGGCACTCAACAGCAGCAGGCAACTCAGGCCCGCCACCGAGCACGCCCGCAATGCGTTACTCATTGGCCGAGGACGCAGCCACGTCCACCTTGCAGGTATTGCCCTCACAACCGAACACCAGGGTCGGGCGACCGCCGTAGTCATTCAGATAGGTCAAACGGGGTTTAGCGCCCAGGGCAGCTACACTCCCGCCCAGCTTCAACGACTCTTTGGGTGCCAGCATCAAGGGCTCGAAATCCGCGACGGTTTCCTTGTCTTTAGTGCTACGGGCATCAATCAGCGTGACGTAGTATGGGGTAGGGTTGTTTACCTGATAGTGATCCCCCATACGGGTGAGGGTCAGTTCCTGCTGCCAGGGTTCGGACCGCTCCTGTCGGCTCTGAACCAACGCGGCCGGGCGGTAGAACAACTTGATCCGGGTCTGCAGGGCTATTTGCAGGCTGTTGGCCTTGTCACTGCGAGGCGGAATTTCCCGCAGGTTGAAGTAATACACCGACTCCCTGTCTTGAGGGAGTGACTTGATAGCCGGTAACGACTGGACTTTGACCTGACTGTTTTTACCCGGCTCCAGGCGCTGCACAGGAGGGAGCACAATCAACGGTGAAGTGATCTTGTTGCCCTGCTCATCCTCGATCCAGCCCTGGGCCAGATAAGGCAATTTTGTGTTGTTATTGGTGATGTTCATGCTGACGGCTTCTTTGCTGCCATCAAACACTACACGGGTTCGATCCAGGCCAATGGCTGCATTGGCGTTGTTGATCAGGCACATGGCCACAAAGGCAGAGGCCGACATTGCGAAGCTGAATTTCTTGATCATGATGGAGTTATCTCTGTATCAGTAAGCTGGATCTGCGATGCAGATGCGGGTGTAGCGTTGTCAGGCATGACCATCTGGCAAGGTAGATCCAGGGTGGTGGCCAACCCGTCGGCCGGTAAATTGGCAGGCATTACCAGGGTGCAACGCTCGACGCCGCCCCAGGAGACAACCATCTTCTCCCCGGGCCGAATGCCGCTTAGATAGACACTGCCACCGTCATTGATAATGCCGGTTTCCTGCTGTTTCTCATTTTTCACCGTGCCACCGAACGGCGGCACGGTGCCATCGGACAGGTGCAGCACGGCCATGGCTTTGTGCCCGGCAACCAGATCCAGCGTGCGGTAGCCGATGGCGCCTTCCGTCAGGGTCAACTGGGTCACGGAGCGGGTCGCCTCAACATTTGCCGGCAAATTTTCCAGGTCAACACTGGCCACTGTGCGCACATAACCGTTGACGTCCGGGACCACCGCCTTGCCAAAGAAGTTACTGGTGGTTGCGCGCCCATAACCGCGCACAGGCACCCCCGACACACCGCTGGTATCGACCATCAAGCGAGTGCCGCCCGCACCTCCACTGCGATGCAGCGCCCCCCCGTATGGCGTTACCGTGGCGCCGCCACGCGCAGACATACCGAGGCTGGTATGGCGGTTTTCTTGCAGGCTGGCACTCAGGGACACATCGGCATGATCAGCGGTATGGCTTAGATAACCGCCGACGGAGTTGTTGCCTGCAGTCAATTGATACTGACTGCGCTCACTTAACTGGTCACTGAAACGCGCCGAATAGCTGTTTTTATTGTGCGAACTGTTGGCACTGCCAGACAAATGGCCGGACTTTCCAAAGGGCATGGTCAGCGATAGATACATACCGGTATTATCACTTTTGATACCCGTCTGCTGGTTTCGCTCCTGATTTCTGAACAAGTTGAATGAGAGATTCACGTTCTGGACCGACCCCATATTGAAAGAACGGGCCAGCGACAAGTTCCAGCGCTGACTGCTCGGCCGGTTCCAAAACGACTGATCGGTGAAAGTCAGGTAAGTGGAGACCCCGGCATCTCGAAAATGCTTGTTGAACGTGGCGGTATAAAGCGATTTACTGCTTCCCTCCGGCCTGCCGTACTCAAGCGCATTCAGGTATTCGCTGACGCTCACGTAGTTTTTTTCGGAAAACCGGTATCCGGCAAAGGAGACCTGGCTGTCGTACTCTTCAAATCGTTTCGAATAGCTCAGACGGTAGGAGGCGCCGGATAGCGTATCGCCCTGCAGCGTGGTTCTGGCTCGCGAAGCATCGAATGACAACGCACCAAAGGCCAGCAGATCGCGCCCGACACCCAGCGATAACGCCGTGTAGTTACTGTCACTGATGCCCCCGCCATAAAGCGACCAGCCATTATTGACCCCCCAGGAAAACTCACCCGAGCCAAAGGCTCTGCCTTGCCCTGAGCCATGCATGCTCGGCCGGCCGGCGGCCAGTTTGTAGCGCACAGTACCGGGGCGTGTCAGGTAGGGAATACTGGATGACTCGACCTTGAACGAATTGACACTGCCATCTTGCTCTTCTACCCGCACATCCAGGCTGCCACTAATGGCATTATTGAGATCCTGGATGCGGAAGGGCCCCGCCGCGACCAATGTTTCATACAGCACCAGACCCTGCTGGCTGATAGTGACCTTGGCATTGCTTTTGGCAACACCGACAACCTCTGGCGCATAGCCTCGCAAATTGGGCGGCAACTGATTGTCATCGGAGCTGAGTGCGAAACCGGTAAAACCGAAGCTGTCGAACATGTCCGAATGCAGGTAGCTTTCCCCCAACATCAGGTTTGAATGAATTGAAGGCAATGCCCGATAAGCATAGAAACGGTTCCACTCAAGCCCTTGCTCATGCCCATTTCTTTCATTGTCGACACGACCTTGCCAGTTGGCACGCAAGCGCCAGGGCCCTGCATTGGCACCCAAAGTGCCATTGCCGCTCAGGTTGTTGCGGCTTGCGGTTTTTCTCTGGTTGACTGATTGCCCCGTGAGGTTGTAATCAAACAGCACGCCAGGCACTCCTTCATCCCATCGGGAGGGCGGATCCCAGTCCTGCGCGCTGTACTCAAGATAGGCATGAGGGATGGAGATATTCAGCGTGGAAGTACTCAAATCGCCATTGATTTCCATACCCGACAGACTGCTGCTGTCCAGGCATTCGCCGCCTTTCCACCAGGTGAGTTCGCTCATCTGGTTTTTCTTCAAGCCCAATTGTTCCACCAGATCGGCAGACACGCACGCCTGGCTGCCTTTGGGGTCATCGTCAGGAGGGTAAAAGGCAACGCGCTGCTCAGGCAGCGAGTGCGTGTTTATCTGTACCCGCATCAGGTAGTTGCCCGGCAAGATAAAACCGCTACGAGAAAACTGTGATAAATCGATATTGCTGCGATCGTTCAGATCAAGAATATCGGTATTGAACTGGATGTCTTCAGCGGCCAATACCTCGCCCGCAATCGATATCAGCCCGCTCAACAGCCCGGTACGCAGCATCGCTGCGGTGACTGCGCGATCGCGAAAGGTAAACAGCCCGTTCATTCAGAAATACTCCAGCCTGAAGCGCACCGCTGCACGGTGAGACCCGGCTGCCATGGGGCGACCATTGCCGACCAGTTGAAGGGTGTAGCGCAGTTCTTGATCCTTTCCGGTAAGCGATATCAGAGACATCGGCACTCCCGGTGTACTTTGCTGCCCTTGCAAATCGGCAATCCGCAGGGCCAGACCGCTTGAGGTCCCCGCAGTGGCAAACAGGCGCCCATCGCCATCGGCCAGCCCTTCAAAGGTCACCCTGAGGTGCTGCCAATCAGGCAAATTAGTACCGGGGCGATAAGGATCGGGGCGAGTCAATGCACACTTGATCAAACGCAATGAGAAAGCATGAGGCTCACCCTCGCCCTGGCGAATAAGCCGGCCCATGGGCAGAGCATCCAGTTCAATGATTTGATCTGCACTTTTTGCATCCAGCGCACAGGCAGAGTCAATCACTTCGCCAGCCAGCATTACACGACCACTACCCTGATTATTTTGTGCTGCAGCGCAACCGACAAACACACTTGCAAACACGAACAACACACCAGTAACAGGCAACTTCAAGAATGCTTTCACACTTAGTTCCCGCCAAATTTACCCTGCTGGTGAATGAACAACAGCAGGGCAAAGCTTTACTTGTAAGCCAGGGTGAAGTTAGTCGTTGCCGTGTACGCGCCTGGATTAATAGCCTTCGTCGCATGACTTTGCAGATAGGCGCTAAAAGCCAAGGTATTACTGCCGGCCTGAATCACCTGCGTTTTGGTCGGGGTACCTAAAACAATAGGAGTGCCAGAGGTATCAACCAGCATGATGCCGAACGAGTCGAACGAAGGACCGCTAACAGCCAATGCGCCAAGCACAGCTTGCGAACCGCCCCCTGTGAAAGTGGCCGTCACGGTGTTGTCGGTGAGGCCGCTGAGGGAGCAGCCGATAAGATCTATATTGAAGGTTGTTACCGGGCTTTTACCTCCCGATGCCAGCACAGACTTGGCAGTCTGCCCCAGAGAAATCGTCTGATCGACACTACTCGCACCCAAGGAGCAGGCAGAATCCAGAATCTCACCCTCAAAATTAATTTGACCTGCTACGGCCGAAGCAGAAACAGCCAGCAAGACCATGGACGCCATGGCCGTTTTCATTGAAAAACCCATTAAATCTCTCCCGTGCAGACGCACTTAAAACAATGATAAAGCCAGTAAGGCCTCGGTAGTTTCAACCGATGCAAACCATTATGTGTTTTTGCCACTGAGCGCAGCAGGAGAGAAATTAACAGTCAGTCAAAATTTAATATGTAGGGAATTTCTCTGGCTAGCGACAGAAAAAACACAAATAAAAAGCAGGATAACCCCAACAAAAAACAAAAGTTATTTGTTATGACAACACCAATACAACTCAACAGTATTATTAAATTACAACCTGCTTTTAATTTAAGATATGTCTGAGACAGGCATAACTTTCAGGCTTTTATTATAAGCAATTTAAACACAGGCATTAAGCAGCAGAAACCAGTATTGCAAACGCAACTTATTTACACACAACAGACCTGCTCAGCCACTGCCTGGCACTTACTCATCACGCCTTAAATCCGGGGGAATCGGCAGATCCTTGAGCGGGTCCGGACGCTTGCCCTTGCCCGCCTGGTGCTGGCGGATCTGATACACGTAGGCCAGCACCTGAGCCACAGCCAGGTACAAGCCAGCCGGAATCTCCTGCTCCAGTTCCGTGGAGTGGTAGATCGAACGCGCCAGCGCCGGGGACTCCAGCAGCAGGATGTTGTGCTTGGCACCAATTTCGCGAATTTTCAGGGCCAAAAAGTCGCTGCCCTTGGCCAGCAGCATGGGCGCTCCGCCCTTCTCCGGGTCGTATTTGAGGGCCACGGCATAGTGCGTCGGGTTGGTAATGATGACGTCAGCATCGGGGATTGCAGCCATCATCCGGCGCTGGGACATTTCCCGCTGCAACTGGCGAATACGCTGTTTGACCTCGGGGCGACCTTCCTGGTCCTTGTGCTCGTCACGCACTTCCTGCTTGGTCATCAGCAGCTTTTGATGGCTTTCCCACAGTTGTACCGGTACGTCCACTGCGGCAATCAGGATCAGCCCGCAGGCCATCCACAGGGCGCTCCAGGCCACCACTTGCAAGCTGTGGATCACCGCCAGCTCCAGGGGTTCGTGGGCGATGCGCAGTAAATCGTCGATATCGGACTTCAACACCAGCAAAGCCACGATCAGAATGATGAAGAACTTGGCCAGAGCCTTGAGCAGCTCGACCAGCGCCTTGGCCGAGAACATCCGTTTGATCCCGGCTGCTGGGTTCATACGGCTGAATTTGGGCGCCAGGCTGCCAGCGGCGAAAAGCCAGCCACCCAGGGAAATGGGCCCCACCAGCGCGGCAATCAACAAGGTGATCAATACCGGTTGCAGGGCAAGCAAGGCGATCTTGCCCGAGTGCAGCAGGAATGCACCCATGGAGTCGGGGTTAAGCAGCACGTCACGGCTCAGGCTGAAGTTGTAGCGCATCAGCTCCATCATGTCCTGCGCCAGCGCGCCGCCGAAAATCAGCAAACCCGCCGAACCGGCCAGCATGATGGCCAAGGTGTTCAGTTCTTTGGAGCGGGCGATCTCGCCCTTTTCCCTGGAGTCTTTTTTGCGTTTCTCCGTGGGGTCTTCTGTTTTATCGGCGCCACTCTCGCTTTCGGCCATTTACTTCGCCTGCGCCAGTTCGCGTAAAAACTGCAGGGCCTCGGAGGCCAGCGGTTGATACTGGTTGAGAATGTCGGCCATGCTGATCCACAGGATCACCATGCCCAGCACCAGGGTCAGCGGAAAGCCGATGGCGAAGATGTTCAGTTGCGGCGCAGCCCGGGTCATTACGCCAAAGGCAATGTTGACCACCAGCAGCGCAGTGATCGCCGGCAGTACCAGAAGCAACGCCGCGCCCAGCACCCAACCGAGCTTGTTGGCAATTTCCCAGTAGTGATTGCTCAACAAGCCGCCGCCCACCGGCAAGGTGGTGAAACTCTCGGTCAGTACCTCGAACACCACCAGATGACCGTTCATTGACAGAAACAGCAGGGTCACCAACATGGTGAAGAACTGCCCGATCACCGCCACGTTAACCCCGTTGGCCGGGTCGACCATGGACGCAAAGCCCATGCCCATCTGGATCGCGACAATCTGCCCGGCCACCACAAATGCCTGGAAAAACAGCTGC
Source organism: Pseudomonas sp. B414 (assembly GCF_055408445.1). NCBI lineage: Bacteria > Pseudomonadati > Pseudomonadota > Gammaproteobacteria > Pseudomonadales > Pseudomonadaceae > Pseudomonas > Pseudomonas sp. B414. The sequence continues at coordinate 4,127 of NZ_JBUZTQ010000016.1, read as the reverse complement.
AACGAGAACCCCAGCAGCGCACCGATAACGATTTGCTCGGCAATCAGCATCAAGCCACTGAGGTCCAGCGGGTTGACCGTGGGCAACGGCGGCAGGCTGGGCATGATTGCCAGGGTGATGGCCAATGACAGAAACAGCTTGATGCGCTTGGGCACCAGGGTCGTGCCGATGATCGGCATGGTGGTCAGCAGCGCGCCCACCCGGAACAGCGGCAGCATAAAGCTGGCGACCCAGGTACTGATCTGCGCATCCGTCAGGGCGAGCAGCGACATTTAGCCGATCAACTGCGGAATGCTGCCGTACAACTGCAGGATATATTCCATAAAGGTCTGCACCAGCCACGGCCCCGCCACGATCAGGGTGACCAGCATCACCAGCAAACGCGGGAGGAAGCTAAGGGTTTGTTCGTTGATCTGGGTCGCGGCCTGGAACATGGCCACCAGCAAGCCCACCAGCAAGCTGGGGATCACCAGTACGGCGACCATCAGGGTGGTCAGCCACAATGCGCTGCGAAACAGGTCAACCGCGACTTCTGGGGTCATGGCTCACACTCCGCCGAAACTGCTGGCCAGGGTGCCGATAATCAGCGCCCAGCCATCGACCAGGACAAACAGCATGATTTTGAACGGCAGCGAGATAATCAGCGGCGAGAGCATCATCATGCCCATGGCCATCAGCACACTGGCCACCACCAGGTCGATGATCAGAAACGGGATAAAAATCATAAAACCGATCTGGAATGCGGTTTTCAGCTCCGAGGTCACAAACGCCGGCACCAGAATGGTCAGCGGCGCCGCATCCGGGGTGGCGATATCCGTGCGTTTGGACAGGCGCATAAACAGCTCAAGGTCGCTGCTGCGGGTCTGTGCCAGCATAAAGTCCTTGATCGGCACTTCAGCCTTGAGAATCGCGTCCTGGGCCGTGAGCTTTTCCGCCAGATAAGGCTGCAGGGCGTCGTTGTTCACCCGGTCGAATACCGGAGCCATGATAAACATAGTCAAAAACAGCGCCATACCGGTCAGGATCTGGTTCGACGGGGTTTGCTGCAAGCCCAGCGCCTGACGCAGAATCGAGAACACGATGATGATCCGGGTAAAACTGGTCATCAGCATGACGAACGCCGGGATAAAGCTCAGCGCGGTCATGATCAGGAGGATTTGCAGGCTGACCGAATATTCCTGCTGGCCGTTGGCCCCGGTGCCCAGGGTAATGGCCGGGATCGACAGCGGGTCGGCGCCCAACGCCAATGGTGCGACCAGCGCCAACAACAGCGCGACAACTAAACGCATTACGGCTTGTCCTTTTGCTGGCCCAGTACTTCCATCAGTCGCTTGGCAAATTCGGGGGTGGCCGGTTGTGTCGTGTCCGGTAGTTGCACCGGTTCCTTGAGCACATGCAGCGGGGTAATACGGCCCGGCGTAAGGCCAAGCAGGATCTGCTCATTGCCGACTTGTACCAGCACCAGCCGATCCCGCGCGCCCAGGGCGCGCGAGCTGATCAGTTCGATCACCTGACCCTGGCGCGGCCCTGCCTGCTGCACTCGGCGCAGCAGCCAGGCCAGAGCAAAGATCAGCCCCAGCACCAGCAGCAAGCCCAGCACCAGCTGCGTCAATTGCCCGCCAATGCTGCTGCCAACCACAGGCGCAGCGGCCGCCGTGGCATTGGCCAGGGGTTCTGCCGCCAGCACGCTCAAGGGCAAAGCCAGTAAACCGCCGAGAAGCCACTTCATTTAGCGCAGCTTCTTGATGCGTTCGCTTGGGCTGATCACGTCCGTCAGGCGGATGCCGAACTTTTCGTTGACCACCACCACTTCGCCGTGGGCAATCAGGGTGCCGTTGACCAGCACGTCCAGTGGTTCACCGGCCAGACGATCAAGCTCGATCACCGAGCCCTGGTTGAGTTGCAGCAGGTTGCGGATATTGATGTCGGTGCTGCCCACTTCCATGGAAATCGACACCGGAATATCCAGAATCACATCCAGGTTGGGGCCATCCAGGGTCACCGGCTGGTTATTGTTAGTGCGCGGCACGCTGCCGAACTCTTCCATCGCCAGGCGATTGGAGGACGGTTTGGTCGCCGCATCGGCAGCCAGCAGCGCATCGATATCTGCCTGGCCAACATCGCCGGTTTCTTCCAGTGCCGCTGCCCATTCATCAGCCAGTGCCTGGTCTGCAGCAGTTGTATCGTGTTCGTTAGCCATGGGATTTCCTCGGCGGGCAGTGATTCGTTAACGCAGCAAATGGGGGGGGACCGGCGCCTAACGCCGGTCGATGGGCTCAATCACTTGCAGGGCCAGATGGCCCTTGTGCGAGCCCAGCTTGACCTTGAACGAGGGTACGCCGTTGGCGCGCATCACCAGTTCATCGTCCAGCTCAATGGGGATCACGTCGCCGGGTTGCATATGCAAGATGTCGCGCAGACGCAATTGGCGGCGGGCCACGGTGGCACTCAGTGGCACGCTGACATCCAGCACGTCTTCACGCAGGGCCTTGCTCCAGCGTTCGTCCTGGTCGTCGAGGTCGGACTGGAAACCGGCATCGAGCATCTCGCGCACCGGCTCGATCATCGAATACGGCATGGTCACGTGCAGGTCGCCGCCACCGCCATCGAGTTCGATATGGAAAGTGGAGACCACGATAGCTTCGCTGGGGCCGACGATATTGGCCATGGCCGGGTTCACTTCCGAGTTGATGTACTCGAAATTGACTTCCATGATCGCCTGCCAGGCTTCCTTCAAGTCGATAAACGCCTGCTCCAGCACCATGCGCACCACCCGCAACTCGGTGGGGGTGAATTCGCGGCCTTCGATCTTGGCGTGGCGGCCGTCGCCGCCAAAGAAGTTGTCCACCAGCTTGAACACCAGCTTGGCGTCGAGGATAAACAGCGCCGTGCCGCGCAGCGGCTTGATCTTCACCAGGTTAAGGCTGGTAGGCACATACAGCGAGTGTACGTACTCGCCGAATTTCATTACCTGCACCCCGCCCACTGCCACGTCCGCCGAGCGGCGCAGCAGGTTGAACATGCTGATACGGGTGTAGCGGGCGAAGCGTTCGTTGATCATTTCCAGGGTCGGCATGCGGCCCCGGACAATGCGGTCCTGACTGGTCAGGTCGTAGCTTTTGACACTGCCGGGCTCGGCAGCTGATTCGGCCTGTACCAGACCGTCATCGACGCCATGCAGCAGCGCGTCGATCTCATCCTGGGACAGCAGGTCTTGCACGGCCATGTCGTGATCCTACTGCAATACAAAGTTAGTGAAGAGCGCCTGGTCGATAACCACTTTGCCGAGTTCTTTCTGCGCTACTTCCTGCACGCTGGCAGTGGTTTTCTGGCGCAGGATTTCCTGGCCCACTGGGGTGGCGAGGTCGTCAAAGGTCTGCCCGGAGAACAGCATCACCAGATTGTTGCGAATCACCGGTATATGCACCATCAGCGCCTTGAGATCGGCGGGGTCGCGCGCCTGCAAGGTCACACTCACTTGCATGTAGCGCTGGCGGCCATTGGCGTTGAAATTGACCACAAAGGCCGGGGCCATGGGTTCGTAGATCGCGGGCAGCTTGACGTTGGTATCGACGGTGGCCACCGGCTCGCTCTTGGGGGAGTGCATGAAGTACCAGGTCGCGCCCACGGAAAGGCCAATCGCCAGCAGCACAGCCACGACGACCAGGATAATCAGCTTGAGTTTGCCCTTGCCGGCCGGTTCATTTACCGCGTCGCTCGTCGCCATGCCAATAATCCGTCACTTTGGGGTTTTCACAGGTGCTGGACTAGGCAGAGCAAGTGTTATGCCAGAAGTGAGCGCGAGATAAATACCCGCCCTGCAGCTGCCGAAGGAACGAGGCAGCTACGGGAAATTGCCCAGTACACGCGTACGTAACAGGACCGGAGCGAAGGCCGTACGATGGGCATGGCCTCAATGCTGGATATGTACTCGCAATTCCAGTTAAAACCACCGAGTACATATCCATTCGATGTGTCACGGCTTTCTACGGGTTCCGCCCTTACGGCGGCTCACTTTTGTCAAACAGCGGTACGTGTCAAGGTACCTGTCGCCTTGGTACTTCTTGCGACTACCGATTACGGCTTATGCACCAGCGCGCTCGGGATTCAAATACACCGTATCTGCC
>NZ_JBUZTQ010000015.1:0-124207 GCF_055408445.1 Pseudomonas sp. B414 | reverse complement strand
GCGGTTTGCCTGCCATACCGCGCTGCCTGTATCGCGGGCAAGCCCGCTCCCACAATAATCCCTGCAAGCATCAAATTTGCGTGCGACACAATTCTTGTGGGAGCTGGCTTGCCTGCGATGGCATCACCGCGGTTTGCCTGCCACACCGCGCCGCCTGCATCGCGGGCAAGCCCGCTCCCACAATAATCCCTGCAAGCATCAAATTTTGCGTGCGACACAATTCTTGTGGGAGCTGGCTTGCCTGCGATGGCACTGCGGTTTGCCTGCCACACCGCGCCGCTGCATCGCGGGCAAGCCCGCTCCCACAAGAGCCACGAACACCGAAGTTGCAGTCACAAAAAAACCGGCCAAAGCCGGTTTTTTTGTTGGGGCGGGCTATCAGAACTGGGCGTTCTGCAGGCCGTCCAGGTAGCGCTCGGTGTCCAGTGCCGCCATGCAGCCGGCGCCAGCCGAGGTGATGGCCTGACGATAAACGTGGTCAGCCACGTCGCCTGCGGCAAACACGCCTTCAACGCTGGTAGCAGTTGCGTTGCCTTCACGGCCACCCTGCACAATCATGTAGCCGTCCTTTAGCTCCAGCTGGCCTTCAAACAACGAGGTGTTCGGGGTGTGGCCGATAGCGATAAACACGCCGTCGACTTTCAGCTCGTCAAAGCTGCCGTCGTTGTTTTTCAGACGGGCACCGGTCACGCCCATGTTGTCACCCAGTACTTCGTCCAGGGTCGCGTTCAGCTTGAGCTCGATCTTGCCTTCAGCGACACGGGCGTGCAGCTTGTCGATCAGGATCTTCTCGGCACGGAAAGTTTCGCGGCGGTGAACCAGGGTCACTTTGCTGGCGATATTGGCCAGGTACAGCGCCTCTTCAACGGCAGTGTTGCCACCACCGACCACGGCAACTGGCTTGTTGCGGTAGAAGAAACCATCGCAGGTCGCACAGGCCGAAACGCCTTTGCCCATAAACGCTTCTTCGGAAGGCAGGCCCAGGTAGCGGGCGCTGGCGCCAGTGGCAATGATCAGCGCGTCGCAAGTGAAAGTACCGCTGTCGCCCTTGAGGGTGAACGGACGGTTTTTCAGATCCACTTCGTTGATGTGATCGAAAATGATTTCCGTCTCAAAACGCTCGGCGTGCTCGCGCATGCGCTCCATCAAAGCCGGGCCGGTCAGGCCATGAACATCACCTGGCCAGTTGTCGACTTCAGTGGTGGTGGTCAATTGACCGCCAGCCTGCATGCCCGTGATCAGCAGTGGTTTGAGGTTGGCGCGGGCCGCGTAGACAGCGGCGCTGTAACCGGCAGGGCCGGAACCCAGAATAATCACACGCGAATGACGTACTTCAGACATGACTCACTCCTATGACCGCCCGCATTGAAACCGGGTCGGAACGCCGCTTTACCGGCTGGAATAAAAAGAAACCGTAAACCTGCCCAGGCTATGCCTGCAACGCGCAGATCCTGAAAAATATGGGTGAAGCATATAGAGGCCGCAGAGAGTAAGGAAATACGCATTAACAATCCAGCTCATAGCAGGTCTCTATGTAGTCGAATTCGATTTTAGACGGCTTTGTTACAGTAATTGTCGAACCTGATACAAGGCTTTCGTCCTGCGAATAAAGCCGTTAAGGTCGCCCGGTTTTCCATTGCTCGGAGCACTCTATGCCTGCCCCTGTTCTCTCTGGCCCGCAGTACCTGCGTGAAGGCCTGAAACTGGTTCTCAGCCCGGGCTTGCGCCTGTTTGTGCTGTTGCCCTTGCTGATCAATCTGGTGCTGTTCGTCGGATTGATTTATTTCGCCGGGCATCAATTCAACCTCTGGGTCGAGGCCCTGATGCCCAGCCTGCCCAGTTGGTTGAGCTTTCTCAACTATGTGCTGTGGCCGCTGTTCGTGGTGCTGGTGGCATTGATGGTGTTTTTCACCTTCACCATGCTGGCCAATATCATTGCCGCGCCGTTCAACGGTTTTCTCTCGGAAAAAGTCGAAGCCGTAGTGCGCGGGGTCGATAATTCCCCGCCCTTCAGCTGGGCTGAGCTGGCCGCCATGGTGCCGCGCACCCTGGCCCGCGAGTTGCGCAAGCTGGGCTACTTTCTGCCTCGGGCCATTGCCTTGCTGATCCTGTCGTTTATCCCGGTACTCAACCTGATCGCGGCACCGCTGTGGTTGCTGTTCGGGATCTGGATGATGGCCATTCAGTACATCGACTACCCGGCCGACAACCACAAGCTGGGCTGGAACGAAATGCTCGCCTGGCTGCGCGAGAAGCGCTGGCAAAGCATGAGTTTTGGCGGCATCGTTTACCTGGTACTGCTGATCCCGGTGGTCAATATCCTGATGATGCCCGCCGCCGTTGCCGGCGCAACCCTGTTCTGGGTGCGCGAACGTGGCGATGAAGCCCTGGCAGCCGCCAACCGTAGCCGCTGACTTCATAAATCCATCATCACCGTGACACATGCACGTCATGCCCCCAAATCACACTGGGGTCATGACTACAGCCCTGCATATCGCCCTGATCACCGAAACCTTCGCTCCCGAAATCAACGGCGTGGCCAATACCCTTGGCCATCTGTGTGCTGGCCTGCGCGCGCGCAACCACCGTGTAGAGGTGATACGCCCGCGCCAGAGCGACGATGGCAACCAGCGCAGCAACAACGAGTTGATGCTCTGCCGAGGCTGGCCATTGCCCGGTTATCCAGGCCTGCAATGGGGCATGACGTCCACCCACCGCCTGACCCGGCGTTGGCGCCAGCAACCTCCGGATGTGGTCTATATCGCCACAGAGGGCCCGCTGGGCTTATGTGCCCTGCGCGTTGCCCGCCGCTTGGGCATTACCGCGGTCACCGGCTTTCACACCAATTTCCAGCAGTACTTGCGTCAGCACGGCCTGACCCTGCTCACCCGCGCCCTGACCCACTACCTGCGCTGGTTTCATAACCGTTCAGCCCTGACCCTGGTGCCCAGCTCCAGCCAGCGTGTGGAGCTTGAGCGCAGGCATTTTGAGCGCTTGGAGTTGCTCCCCCGCGGTGTCGACAGCCAGCTGTTCAACCCGGTAAAACGGCAACACTCCTTGCGCCAGAGCTGGGGGCTTAGAGAAAACGATATTGCCCTGTTGCATGTCGGGCGTCTGGCGCCGGAGAAAAATCTGGGCGCACTCAAGCGCTGTTTTGATCAACTGCAAGCCCGCTACCCCGCGCGGCGCTTCAAGCTGATTGTGGTGGGCGACGGATCAAAACGTGCAGCACTGGAGGCGTCATTGCCCGAAGCGATTTTTTGCGGGCAGCAGTCTGGCGAAGACCTGGCTTGCCACTACGCCTCTGGAGATGTGTTTTTATTTCCAAGCCTGAGCGAAACATTCGGCAATGTGGTACTTGAAGCCCAGGCTTCAGGTCTGGGCGTGGTGGCCTACGACGAAGCTGCAGCCGGCCTGCATATCCGTCATGGTTACAACGGCGTGCTGGCCATGCCGGGGGATGAATACGCCTGGATCGAAGCGGCCTGCTGGCTGCTTGAAGCTCCGGAAACCTTGCGTACCCTGCGCCTCAATGCCCGTCGCCATGCCAGCCGGCAAAGCTGGCCGGGAATTGTCGAGCGATTTGAAAACCAGTTGCAGCGGGCATGCCAGGGTTCGACGTGCGAAACCCCGGTGCCGGTGCATATCGAAGCGAAAAAGCCTTAAGCCAGAGATTTTTCAATGGCCTGAATCACTGTGGCATCGTCTGGCGCGGTGCGCGGAGAGAAACGCGCCAATACCCGGCCATCCTTGCCCACCAGAAACTTTTCGAAGTTCCAGGTGATTTCCCCTTCAAACTCCGCGCCCTCGCCTGCCAGCAACTTATACAACTGATGACGCTCTGGCCCGTTAACTTCCAGCTTGCTGCTCAAAGGGAAAGTGACCCCGTAGTTAAGGCTGCAAAATTCCTGGATTTCCTGCTCGGTACCCGGTTCCTGTCCGGCGAACTGATTGCAGGGAACGCCCAGAATACTGAAACCCTCGCCCTTGAATTGCTGATACAGGTTTTCCAGGGCGGCGTATTGAGGGGTCAAACCGCACTTGGAGGCAACGTTTACTACCAGCACCACTTTGCCTTTAAAGGTATCCAGCGGCAGCGGCTTGCCATCCAGCGTGTCCAGGGTAAGTTCGTGAAAAGCACTCATGACGGACTCCAAAAATTCCCGTATCCACATTAAAACAATCGTTCAGCTTACCGATTGCCCTCATAACCCAGGATGCAAAAAGGCGCCCGAAGGCGCCTTTCCTGGCTAGCTCACATGAGAGCGTAGCAGCACTTGTCAGTGCTGATGACCGCCTTCACCGTGTACGTGGCCGTGAGCAACTTCTTCTTCGCTCGCGTCACGGATGGCCACAACCTTGACCTTGAAGTTCAGACGCTGGCCAGCCAGTGGGTGGTTACCGTCTACAGTCACGTCGTCGCCGTCCAGGTCACGGATGGTCACGATCTGCATTTGGCCGTCCGGCGCCGAAGCGTGGAACTGCATGCCAACTTCCAGTTGGTCAACGCCTTCGAACATGCTGCTGCTCAAAGTGCTGACCAGCTCAGCGGAGTATTCGCCGTAAGCGTCTTCCGGCTCAACGGTAACGTCCAGCTCGTCACCAACGGCCTTGCCAACCAGAGCCTTTTCCAGACCCGGGATGATGTTACCTGCGCCTTGCAGGTAAACCAGCGGTGCGCCGCCGGCGGAGCTGTCGATGACCTCACCAGCGTCATTGGTCAGGGTATAGTCGATGGAGACAGCCTTGTTGGCGGCGATCGTCATGGGGCGAGACCTTTTGCAAAAAATAATGAGTGCGCAAGTTTAACCAAGCAATCGCCTGAAAGCGAACACAACCAAGACCAACGGATAAAATTGAAAACTTCAACGATCATTGGCTGGCGACAGGATGAGGAGCAACATTGGGTTGCCGTACTCTCCTGCGGCCACACCCAGCACCAGCGTCATCAACCGCCATGGCAATCCAGGCCGTGGGTGCTGGACCCGGTACAGCGCCAGGCAAAAATAGGCCAGTCCTTTGACTGCGGCTGGTGTGCTCAAGAGGCAGATAGCGCTAATCTTGGCAATTGATTCAGGCACAAGCCCCGTTTGAAGGGTGTTGCCCTTGCACTGCCACGTCAGGAAGCTCGCATGCAAACTTTCTTTATCGCCCCCACCGATTTTGGCGTGGGTCTGACATCCATTAGTCTGGGCCTGGTTCGCACCCTGGAGCGCGCCGGGTTGAAAGTCGGTTTTTTCAAGCCCATAGCCCAGCCCCATCCGGGCGATTTTGGCCCTGAACGCTCCACCGAGCTGGTGGCCCGTACCCACGGCCTCAAGCCGCCGACGCCGCTGGGCCTGGCCCATGTCGAGCGCATGCTCGGTGACGGCCAGCTGGATGAGCTGCTCGAAGAGATCATCAACCTCTATCAACAGGCCGCCGTCGGCAAGGACGTGCTGATCGTCGAAGGCATGGTACCGACCCGCACCGCCAGTTACGCGGCACGGGTCAATCTGCATCTGGCCAAGAGCCTGGATGCCGAAGTAATCCTGGTCTCGGCCCCGGAAAACGAAGTGTTGACCGAGCTTTCCGGGCGCGTTGAGTTGCAGGCCCAACTGTTTGGCGGACCAAAGGACCCGAAAGTACTTGGCGTAATCCTCAACAAGGTGCGCACCGACGAAAGCATGGAAGTCTTTGCCGCACGCCTCAAGGAACATTCGCCGCTGCTGCGCACGGGTGATTTCAAGCTGCTGGGCTGCATCCCCTTCCAGCCCGAACTCAACGCCCCGCGCACCCGCGATGTGGCCGAGTTGCTGGGCGCCCAGGTGCTCAATGCCGGGGACTATGAAACCCGGCGCATGTCGAAAATCATCCTGTGCGCCCGCACCGTGCTCAACACCCTGCAACTGCTCAAGCCGGGCGTGCTGGTGGTGACCCCGGGAGATCGCGACGACATCATCTTGGCCGTCAGCCTGGCGGCGATGAACGGTGTACCACTGGCGGGCCTGCTGCTGACCAGCGATACCCAGCCCGATCCACGCCTGATGGAGCTTTGCCGCGGTGCGCTGCAGGCCGGGTTGCCGGTACTGTCGGTGAGCACGGGCTCCTACGACACGGCCAACCGCCTCAATGGCCTGAACAAGGAAATCCCCATTGATGACCGCGAGCGTGCGGAAATCATCACCGATTTTGTCGCCAGCCACCTTGACGCCCAATGGCTGCATCAACGCTGTGGCACACCACGGGAAATGCGCCTCACGCCTGCGGTGTTCCGCTATCAGCTGATCCAGCGCGCCCAGCAGGCCAACAAGCGCATCGTATTGCCCGAAGGCAGCGAACCTTTGACCGTACAGGCGGCAGCTATATGCCAGGCCCGCGGCATTGCCCGCTGTGTTTTGCTGGCCAAACCGGAGGAAGTCCATGCCGTGGCCAAGGCCCATGGTTTTGAACTGCCCGAGGGCCTGGAGATTCTCGACCCGGACCTGATCCGCGCCCGCTATGTCGAGCCAATGGTGGCCCTGCGCAAGAGCAAAAGCATCAACGCACCCATGGCCGAACAACAGCTGGAAGACCCGGTGGTCATCGGCACCATGATGCTGGCGCTGGACGAAGTGGACGGGCTGGTTTCAGGGGTTATCCATTCCACCGCAAACACCATCCGCCCCGCCCTGCAACTGATCAAGACAGCGCCGGGCTGCACGCTGGTGTCGTCGGTGTTCTTTATGCTGTTCCCCGAGCAGGTGCTGGTGTACGGCGACTGTGTGATGAATCCGCACCCGAGCGCCACCGAACTGGCCGAGATCGCCCTGCAAAGCGCCGACTCTGCCGCAGCCTTCGGTATCACCCCGCGAGTGGCGATGATCAGCTACTCCAGCGGCGACTCGGCCAGCGGAGAAGAGGTCGAAAAAGTCCGCGAGGCCACCCTGCTGGCCCACGAAGCCCAGCATGCGCTGCTGATTGACGGCCCGCTGCAATACGACGCGGCCGCCAACGAAGTAGTGGCCAGGCAACTGGCGCCCAATAGCCAGGTGGCGGGCCGGGCCACAGTATTCGTGTTTCCCGACCTCAACACCGGCAACACCACGCACAAAGCCGTACAACGCAGCGCCGATTGCGTCAGCCTTGGCCCGATGCTGCAAGGCCTGCGTAAACCGGTAAACGATCTGCCCCGCGGCGCGCAAGTGGACGATATCGTCTACACCATCGCCCTTACGGCGATTCAAGCCGCCAACCGACCTATGGATGTGTAAATGCTGGATTTTCTGCCTGCACCGTTACGCGGCGTCATTGCTTCACTGCTGCTGGCGCTCAACACCATCCTGTGTTGCACGCCGCTGTTTGTCGTCGCCATTTTCAAGCTGTGCCTGCCCTTTCCGGCCGCGCAGCGGGTGACCGACGAGTTGATGCGCCGGATCCACGAAGCCTGGGTTGGCAACAACAGTCGCTGGATGGATTTGCTGCGCAAGACCCGCTGGCATATCAAGGGTCTTGAGGGGCTGGACTACCAGCACTCTTATCTGGTGACCAGCAACCATCAGAGCTGGGTCGACATCATGGTGCTGCAATACGTGCTCAATAAACGTATTCGTCCGTTGAAGTTCTTCCTCAAGCAGGAACTGATCTGGGTGCCGGTGATTGGCCTGGCCTGGTGGGCGCTGGGCTTTCCCTTTATGAAGCGCTACTCCAAGGCCTACCTGGCCAAGCACCCGGAGAAAAAAGGCGCCGATCTGGCGACTACGCGCAAGACCTGCGCCAAGTTCAAAAACCAGTCGGTGGGCATTTTCAACTTCGTCGAAGGCACGCGCTTTACCGAAGCCAAGCATGCGCAGCAGAATTCTCCGTTTCGCTACCTGCTCAAGCCCAAGGCCGGTGGTATTGCCTTTGTACTGGATGCGATGGGGGAGCAGCTGCAGTCGATCGTCAACGTGACCATTCACTACCCGGGCGGGCGTCCAGGGTATTGGGACCTGTTGTGCGGCAATGTGAAGGACGTAGTTGTGGTGTTTGAAGAGCTGCAAATCCCGGCCGAGTTTTTGGGCAAGAACTACGATCAGGACCCGGAGTACCGACTGGCGTTTCAGAGCTGGATCAACCAGTTGTGGGAAGACAAGGACCGGTTGCTGGGGGAGCTGCATCGGGAATATCCGGCGCGCTGAATAAGATCAAGAGCCCCTCACCCTAACCCTCTCCCGGAGGGAGAGGGGACTAAAGGCAAAAGCAGATCAGCGCAACCCCACAAAAAAGCCCACCACCGATCTCTCGGCAGCGGGCTTTTTTAGTGCGGCTTAAATCGCGCCGCGTTGACGTAACAGGTCCAGCACCTGCTTGACGCTTTCTTCCAGCGTCAGCGTTTGCGTGTCGACCACAAGGTCGGCATCCAGCGGCACGTCATACGGGAAGGACTCGCCCGGAATGTTGTCACCACCGGCCGCATACAGCCCTTGCGGGTCACGCTCGGCACACACCGCCGGGGATGCCTGAACATACACGGTGACCAGACGATCGCTGCCAATCAGCGCCTTGGCCTGTTCGCGGCCTTCGGCATCCGGAGCCACAAACGCGGCCAGGGTCAGCAAGCCCGCTTCGTTGAACTGACGCGCCACGTGAGCAGCACGACGCCAGTTTTCCGTACGCCCGGCACGATCCTGTGGCAGACCCTTGTTCAGGTCATGGCGCAGGTTCTGGCCATCCAGCACAAATACTGCACGGCCCATATCGAACAGCTTGCGCTCAACCGCATAAGCCAAAGTGCTCTTGCCTGCGCCTGACAGACCGCTGAATAACACGGTAGCCGGCTGCTGGCCAAAACGCTGCACACGCTCTTCAACCGCCACATGCGCCAGCTTGCCGTGATGGGTCGCACTGCCATGACTCAACGGCTGCGCAACGATCATGCCTGCACCGACGGTGCCATTGGTCAGGCGGTCGATGATGATGAACGAACCGGTCGTACGGTTGCTGGCATAACCATCCAGCGCAATCGGTGCGTCGAGACTGATCTTGACCTTGCCGATCTCGTTCAGTTGCAGGGCGCTGGCCGGGCCTTCTTCCAAGGTGTTCACATCGACCTTGTTGACGATGCTGGCAACCGAACCCGGCACATAGCTGGTAGCGCGCTTGATGTCGTACTTCTTGCCCGGCAGCATCGGCTCTTCAGCCATCCACACCAGCATGGCTTCGAAATTGTCAGTCACCAGCGGCACGTTGTCGGCATGTACCAGCAGGTCGCCACGGGAGATATCAATCTCGTCTTCCATGGTCAACGTGACTGCCTGGCCCGGCCCTGCGTGTTCCAGTTCGCCTTCAAAGGTGACGATGGATTTAACGCGGCTGCTCTTGCCCGACGGCAGTACTACGATTTCATCGCCCTTATGTACGACGCCGCTGGCCAGGGTGCCGGCAAAACCACGGAAGTTCAGGTTAGGGCGGTTCACATACTGCACCGGGAAGCGCAGGTCAGTGAGGTTGCGGTCCGCAGCCACTTCCACGGTTTCGAGGATTTCCATCAGCGACTGGCCGGTATACCACGGCGAACGCTCGGACTTGTTCACCACGTTGTCGCCTTTAAGGGCAGACATCGGCACAAAGTGCAGGCTGGTAGGCTTCATTTTCAAGCCTTCGGCAAACTTCAGGTAGTCGGCCTTGATCGACTCGAACACACCCTCATCAAAACCCTTGAGGTCCATCTTGTTGATGGCCACAACGATATGCTTGATGCCCAGCAACGAGGCGATAAAGCTGTGGCGACGGGTCTGGGTCTGCACGCCGTAACGGGCATCCACCAGAATGATCGCCAGGTCACAGGTGGAGGCACCGGTGGCCATGTTGCGGGTGTACTGCTCATGGCCCGGGGTATCGGCAATGATGAATTTGCGTTTGGCGGTAGAGAAGTAGCGATACGCCACGTCAATAGTGATGCCCTGCTCGCGCTCGGCTTGCAGACCGTCAACCAGCAGCGCCAGGTCGATATCATCGCCCGTGGTGCCGCTTTTTTTCGAATCGCGGGTAATGGCTTCCAGATGGTCTTCGTAGATCATCTTGGAGTCGTGCAGCAGGCGCCCGATGAGGGTGCTCTTACCGTCGTCGACGTTGCCGCAGGTCAGGAAGCGCAACATCTCTTTGCGCTCGTGCTGGCCCAGGTAGGCGAGGATGTCCTCGCTGATCAAATCAGATTGGTGCGACATGACAACCCCTTAGAAATAACCTTGACGTTTTTTATCTTCCATTGAGCCTGCGCCATCGTGATCGATGACTCGGCCCTGGCGCTCGGAAGTTCGCGTCAGGAGCATTTCCTGGATGATGTCGGTCAGGGTTTCAGCCTCGGACTCCACCGCGCCGGTCAGCGGGTAGCAACCCAGGGTACGGAAACGGACCTTTTTCTTGACGATGCGCGCCTTGTCTTCGTCAGACAGGTGCTCAAGGATGCGGTCGTCGTCGATCATGATCAACGTGCCGTTCTTCTCGATCACATCGCGTTCGGCGGCGAAGTACAGCGGCACGATCGGGATGCCTTCAAGGTAGATGTACTGCCAGATATCCAGCTCGGTCCAGTTCGACAACGGGAATACGCGGATCGATTCACCCTTGTTGACGTTGCCGTTGTAGACGTTCCACAACTCGGGACGCTGGTTTTTCGGGTCCCAGCGGTGCTTGCTGTCGCGGAAGGAGTACACGCGCTCTTTGGCACGGGATTTCTCTTCGTCGCGACGCGCACCACCAAAGGCGGCATCAAAACCGTATTTGTCCAGAGCCTGCTTCAGACCCTCGGTCTTCATGATGTCGGTGTGCTTGGCGCTGCCGTGGGTGAAAGGGTTGATCCCTTGTGCCACGCCGTCCGGGTTGACGTGAGTGATCAGATCCAGGCCCAGCTCGGCGACCATCTTGTCGCGAAAGCTGTACATCTCCTGGAATTTCCACTGGGTGTCGACATGCATCACCGGAAACGGCAGCTTGCCAGGGAAAAAGGCCTTGCGAGCAAGGTGCAGCATCACGGCGGAATCTTTACCGATCGAGTACAGCATCACCGGGTTATCGAACTCGGCGGCCACCTCGCGGATGATGTGGATGCTTTCCGCCTCCAGCTGTTTCAGGTGCGTCAGTTTGTCGACCATGGCTACTCACGAAAGCTATCTTATGAACGGCCTGCGGGCCGTGTTCGAGGCTCGAATGCTAGCACAGCGCCCTCTTCTATAGATGGCGCCTACTAGATCGAAACGGTCTAAGAATAGATCCCGGAGTTTGGGCTGCGCGCCCCCTGTGGGAGCGGGCTTGCTCGCGATTGCATCAACGCAGTTTGCCTGACATATCGCAGCGCCTGCATCGCGAGCAAGCCCGCTCCCACAAGGGTGAGTTGTTGAATGTTCAGATCGGATTCGGGCAATCGATAAACAGATGTTCCAGGGCAAAGCGGCGCGCCAGGTAATCACCCAAAGCCTGCACACCATAACGCTCGGTGGCGTGATGACCAGCGGCGATAAAACTGATGTCGTTTTCCCGGGCACTATGGAAAGTCTGCTCCGAGGCTTCACCACTCAGGTACAGATCAACCCCGGCCAATACAGCCTGATCGATAAATCCCTGCCCGCCACCGGTGCACCAGCCCACGCGGCGGATCATCTCGCTGCCTTCAATCAGCAACGGCTCACGCCCAAGCGCTTCTTGCACGCGACGGGCAAAATCGCGAGCGGTCACCGGCTCGGCCAATGAGCCCACCAGCCCCACCACTTTCAAGTTGCCCGGTTCCAGCGGGCCTTCGACAGTGATATCCAGCTGTCGCGCTAATTGCACGTTATTGCCCACTTCAGGGTGCAGATCCAGCGGCAAGTGATACGCCAGTAAGCTGATATCGTGCTTGAGCAGGGTTTTCAGGCGGCGCTGCTTCATGCCGGTAACGCACGGATCTTCACCTTTCCAGAAGTAGCCATGATGCACCAGCACTAGATCAGCCTGAGCCTCGACTGCGGCATCCAGCAATGCCTGGCTGGCGGTCACACCACTGACAATACGCATCACCTGCGGGCGGCCTTCGACCTGCAGGCCATTGGGGCAATAATCGGCGATGGCGGCACAGTTAAGGTAACGATTTGCTTCTTCTACCAGCGTGCTCAGGGAGACAGCCATAAAAGACTCCTAAATATAGCGTTCAGAGCCGGGCGGCCCTCGTATAATGGCGCCATTATGGGCCGTCAGAATGGCTCTGCAACCTTCAGGACTGAGTTCAATGTTTAAGGCTTTGCGTTTCTTTGGCTGGCCACTGCTGGCTGGCGTGCTTATCGCTTTGCTGATTATTCAGCGTTACCCGCAATGGGTTGGGCTGCCGAGCCTGGACGTCAATCTGCAACAAGCCCCGCAAACCAGCTACATGCAGCAAGGGCCGGTGACCTACGCCGATGCCGTGGTGCGTGCGGCTCCGGCGGTGGCCAACCTGTACACCACCAAAGTGGTGAATAAAAACGCCCGCCCATTGTTTGAGGATCCGCAGTTTCGCCACTTTTTCGGTAACAACGAACCCAAGCAGCGACGCATGGAGTCCAGCCTGGGTTCGGCAGTACTGATGAGTCCCGAAGGCTATCTGCTGACCAACAACCACGTGGTCGCCGGTGCCGATCAGATTGTGGTAGCGCTCAAGGATGGCCGTGAAACCCACGCCCGGGTTATCGGCAGCGACCCGGAGACCGATCTGGCGGTACTGAAGATCGACCTGAAAAACCTGCCGGCCATTACCATTGGCCGCTCGGACACCCTGCGCATCGGTGATATTGCCCTGGCCATCGGTAACCCGTTTGGCGTTGGCCAAACCACCACCATGGGCATCATCAGTGCCACCGGGCGCAATCAGTTGGGCCTGAACAATTACGAAGACTTTATCCAGACCGATGCCGCGATCAACCCCGGCAACTCGGGTGGTGCGCTGGTAGATGCCAACGGCAATCTGACCGGGATCAACACCGCGATCTTCTCCAAGTCCGGCGGCTCGCAAGGCATCGGCTTTGCCATCCCGATCAACCTGGCCATGGAAGTCATGAAATCGATTATCGAGCACGGTCAGGTGATTCGTGGCTGGCTAGGGATCGAGGTGCAGCCGCTGACCCAGGAACTGGCCGAGTCGTTTGGCCTGAGTGGTCGTCCGGGGATTGTTGTGGCGGGGATTTTCCGTGATGGCCCGGCACAGAAAGCCGGTTTGCAGCTGGGGGATGTGATTCTGAGTATTGATGGCGAGCCTGCCAGCGATGGTCGTCGCTCGATGAATCAGGTGGCGCGGATCAAGCCTTCGGACAAGATCACGATCCAGGTAATGCGCAACGGCAAAGAGCTCAAGCTTACTGCCGAAGTAGGTCTGCGCCCGCCGCAGGAACAACCGCCGCAGACGCAAGAATAAACGGTAAATACCCTGTGGGAGCGGGCTTGCTCGCGATAATATCGACACGGTTTGACTGAGTGACCGCGCCGCCTGCATCGCGAGCAAGCCCGCTCCCACACCCTGGTTAAAGGGGCGGGCTTTAAATATCTGACAACCCTTCAATCAACGCCGCATTCTGCTCCGGCGTACCAATGCTGATCCGCAGGAACTGGGCAATGCGCAGTTGCTTGAAGTGACGCACGATCACACCCTGTTCGCGCAATTTGGCCGCCAGCGCCGCCGCATCGTGTTCCGGGTGACGGGCGAAGATAAAGTTCGCCGCCGACGGCAGCACTTCAAAGCCCAGCGCCTGCAACTGCCCGACAACCTGTTCGCGACTGTCGATCACCAACTGGCAGGTCTGCTCGAAATACTCACGATCAGCAAACGCGGCCGCAGCACCGGCAATCGCGATACGATCCAGCGGATAGGAGTTGAAGCTGTTCTTGATCCGCTCCAGCGCTTCGATCAGATCCGGGTGACCCACCGCCAGCCCGACCCGCAAGCCGGCCAGGGAACGGGACTTGGACAGGGTCTGGGTCACCAGCAGGTTCGGGTAGCGATCCACCAGGCTGATGGCCGTCTCGCCACCAAAGTCGATATAGGCCTCATCCACCACCACCACTGAATCGGGGCTGGCCTTGAGGATCTGCTCAATGGCGTCCAGCGCCAGCAGGCAACCGGTCGGGGCGTTGGGGTTCGGGAAGATAATTCCGCCATTGGGCCGGGCATAGTCCGCAGGCTGGATCTGGAATTGTTCATCCAGCGCTACAGCGTCAAATTCGATGCCGTACAAACCGCAGTAAACCGGATAGAAGCTGTAGCTGATATCCGGAAACAGCAGCGGCTTGTCGTGCTGAAACAGGCCATTGAACACATGGGCCAGCACTTCGTCCGAACCGTTGCCCAAAAACACCTGGGCGGTCTGCACAGCGTAGTAGTCAGCCACTGCCTGCTTGAGCAGATCGCTGTTCGGGTCGGGGTACAAACGCAGGTTGTCGTTGATCTCGCCCTGCATCGCTGCCAGCGCTTTAGGCGATGGCCCGTAGGGGTTTTCATTGGTGTTGAGCTTGACCAGTTTGGTCAGCTTCGGCTGCTCGCCCGGTACATAAGGCACCAGCTCTTTAACGAATGGACTCCAGAACTTGCTCATGCTTATTGCCCCTGTTCGTCGGCGATGATGCGGTATTCGGCACTGCGGGCGTGGCCGGTGAGCGATTCGCCGCGTGCGAGAATCGAGGCGGTCTTGCCCAGGTCGGAAGCACCCTGCTCGGAGCAGAAGATGATCGAGGAGCGCTTCTGGAAGTCATACACACCCAGCGGTGACGAAAAACGCGCGGTGCCGGAAGTCGGCAATACGTGGTTCGGCCCCGCACAGTAATCACCCAGGGCCTCGGAGGTGTGACGGCCCATAAAGATCGCGCCCGCATGGCGGATCTGCGGCAGCCAGGCTTGCGGGTCGGCCACCGACAGCTCCAGGTGCTCCGGGGCAATGCGGTTGGCAACGTCGATGGCTTGCTGCATGTCGTTAACCAAAATCAACGCACCACGACCATTGATCGAGGTTTCGATGATTTCGGCTCGCTCCATGGTCGGCAGCAGTTTGGCGATGCTGGCCGCCACCTTGTCGAGGAACTCGGCATCGGGGCTGACCAGAATCGCTTGCGCGTCTTCGTCGTGCTCGGCCTGGGAGAACAGGTCCATGGCAATCCAGTCCGGGTCGGTCTGGCCGTCGCACACCACGAGAATTTCCGAAGGACCGGCAATCATGTCGATACCGACCTGGCCAAATACATGGCGCTTGGCAGTCGCAACATAGATATTGCCCGGCCCGACCACCTTGTCGACTTTCGGCACGCTTTCAGTGCCATAGGCCAGTGCCGCAACGGCTTGCGCGCCGCCGATGGTGAACACCCGGTCAACGCCAGCGATGCAGGCGGCGGCCAGCACCAGTTCATTGATTTCACCACGGGGGGTTGGCACCACCATCACCACTTCGGTGACACCGGCGACCTTGGCAGGAATGGCGTTCATCAGCACCGACGACGGGTACGAGGCTTTACCACCCGGCACGTACAGGCCGGCACGGTCCAGTGGCGTGACTTTCTGGCCCAGCACCGTGCCGTCTGCTTCGGTGTAGCTCCAGGAGTCCTGCTTCTGTTTCTCGTGGTAGCTGCGTACACGCTGCGCGGCTTTTTCCAGCGCTTCACGTTGTGGCGCGGTGATGCGGGTCAGGGCCAGCTCCAGACGCTCGCGTGGCAGGATCAAGTCCGCCATGGAGTTAACGGCCAGCCCGTCAAAGCGCTGGGTGAACTCAACCAGGGCAGCGTCGCCCCGCTCACGCACGGCTTTGATGATATCGAGCACACGCTGGTTGACCGAGTCGTCAGACACACTTTCCCAGCTCAGCAGATGATCCAGATGCTGCGCGAAATCCGGGTCAGCAGCGTTGAGTCGGCGAATTGCAGTGGGAGCGGTCATAGCGAGGGCCTCGGTAATGGGCGAATGCTGGGAATTTATGATGTTGCAGATCTCAGGCACCACAAGACTACCAAGCCATCCGCGTGGGTACCTGAGATTTCTGGCGGTTACACGGATGGGTGGGCGCAACGTCGGGCTCTATGCCGGTAGTCGCGCGGGCGGGTCAGCCGCGGTGTCGCGATTCCACTGCCTTGCGCAGGGTATCGATCAGGGCTTGAATGCGGGCGTGCTGCATTTTCATCGAAGCCTTGTTGACCACCAGACGGGAGCTGATGGCGGCAATGAATTCCTGGGGTTCCAGGCCATTGGCACGCAAGGTGTTGCCGGTATCGACCACGTCGATGATCTTGTCCGCCAGGCCAATAAGCGGCGCCAGCTCCATCGAGCCGTACAGCTTGATGATGTCGACCTGACGGCCTTGCTCGGCGTAGTAGCGCTTGGCGACATTGACGAACTTGGTGGCAACGCGCAGGCGACCTTTGGGTTCAGCGACACCGATGGCACCGGCAGTCATCAGCTTGCACTGGGCAATCTGAAGGTCCAGCGGCTCGTAAAGGCCCTGGCCACCGTACTCCATCAGCACGTCTTTGCCGGCCACACCGAGGTCTGCCGCACCATGTTCAACATAGGTAGGCACGTCGGTAGCACGAACGATCAGCAGGCGTACATCCGGCTGGGAGGTCGGGATAATCAGCTTGCGGCTTTTGTCCGGATTCTCGGTCGGCACAATGCCCGCTTCAGCCAGAAGCGGCAGGGTGTCGTCAAGGATACGGCCCTTGGACAGTGCAATGGTCAACATGGGAAACGTAAGTCCTTATCAGGGTACTTTTGCCCGGTCGCAATCGGCGCCGGACAAGCATCGAGCCTGATATCAGGCTCGACTTGAACGATTCGAGGCCAGGTAAGGTAACGCTTGCAAGCCGTTACGTCACCTGGCAGCTGGACACTATCCCTGTGCCCATGCAGCCAGACAGCAAAAACTAGCCCGGAACGCGGCGGATTTTGGCGCCCAGCATTTGCAGTTTCTCTTCGATGCACTCATAGCCACGATCTATGTGGTAGATGCGATCGATCAGGGTGTCGCCTTCAGCTACCAGAGCCGAGATCACCAGGCTGGCCGAGGCACGCAGGTCGGTCGCCATGACTGGCGCGCCCTTGAGGGTTTCAGTGCCGGTAACGATGGCCGTGTTGCCTTCAACCTGGATCTTGGCGCCCATGCGGTGCAGTTCGTACACATGCATGAAACGGTTTTCGAAGATCGTCTCGATCACTGCGCCCGTGCCTTCGGCAATGGCGTTGAGGGAGATGAACTGCGCCTGCATGTCGGTCGGGAACGCCGGGTACGGAGCTGTACGCACGTTCACCGCTTTAGGGCGCTTGCCGTGCATGTTCAGTTCGATCCAGTCTTCACCACAGGTGATTTCAGCACCCGCTTCCTTGAGCTTTTCCAGTACGGCTTCAAGGATGGTCGGATCAGTGTCCTTGACCTTCACACGGCCACCGGTCACGGCTGCGGCTACCAGGTAAGTACCGGTTTCGATACGGTCCGGCATGACGCGGTAGGTCGCTGGGTGCAGCTCTTTGACGCCATCGATGGTGATGGTGTCAGTGCCGGCACCGCTGACCTTGGCGCCCATGGCGTTAAGGAAGTTGGCCAGGTCGACGACTTCAGGCTCGCGTGCAGAGTTCTGCAATACGCTGCGGCCATTGGCCAGAGCTGCGGCCATCATGATGTTTTCAGTACCGGTCACACTGACTGTATCGAAGAAGAAGTTGGCACCGTGCAAGCCGCCTTCAGGCGCTTTGGCTTTGATGTAGCCGCCTTCAACGTCAATCACTGCACCCATGGCTTCAAGGCCGCGGATGTGCAGGTCAACCGGACGCGAACCAATGGCGCAACCGCCTGGCAACGCCACTTCGGCGTAACCGAAGCGGGCAACCATCGGCCCCAGCACCAGGATCGACGCACGCATGGTTTTCACCAGTTCGTACGGGGCAACCAGGGTCTTGATGGTGTTCGGGTTGATTTCGACGCTGAGCTTTTCATCGATCACCGGCTCAATGCCCATGCGACCGAACAGCTCGATCATGGTGGTGATGTCATGCAAATGCGGCAGGTTGGCTACAGTCACCGGCCCATTGCACAGCAGGGTCGCTGCCAGGATCGGCAGGGCGGAGTTCTTCGCCCCGGAAATGCGGATTTCGCCATCAAGACGGGCACCGCCGGTAATAATCAATTTATCCATAACAATCTCGACGCCAATGGGCTCAGGGGGCTCAGGTGCGCTCGGCCCAGGCCGCGCTGCTGAAGAATTTCATAGTGACCGCATGGATGCTGCCATCAGCGATCCACGGGTTCAAATGGGCATAGATGCTTTGTTGACGTTTGACCGGGCTCAGAGCCACCAGTTCGTCACTAATCACGTTCAGCTGAAAGTTGCAGCCTTCGCCCTCAACTTCTACCTGGGTACCAGGCAGCTTTCCTTCAAGAAAGCTCTTCACTTCTACGGCCTGCATGCTCAACCTCAATCGGCGCCTAACGCGCGCGGGTCGGCCATCATACAAAAAAGCCCCGCGCCTGCGAACCCCGCATAGCAGGACTCTGACGGGGGGCTTTTGTATAAGTGGCTATTAATGATGTGCCAACAGTTCGGTCAAACCCGAGACCTGGGCGATTTCGCGCATGTCTTCGGGCATGGCACGAATGCTCAATGGCTTGTTCAGGGCTTGCGCATCACGGATGTAACACAGCAACAGTGACAAACCGACGCTGCTGGATTTTGTGACCGCAGAGCAATCTACAACCAGCTCCCTGGCCAGGGCTTTGTTGATCAGGGCCTGGCCATCAGAACGCAAACGAGGGCCCGTGCGAAAATCGAGTACGCCACTGAGACGCAGCTCGCTCTCGCCGGCCAGTGTTACAGCCGCCTCGCTCATTGGCCTGCAGCCTTGGGCGAAGCCGCATCGGTGGTCTGCTTGGCCTTGGCCACTTCGCCAGCCCAGTTATCGATGGTTTTATCCAGGTTGTTACCGTTGCGCTGCATGGCATCGGCGAACTGGTCACGGAACAGCTTGCCAATATTGATGCCGTTGATGATCACGTTGCGCACTTTCCACTCGCCGTTAACCTTGTTAAGGGTATAGGACAAAGGATAAATGGCACCGCTATCGCCTTTTACGGTCATGTCGACGCTGGTGCGATCGCCGCTTTCATCCTTGGCTGGCCCAACGGTGATGCCCTGATTCTTGAATTCAAGCAAGGCGTTGCCGTAGAACTGCATCAGGCTGCGCTTGAAGTTCTCTTGAAAACGCTGCATCTGCGCAGGCGTGGCATTGCGCGAGTACTTGACGGTCATGATGCTTTTGGAGATGCCATCAACATCTACAGCAGGGCCGACAATTTCGTTCAGGGCATCGTAGAACTTGCTCGGGCTTTGCTTGTACTGTTCTTTGTTGGCAGCCAGGTCGGCCAGCAACCGGGTCGTTGTGTCTGAAACGATGTCATGGGCAGACTGCCCTGGCGCAGCATTCGCCGCCAGCGGAAGAGCTGCAGCCAGAATTACCAGCAGGCCACGGCGCAAGAGAGAAATCATCTGAAAGCTCCTTATTTGGCTTCTTTGCTAACGGTATTGAGCAGGAATTTACCAATCAGGTCTTCAAGAACCAAGGACGACTGAGTGTCGTGAATGGTGTCCCCATCCTTGAGCACGGCGTCTTCACCGCCCACGCTCAGACCAATGTATTTTTCGCCCAGCAGGCCCGCGGTGAGAATAGACGCTGTCGAATCGACCGGCAGATTATCCACCGCCTTCCCCACCTGAAGAGTGACACGGGCCCTATAGTTGTCACGGTCCAGATCAATCGCCGTTACCTTGCCGATAGTCACGCCAGCCATGGTGACTTTGGCGCGCACGGTCAGGCCGGCAATATTGTCAAAATCGGCATAAAGCTTATAGGTATCGGTGCTCGCAGTCGGGGACAGTCCGCTGACCCGCAGGGCAAGCAACAGCAAAGCCAGGATGCCAGCCAGCAGGAACAGGCCGACACCGATTTCCATGGTGCGGTTTTGCATCAGAAATCTCCAAACATCAAGGCAGTCAAAATAAAGTCCAGGCCGAGGACTGCCAGTGAGGCATACACCACG
This sequence comes from Pseudomonas sp. B414, assembly GCF_055408445.1. NCBI lineage: Bacteria > Pseudomonadati > Pseudomonadota > Gammaproteobacteria > Pseudomonadales > Pseudomonadaceae > Pseudomonas > Pseudomonas sp. B414. The sequence goes on along the minus strand of NZ_JBUZTQ010000015.1, from coordinate 104,201 downwards.
GTCTTGGTAGTGGCACGGCTGATCCCCTCTGAAGTGGGCTCGCAGTCATAACCTTGAAACACGGCAATCCAGGTCACCACAAAGGCAAAAACGATGCTTTTGATGATCCCGTTAAGTACGTCACCACTGAAGGTTACGCTGTTTTGCATATTGGCCCAGTAGGAGCCGTCGTAGACGCCCAGCCAGTCCACTGCAACCCACGATCCGCCCCAGATGCCGACCACACTGAAAATCATCGCCAGCACCGGCAGGGAAATAAACCCGGCCCACAACCGCGGCGCAACGATGTACTTGAGCGGGTCGACCCCGATCATTTCAAGGCTCGACAGTTGCTCGGTGGATTTCATGTTGCCGATTTCAGCCGTCAGCGCAGACCCGGCACGACCGGCAAACAGCAAAGCCGTGACCACCGGCCCCAGCTCGCGCAGCAGGGTCAGGGCAACCATCTGCCCTACCGCCTGCTCGGAACCATAGCTGGAGAGGATACTGAAGCCTTGCAGCGCCAGTACCATGCCGATAAAAATGCCGGACACAACAATAATCACCAGCGACATGACGCCGACGGAGTGCAGTTGCTTGAGCAAGAGCCCAAAACTGCCACCGATACCGCCACGCCCCAGCAATGCATGAAACAGGAAAACCGTCGAACGCCCCAGCACCGCGACGATATCGATCCCGGCCCGACCAAACAGGCCGATACGGTCCATTAATGAAGTCTTGCGCATCAGCGCTTCCCCAGTAGATCGGTTCGGTAGTCCGACGCCGGAAAGTGAAACGGAACCGGGCCATCCGGATCGCCGGTCATAAACTGACGAATGCGCGGATTATCGGCGTTCATCAATTCTTCAGGCGTACCCTGCCCCAGCACCTGGCCATCACCAACGACATAAAGATAGTCGGCGATACTCGCGGTTTCGGCCAGATCGTGGGAAACCACAATACTGGTGATACCCAGCGCATCGTTGAGCAGACGAATCAGGCGCACCAACACGCCCATGGCAATGGGATCCTGGCCCACGAAGGGCTCGTCATACATCAGGATTTGTGGATCCAGGGCAATCGCCCGCGCCAAGGCCACCCGACGCTTCATGCCGCCGGACAACTCATCGGGCATCAGGTCGATAGCCCCGCGCAAGCCCACCGCCTGCAATTTCAGCAACACGATGTCACGAATCATTTCTTCCGGCAGCTGGGTATGCACCCGCAGCGGGAAGGCAACGTTCTCGAACACGTCCAGATCGGTAAACAGCGCACCGCTCTGAAACAGCACACCCATATCCTTGCGGGCATCAAACAAATCACTGCGCGACAGGGTCGGCAGGTTTTGATTGTTGACCCACACTTCGCCGCTGCTGGGACGCAGTTGCATGCCCATCAGGCGCAATAGTGTGGTTTTGCCGCAGCCCGACGGGCCCATGATTCCCGTGACCTTGCCACGAGGAATACGAATATCGACATTATTGAAGATGCTGCGCGTACCGCGCTTGAAGGACACTCCCTTCAGCTCGACCGCGTAGGCGTTATCGGCGCTCATCTAAACTCCTTGCGATGCAGCCTCTGCCTCTCACCCGGACACCAAACTTCATATTAAAGAAGCACGCGTTCCCTGGCGGGCCGAACTGGCGGCGAACTATACCACTGCTGATAGTGACCGCCCAAGACCGAAGGAGTGCCGCTTCAGCCTCAATACAGTGAAATAAAGAGGTTTTTTCTGTAAGCAGGTGAGTAGTTTGCGTATTGAGACAACAAAGCACTGCGATCAAGCGTGAGGGAACGTCGCATAACCGCTATAATCCTGGCCTTTTCTCAGGCTACCCGACTTCAACCATGAGCCAATCCAGCGACCTGATTCAATCCGCCCAACGCACCATCCGCCTCGAAATGGAAGCCGTAGAGGGCTTGCTGGCCCATATCGACGCAGATTTCGTACGCGCTTGCGAGATGATTCTGGCAAGTAAAGGCAGGGTAGTCGTGGTCGGCATGGGCAAGTCAGGGCATATCGGCAACAAGATTGCCGCTACCTTGGCCAGCACCGGCACCACGGCGTTTTTCGTCCATCCGGCAGAAGCCAGCCACGGCGACATGGGCATGATCACCCGCGATGACATCATCCTCGCCCTGTCCAACTCCGGTTCAACCGCCGAAATCGTTACCTTGCTGCCCCTGATCAAACGCCTGGGCATCAAGCTGATCAGCATGACCGGCAACCCTGAGTCGCCGCTGGCCAAGGCCGCCGATGTCAGCCTTGACGCACGTGTAGCCCAGGAAGCGTGCCCATTAAATCTGGCACCAACCTCCTCCACTACCGCGACCCTGGTACTGGGTGATGCCCTGGCCATTGCGCTGCTGGAAGCCCGCGGCTTTACGGCGGAAGACTTTGCCTTCTCGCACCCTGGTGGCGCACTGGGCCGTCGCCTGCTGCTCAAGGTTGAGAACGTCATGCACTCCGGCGAAGAGCTGCCGCAAGTCGTACGCGGTACCTTGCTCAAGGAAGCCCTGATGGAAATGACCCACAAGGGCCTGGGCATGACTGTGGTGATTGAAGAAGACGGTCGACTGGCCGGGATCTTTACTGACGGCGACTTGCGCCGCACCCTGGACCGCGAAATCGATATCCGCAATGCCACCATCGATGCCGTCATGACCCCACACGGCAAGACCGCCCGCGCGGACATGCTGGCGGCAGAAGCCCTGAAAATCATGGAAGACCACAAAATCAGCGCGCTGGTGGTGGTCGACCAGCAAGACCGCCCGGTGGGCGCCTTGAACATGCACGATCTGCTACGCGCAGGAGTAATGTAATGACCCAGGAACTTCTCAAGCGCGGCAAAGGCATCAAACTGGCCATTTTTGACGTTGACGGCGTGTTGACCGACGGTCGCCTGTACTTCCTCGAAGATGGCAGCGAATTCAAGACCTTCAACACCCTCGACGGCCAGGGCATCAAAATGCTCATGGCCGCCGGAGTGCAGACGGCAATCATCAGCGGTCGCAAAACCCCGGTAGTCGAGCGTCGCGCGCAAAACCTGGGCATCCCGTACCTGTACCAGGGCCGTGAAGACAAATTGGTGGTACTGGACGAGCTTCTTGGCCAACTCAACCTAAGCTATGAGCAGGTTGCCTACCTTGGCGATGACTTGCCTGACCTGCCGGTTATCCGCCGGGTGGGGCTGGGCATGGCAGTGGCCAACGCCGCCAGCTTTGTCCGCGAACATGCCCACGGTGTTACCCAGGCACGTGGCGGTGAAGGTGCCGCCCGCGAATTCTGCGAGCTGATTCTGCGTGCCCAGGGCAGCCTGGACGCAGCCCACGCCGCCTACCTATAGAGCCTTCTATGCTGAGCAAAAAGATTCGCCAAATAGTGCTGTTCGCAGTGATTGCTTCGCTGTTTGCAGCTGTTGGCTACTGGAATATCAGACCGGAGCGTTTTCTCGACACCCCTACCCTGGCTGTTGATGAACACGCTATCGACTACTACGCCACCAATGCCCGCAGCCTGCAGTTTTTACCCGACGGCAAGCTGCAGTACGAATTGACCTCCGACAAGCTTGAACATTTGAAGGCTTCAGAGGTCACTCTTTTGACCAACCCCGACATGAACCTGTATCGCGGCACGGTCTACCCGTGGCACGTGCAGAGCGAACGCGGCGAAGTCAACCCGGACGGTACCGAAGTCGAGCTGATCGATTCGGTGCGCATTGCGCGCACCGACGAGAAAAAACGCACCACCATTATCACCAGTACCCGCATGACTGTATTCCCGCAGAAGGAATATGCGCAGACCGAGCGAGACGTTAGAATCGACGGCGCTGGCGGCGTAACGACTGGCAAGGGCATGAAAGCATATTTGAAAGACGGCAGGATGGACCTGCTGTCCAACGTAAGAGGACAGTATGAGTCTCGTTAAAACCCTCCCTTTATTGCTCAGTTTGAGCGCAGCACTGGGAAGCGTGAGCGCCTGGGCTCTGCCGAACGACAACGAACAACCTATCCGCATCCAGGCCAACGAGGCGCAACTGGATGACAAGCAAGGCGTTGCCACCTACAAGGGCGATGTCATCATCACCCAGGGCTCGATGAAAATCACCGGCAACACTGTGACCATTACTCGCAACGCAGCGGGCGAAATCGACGTGGTGACTTCCGTCGGTAACCTGGCTTACTTCGAGCAATTGCAAAAAGCTACCGACCCTAAACCGGTCCAGGCTTATGCCGTCACCATTCAATACCATGCGCCGCAAAACCGCATCGTGCTGATCGACAAGGCCAAGGTCATCAACGACGGCAACACCACCGAAGGCGAGAAAATCGTCTACGACACGGTCAAGCAAGTCGCCAACGCCGGCCGGGCCACGGGTGCCAATGTCACCGCGCCACGCCCGCGCATTGACATGGTAATCCAGCCCAAGAAGAAAACCGACCAGCAGAAGGCCCAGTAATGGCAACTCTGAAAGCCCAGCATCTGGCCAAAAGCTACAAGAGCCGTCAGGTCGTGCGTGATGTCAGCCTGTCGATCGACAGCGGGCAAATCGTGGGCCTGCTCGGCCCTAACGGCGCGGGTAAAACCACGTGTTTCTACATGATCGTCGGCCTGGTGCATGCCGATCAGGGCCGCGTCCTGATCGACGATCTGGACGTCAGCCATGAACCAATGCACGGTCGCGCACGCGCCGGTATCGGTTACTTGCCGCAGGAAGCCTCGATCTTTCGCAAGTTGTCGGTCGCCGACAACATCATGGCGATCCTCGAAACCCGCAAGGAACTCGACAAGGCAGGCCGGCGCAAAGAGCTGGAAAGCCTGCTGCAGGAATTCCACATCAACCACATTCGCGACAACCTGGGCATGAGCCTGTCGGGTGGTGAGCGTCGCCGGGTAGAAATTGCCCGCGCACTGGCCACCGCGCCCAAGTTTATCCTGCTCGACGAACCCTTTGCCGGGGTTGACCCGATCTCGGTCGGCGATATCAAGCAAATCATTCACCACCTCAAGGCCAAGGGCATTGGCGTACTGATCACCGATCACAATGTGCGCGAAACCCTCGATATCTGCGAAACCGCCTATATCGTCAACGACGGCCAACTGATCGCCGAAGGTGATGCTGAAACGATTCTGGCCAACAAGTTGGTGAGAGAAGTTTACCTGGGTCACGAGTTCCGCCTGTAAGGCAAGGCAACTCCCGGACACCAAAGCGCCTGACCAGCAAAAAGCCTACCGGCTATTTACTGGCCCGGCGCGCGACAGGCCGCACAAAACTGACGCCATGGCCACTAAACTAATTTAGACCGCCCCCTAGGCAAACGCACCAGTTTCAGGCATATAATTTGCTTATGTTTGGCGCTCACGCGCCCTGTAGTGGATGGCGCCATGTGCGCCGGCGAATAAGGTGTTAAGCCCCTGCCATGAAACCATCGCTAGTCCTGAGAATGGGCCAGCAGCTGACAATGACACCTCAGCTGCAACAGGCCATCCGCCTGCTCCAATTGTCGACCCTCGATCTGCAACAGGAAATCCAGGAAGCTCTGGAATCCAACCCGATGCTCGAGCGCCAAGAAGAAGGCGACGACTTCGACAACGCAGACCCTCTTGCCGACAACATTGAGCAAAAACCCAATACCGACGTTCAGGAACCCACCTATCAGGAGTCCGCGCAAACCGTAGACAACCTGGAAGAAGGCGACTGGAACGACCGCATCCCCAATGAATTGCCGGTCGACACCGCCTGGGAAGACGTCTACCAGACCAGCGCCAGCAGCCTGCCAAGCAACGATGACGACGAGTGGGACTTCACCACCCGCACCTCTGTCGGTGAAAGCCTGCAAAGCCACCTGCTCTGGCAATTGAACCTGGTGCCGATGTCGGATACCGACCGCCTGATCGGCGTAACCCTGATTGATTGCATCAACAACCAGGGCTACCTGGACGAAAGCCTCGAAGAAATTCTCGAAGCGTTCGACCCGGAACTGGATATCGAGCTCGATGAAATCGAAGCCGTTCTGCACCGTATTCAGCAGTTCGAGCCTTCGGGCATTGGTGCACGCAATCTGGGCGAGTGCCTGCTGCTGCAATTGCGTCAGCTGTCAGCCAAGACACCCTGGCTGAACGAAGCCAAGCGCCTGGTCACGGACTACATCGACCTGCTGGGCGCACGCGACTACAGCCAGCTTATGCGTCGCATGAAGCTCAAAGAGGATGAACTGCGCCAGGTCATCGAACTGGTACAAAGCCTCAATCCGCGCCCGGGCTCGCAGATCGAATCCAGCGAAGCCGAATACGTCGTACCTGACGTGATCGTGCGCAAGGACAATGACCGCTGGCTGGTAGAACTCAACCAGGAGTCGGTGCCGCGCCTGCGGGTGAACGCGCAGTACGCAGGTTTTGTGCGCCGCGCCGACACCAGCGCCGACAACACCTTTATGCGCAACCAGCTGCAAGAAGCCCGCTGGTTTATCAAAAGCCTGCAAAGCCGCAACGAAACCCTGATGAAAGTGGCGACCCAGATCGTCGAGCATCAGCGCGGGTTTCTGGAGTATGGCGACGAGGCCATGAAGCCTCTGGTGCTGCACGACATCGCCGAAGCGGTGGGCATGCACGAATCCACCATCTCGCGGGTGACCACGCAAAAATTCATGCATACCCCACGGGGTATTTATGAGCTGAAGTACTTTTTCTCCAGCCACGTCAGCACCTCTGAAGGCGGTGAATGCTCCTCCACCGCGATCCGCGCCATCATCAAAAAACTGGTTGCTGCGGAAAATCAGAAAAAGCCGTTGAGTGACAGCAAGATCGCTGGTTTACTGGAGGCACAAGGTATTCAGGTAGCCCGTCGCACCGTCGCCAAGTACCGCGAATCCCTCGGGATAGCGCCTTCGAGCGAACGCAAGCGTTTGATGTAAGCCACGGACCCCGGCGTTTCAGTGGCAGGCTGCTCGGCCTGCTGCTTTATGCAATGGCATCAAAGGAGAAACTGTATGCAAGTCAACATCAGTGGACACCAACTGGAAGTCACCGAACCGCTACGCGCATACATCGGCGAAAAACTCGACCGACTGGAGCGTCACTTCGACAAGATTACCAACGTACAGGTAACGATGGCGGTCGAAAAACTGAAACAGAAAATCGAGGCCACCTTGCACATCCATGGAGGAGAAGTCGTTGCCAACGCCGAGCATGACGACATGTATGCCGCCATTGATCTGCTCACTGACAAGCTTGATCGCCAACTGAAAAAGCATAAGGAAAAGACCCAAAGCCTGCTCCAGGGCGCAACCGGTCGTTAATACTCCCTACCCATGATCCGACTTGAAAGTATCCTGACCCCCGGCCGTTCCTTGGTGAACGCGCCGGGCGGCAGTAAAAAGCGCGCACTCGAACACATTGCCAACCTGATCAGCCGCGAAGTGCCTGGTCTGGAAATGCAGGATGTATTCGAGAGCCTGATTGCCCGTGAAAAACTGGGATCCACCGGTTTTGGCAACGGCATCGCCATACCCCATTGCCGCCTCAAGGGCTGCGAGTCGCCTGTCAGCGCCTTGCTGCACCTCGATGCTCCCATAGATTTCGACGCCATCGATGGCGCGCCGGTCGACCTGCTGTTCGTTTTGCTGGTGCCAGAAGCGGCAACCGATGCACATCTGGAACTGCTCCGGCAGATCGCCAGCATGCTCGATCGTAAAGACGTACGCGAAAGACTGCGTAATGCACCCAGCAACGAAGCGTTGTATCAGGTTGTTCTGGACGTACAGAACGGTCATTAATCATGCGCTTAGTCATAGTCAGCGGACGCTCCGGCTCCGGTAAAAGCACTGCCCTCGCCGTTCTTGAAGACAACGGTTTCTATTGCATCGACAACCTGCCTGCCGGTTTGCTGCCTGAACTGGCCGAGCGGGCGCTGATTCATACTGAATTGGCGCAACCGCTGGTAGCCGTGTCGATCGATGCACGCAACCTGCCAAGCCATCTGTCGCGCTTCCCGCAGTTGCTTGAAGAGGTTCGCAGCCGTCATATCCAGTGCGATGTCCTGTACCTGGATGCCGACGAGGAGACCCTGCTCAAGCGCTTCTCGGAAACACGCAGGCGCCACCCGCTCAGCAGCGCAAGCCGCTCGCTGGCCGAAGCCATTCGCGATGAAACCCAGTTGCTTGGGCCAATCGTTGACCTCGCTGACCTGACCATCAACACCACCAATCTGAACCTGTATCAGCTACGTGACACCATCAAGTTGCGCCTGCTGAACAAGCCTGAGCCCGGCACCGCCTTTTTGGTCGAGTCGTTTGGCTTCAAGCGCGGGATGCCGGTAGATGCCGATTTGGTGTTTGACGTGCGCTGCCTGCCCAACCCCTACTGGAAGCCCGAGTTGCGTGAGCAATCCGGGCTGGACCAGCCGGTGGCGGAGTATCTGGCCGCACAACCAGATGTAGAGGAGATGTTTCAGGACATCTCCAGCTACCTGCTTAAGTGGCTGCCGCGCTTTGCTGCCAGCAACCGTGCCTATGTGACCATTGGTATTGGCTGCACAGGCGGGCATCACCGCTCGGTGTACCTGACTGAACGCCTGGGCAAATGCCTGCAAGAAACTCTGAAGAACGTCCAGGTTCGCCACCGCGACCTAACTTGAAGGATCTACCCCGCGATGCCTGCACTGGAAATTGAAATCATCAACAAACTGGGCCTGCACGCCCGGGCGTCAGCAAAGTTCGTCGGTGTCGCAGGGCAGTTTCCGTGTCAGGTCCGGGCAGGTCGCACACCTGAGTCCATGGTCGATGGCAAAAGTATCATGGCCATGATGATGCTTGCAGCTGGCAAGGGCACCACCATCCACCTAAAGACCGAGGGTGAGCAAGAGCAGGAAGCGCTGGATGCGCTGGCCAAGCTCATCAACAACTTCTTTGATGAAGGCGAATAAAGCAGCAACACCGATCCTGTGGGAGCGGGCTTGCTCGCGATTCAGGCGCCTCGGTCTATCTGATTGATCGAGGTGATGCTATCGCGAGCAAGCCCGCTCCCACAGTAGTTTTTACCCCAGCGCCGTATCCATCACCATCATCAGGCAAAAGCCGACACACAAGCCCAGGCTCGCCAGTTTCTCGTGACCATTGCGCCGGGACTCCGGTATCACTTCCTGGGTCACCACCAGCAGCATCGCCCCTGCGGCCAATGCCAGCCCCAACGGCAACAACACCTCAGCCAGATTCACCAGCCAGGCGCAGAGCACAGCAAACACCGGCTCAACCAAACCTGAAGCCGCACCAATCAGGAACGCCTTGACCCGCGACATCCCCGCCCCAGCCAGCACCAGAGCAATCACCAGACCTTCCGGCACATCCTGCAAGGCAATGCCCATGGCCAGGCTATCGGCATCAGGCATGCCGCCACCTGCCGACACCCCTACCGCCATGCCCTCGGGAATGTTATGCGCCACTATCGCAATCACAAACAACCAGATGCGCGGAGCAATGACCGGCTCACCGGGGCGGCCGACAAAAACCTCCGGCCCTGCACCCGAGACCTTGCGATCCACCAGAAACAGGCAGAATGCGCCCAGCAAAATACCTGCGCTGACCAGCCCGCTGGAAGCCCAGGGTGACAAACCCAGGCTTTGGGCGGCAGCAATGCCCGGCACGATCAACGAAAAAGCCGTAGCTGCCAGCATTACCCCGGCACCAAAGCCAAGCAAGGTATCACTGACCGCCATCGGCATCTTGCGAATCACCAGCACCGGCACCGCACCCAATGCAGTCCCCAGCGCACAGAGCGAACCACCCTGCAGCGCCCGCAGCAACTTCGGCTCCAGATCCAGCCAGACCAGACCCTTGGCCACCAGCAAGGCCATGCCCGCTAACAGCAAGAGCGTGCCGAGGGCATAGCGAAACATTCGTACCCCACCGACCGCCATTATTTGCGTGCCCATAATCCGCCTGAATCCTTTTAAGTGGGCTCAGCCGATCGCTGCTTGATAACGGCGCGCCACTTCGGGCCAATTAATCACGTTATAGAACGCGTTAATGTATTCCGGACGGCGATTCTGATAACGAAGGTAGTAGGCATGTTCCCAAACGTCCAGCCCCAGAATCGGCGTATTACCGTTCATCAGTGGGCTGTCCTGGTTGCCACTGCTTTCGATCACCAGTTTTTTTTGCGGGGTCACGCTCAGCCAGGCCCAACCACTGCCAAAACGGGTCAACGCCGCCTTGGTGAAGTTCTCCTTGAATACCTCAAGGCCACCCAGTTGCTCATCAATGGCCTTGGCCAGCGCACCTTCAGGCTTGCCCCCGCCTTTAGGGCTCATGACTTCCCAGAACAACGAGTGGTTGGCATGCCCGCCGCCCTGGTTAATCACGGCAGCCCGCAGCTTTTCGGGCAACTGGTTGACACTGGCTACCAGTTTTTCCACCGGCCACTGTGCCCACTCCGTGCCCTCCACTGCCGCGTTCAGGTTGTTGATGTAAGTCTGGTGATGCTTGGTGTAGTGGATTTCCATGGTTTGCGCATCGATATGCGGTTCAAGCGCGTCGTAGGCATAAGGCAAGGCAGGCAAGGTATAAGTCATATCAATGTGCTCCTAAGTGATGGCCGCTAACAGTCGAGAACTCATGGCTGGTCTGAGCCACATTGCTTTTGAGCAACAGATTGGAGCGCGGGTATTCACCGTGCTCGCTGATGAAGTTCAAAAGCTCTACATAGGTTTTGCTGCTCTGGCGCAGCGCAGCTTCACGCAGTGCTAGCGTCAGGCGCGTGTTCTGCATGGTTTGCAGCAACCTCTGATGGATCGCACAGAGGTACTCCACGCTTTCCTCTGGCTGGTTGAGGCGCAAATGCAGATCCGCCAGGTTGTGGTGCGAAATGACACAGGCCGCCACTGCTTCGTCGGCATCACTCCAGCGCTCGAACAACACCTGTGCCAGCGCGAGCGCCTGCAGGTAATGCTCTCGGGCATCAACCAGCTCGCCTTCGGCGAAACAGCGATTGGCTCTTTCGATCGTGCGTTTCCAGTGCTCCATGTGAGCCTCCAAAGCAGTGTCGATGGGTTAAACGCCGCCAGCAGTCAACTTCTCGGGATCGAGTAATACTTCAAGCTGGCTACGTGGCAGATCGGTGTACTCAAGCGCCACATCAATCACCGGGCGCCCTTGCTGGTAGGCGGTCTTGGCGATTTCAGCGGCCTTCTGATAGCCGATGATCGGGTTAAGCGCCGTCACCAGAATCGGGTTGCGCGACAGCGCCTCTTTGAGCTTGGCCTCGTTGACCTTGAAGCTGGCAATGGCCTTGTCGGCCAGCAAGCGGCTGGAGTTGGCCAACAACTCGATGCTGCTCAGCAGGTTCTGGGCAATCACCGGTAACATCACGTTCAGCTCGAAGTTGCCGGACTGACCGGCGATGGTGATCACCGTGTCGTTACCGATCACCTGGGCGGCAACCATTGCCGTGGCTTCCGGGATTACCGGGTTGACCTTGCCCGGCATGATCGAGGAGCCTGGCTGCAAGGCTTCAAGCTCGATCTCGCCCAGGCCGGCCAAGGGACCGGAGTTCATCCAGCGCAGGTCGTTGGCAATTTTCATCAGCGACACCGCGGTGGCCTTAAGCTGCCCCGATACGGATACGGCGGTGTCCTGCGAACCGATCAGGGCAAACAGGTCCTTGCCCGGGGTGAACTTCACCTGGGTCAAAGCACTAAGCTGCTGGCTGAACAAGGCAGCAAACTGCGGGTGCGCGTTAATCCCGGTGCCTACCGCCGTGCCACCCTGGGCCAGCGACTGCAATGCTGGCTGCAAGTTGTGCAGGTGCTCGATATTGGCCTTGAGTTGCTGCGCCCAGCCGTTGAGCACCTGGCTCATACGCACAGGCATGGCGTCCATCAAGTGGGTTCGGCCAGTTTTGACGTAGACGTGAACCTGTTCGGCCTTGTGCTCGATAACCTGCACCAGATGCGTCAGTGCCGGCAGCAACTGTTCATGCAGGCCCAAAGCGGCGCTGACGTGAATGGTGGTGGGGATAATGTCGTTGCTGCTTTGCCCGCAGTTGACGTGATCATTGGGGTTGACCGGCTCACCCAGCAGACGCGTGGCCAGGGTTGCGATCACTTCATTGGCGTTCATGTTGGAGCTGGTGCCCGAACCGGTCTGGAAAATATCCACCGGAAAGTGCTCCATGAAGTCACCCGTCAGCAGGATCTGCGCAGCCTCGACAATGGCCTCGCCCTGGGCCGCACTGATCTGCTTGAGCTCGACGTTAGCCTGGGCAGCGGCGGCCTTGGCCAGAATCAGTGCGCGAATGAATTGCGCAGGCATGCGTTGATGGCTGATGGGGAAGTTGTCCACTGCACGCTGGGTCTGTGCGCCATACAGCGCCGCCTCAGGCACGCGCAACTCGCCCATGCTGTCACGTTCGATACGAGTGTTACTCATCGGGAAATCCTTGCACCAGTTCTGTTAAAGAAATTGAAGGTTCGAGCTCGCAGGTCGCCAACTGCCAGGCAAAGCTTTGCCAGCGCTTGAGTCGGCAGTTGCAAAGGGCTTGGGTTTCGAGGTCGCGCAGCGGACGCCAGGCGTGGTCCAGACACTGGGTGCGCCAGTGCCACGGCAGCGCGGTGTCGGTTGCAGTGTCCAGCAGCAGCCGGAAGGTGGTGACGGCAATCATCCACGGCGAGGTTGCCGTGCAGCCCGCAAGGTAGCGGCCTTCAGCCAGGTAGTGCTCGATCAGGCGCGGCTCGTTTGGCGCCAGCCCGCAACGGATCTGGCGGCTCATCCAGCGCCAGCTTTCTAGATAAGGCCCTTCACGCAAGGCAGAACTCATGACCCAGGCTCACTCGATAATGAGATTCATTATTAAGCGATATTGATTATCAAAACAAGCCTGCCAAAGGATGAGATGCACAAACACAAAAAAGGCGTATCACCGATTCAGTGATACGCCTTGGCATGGAACAGCGCAGCGTTAGCTACCCGCCACCATCATGCGCTCGATCAACACCGAGCCGGTGCGGATGTTGCTGCGCAGTTCCAGATCGTTGCCCACAGCCACGATCTGCTTGAACATGTCGCGCATGTTGCCGGCAATGGTCACTTCCTGCACCGGGAACTGGATCTCGCCGTTTTCCACCCAGAAGCCCGCTGCGCCACGGGAGTAATCGCCCGTAACCATATTCAGGCCACTGCCCATCAGTTCGGTAACAAACAAGCCGCGGCCCATGCGACGAATCAATGCAGCTTGATCCTCGTCACCGTGAGTCACGAACAGGTTATGCACACCGCCCGCGTTGGCGGTGCTTGGCATGCCCAGCTTACGGCCCGAATAAGTGCTGAGGATGTAGGACACCAGTTCGCCATCCTTGATAAACGGCTTGGCGTAGGTGGCCAGGCCATCGTTATCGAACGACGAACTGCCCATGGCGCGCATCAAATGCGGACGCTCATCCAGGGTCAGCCATTCAGGGAAGATCTGCTGGCCCATGGCATCCAGCAAGAACGACGATTTGCGGTACAGGTTGCCTCCCGAGATCGCCCCCAGGAAGCTGCCAAACAAACCACCGGCCAGTTCGGCCGAGAACAGCACCGGCACTTCACAGGTCGGCACCGGGCGCGAGCCCAGACGGCGAGCAGCGCGTTCAGCGGCGCGCTGGCCAATGGTGGCTGCGTCCATCAACAACTCACCCTGGCAATTGACGTCATACCAGTAGTCGCGCTGCATCTGGCCGTCGCCTTCAGCGATCATCACGCAGCTCAGGCTGTGGCGGGTCGAGGCCGAGCCGCCGATAAAGCCGTTGCTGTTGCCGTATACGCGACAACCCTGATGGGTGCTCAGCGTGGTGCCATCGGCATTCTTGATCCGGCTGTCTGCCTCGAACGCTGCCGCCTCACAGGCCAGGGCCTTTTCAATAGCCTGCTCCGGGGTAATGTCCCAGGTGTGGAATACATCGAAGTCTTTCAGGTCACGGGCCATCAGGCTGGCATCTGCCAGGCCCGAGCTCTCGTCTTCAGAGGTGTGTTTGGCAATTGCCAACGCTGCCGCAACCGTTTCGCGGATAGCATCCGGGCCGGTGGCCGAGGTGCTGGCCGAGCCTTTGCGCTGGCCAACATAGAGGGTGATGCCAAAACCCTGGTCGCGATTGAACTCGACGGTTTCGACTTCACGCTGACGTACCGAGGTCGACAAACCCTGCTCCAGCGACACCGCAACTTCGCAGGCACTGGCGCCCTGGCGCTTGGCTTCGGCAATGATTTGCTCGACCTGCTCCTGCAGTGCCGGCAAGGCCTGCGGGCCGACGCTTTGTACTGCACTCATGGTTTTCTCCACTCAAATTCTGTTTTCGGCAGGGCCGCCGAGCGACCGGGCCGGACAAGCGGCCCCCGACTGGTTATCATGGCGGCGTTTCTTTGCGGACTGCCACCATGGTTGATTCTTACGACGACGCCTTCGACGGCGAAAAAAGCAAATCGCAGGTCAAACGCGAGCTTCATGCTCTGGTTGATCTGGGCGAGCGTCTCACGACACTCAAGCCTGACTTGCTGAACAAAATGCCCCTGACTGACGCTATGCGTAAGGCTTTGGCAGATGCTCCAAAACACACGGCCAATATTGCGCGCAAGCGCCATATGATGTTCATCGGCAAATTGATGCGCGATCAACCGCTTGAAGAAATTCTTGCCATGATCGATCAAGTCGATGCCTCTTCTCGCCAGTACAACGAACGCTTCCATAACCTCGAGCGCTGGCGTGATCGCCTGATCGAAGGTGATGACGCGGTACTGGAAAAGTTTGTTGCCGAGTTCCCTGAGGCTGACCGCCAGCAAATGCGCTCGGTTATCCGTCAGGCCAAACACGAGCTGGCTCATAACAAGGCACCGGCCTCTAGCCGCAAATTGTTCAAGTACATCCGTGGGTTGGACGAGACTCAACGCGGTCTGCGTTAAGCCTCGTACCCGCAAAGGCTGCCTTGCAGCCTTTGCGGGACTCTTTATCAACCGCCTGTACCGCCCACTGTAATCGCGTCAATCTTCAGGGTTGGCTGCCCAACGCCTACCGGCACCGACTGCCCGTCCTTGCCACAAGTCCCCACGCCGCTGTCCAGCGACAGGTCGTTACCGACCATCGACACCTTGCTCATCGCTTCCGGCCCGTTGCCAATCAGGGTTGCGCCTTTGATCGGGTAGGTGATTTTGCCGTCTTCGATCATGTACGCCTCGCTGGTGGAGAACACGAACTTGCCGCTGGTGATATCGACTTGCCCACCACCCAGGTTGGCGCAGTAAATGCCCTTTTTCACCGAGGCGATAATTTCGCCCGGATCACTCTCACCACCCAGCATGTAGGTGTTGGTCATACGTGGCATCGGCAGATGTGCGTAGGACTCACGCCGACCGTTACCGGTGCGGGCCACGCCCATCAGGCGGGCGTTGAGCTTGTCTTGCATATAGCCCTTGAGCACGCCGTTTTCGATCAGTGTGGTGCACTCGGTCGGGGTGCCTTCGTCGTCCACGCTCAAGGAGCCACGGCGACCGGCCAGGGTACCGTCATCGACGATGGTACAGAGCTTGGAAGCGACCATTTCACCCATACGGCCACTGTAGGCCGAACTGCCCTTGCGGTTGAAGTCACCTTCCAGGCCATGGCCCACGGCTTCGTGCAGCAATACACCGGACCAGCCCGAACCCAGCACCACAGGCATGGTGCCTGCCGGTGCTGGCACAGCTTCAAGGTTGACCAGAGCCTGGCGCAGCGCTTCACGGGCATAGCCCATGGCGCGGTCATCTGTAAGGAAATAACGGTAGTCGGTACGCCCGCCGCCGCCATGCCCGCCGCGCTCACGACGGCCGTTTTGCTCGACGATGACGCTGACATTGAAACGCACCAGCGGGCGAACGTCGGCAGCCAGGCCACCGTCAGTAGAAGCTACCAGAATCCGCTCCCAGACCCCGGCCATGCTCACGGTCACTTGCTGGATACGCGGGTCGAGGGCACGGGTGGCCGCATCGATACGCTTGAGCAGTTCGACTTTTTCAGCGCGGCTGATGACTTCCAGCGGGTTGTCCGAGCCGTAGAGCTGGGCCACGTCCTGGCTGGTGAACGCCTGCACCGTGCCGTTTTGCCCGGCGCGGGAGATCGAGCGGGCAGCACGGGCGGCCAGCCCCAGGGCTTCCAGGGTGATGGCGTTGCTGTAGGCAAAACCGGTTTTCTCGCCAGACTGGGCGCGTACGCCCACGCCCTGATCGAGGTTGAAGCTGCCTTCCTTGACGATGCCGTCTTCCAGAGCCCAGGACTCGGAAATCTGACCCTGGAAATACAGGTCTGCCGCATCAATGCCCGGCCCGGCCAGGTCGCCCAGTACGTTTTGCAGGCTTTCAATGGTGACACCGCCCGGTGCCAACAGGTGTTCGCTGACTGAGGTCAACAACTCGCTCATATTCACTCCGTCTTGGCCCTTGCATCAGCATCTTTGAGTGCTGAACCCACGGGCCTGAAAATTGGTCTTGCCTTGAACCTGCGGGAGCGGGCTTGCCCGCTCCCGCCTAAATCAAATGGGTGTTGAACCGCCGATGGCTCACCACCGGCATGCGCGCCCTGATATCCGCCTGCTCAACGGCGTCACGCGCGGCCAACAATACGCCCTCACCTTGCGCCTGCTCGGCCAGCACGCGCCCCCAGGGATCGACAATGGCTGCATGGCCCCAGGTTTCCCGCGGGCCCGGGTGTACGCCACCCTGGGCCGCTGCGAGCACATAGCATTGGGTTTCAATCGCACGCGCACGAATCAGGATGTCCCAATGCGCCGCCCCCGTCACGGCCGTAAATGCCGAGGGCGCGGTAATCAGCTCAGCGCCAGCAGCGCGCAACTCGCTGTACAACTCGGGAAAGCGCAGATCGTAACAGACGCTCAGGCCCAGCTTGCCCACTGGCGTATCCGCCACCACTACGCGTTTACCCTGAGCATAGTCGTCGGACTCACGGTAACGCCCACGATTGTCTGACACATCCACGTCAAACAAGTGCAGTTTGTCGTAGCGGGCCACTTGCTCGCCCTCGCCGTTGATCAACAGTGAGCAGGCATTGACCCTGGCTTCAGGCTGGCCCTCGGGCGGCAAGGGTAAAGTCCCGGCCACTATCCATAAGTTGAGGTCGCGGGCAGTCTGTTTCAACCATGGCAGGATCGGGCCCTGGCCCAATGCCTCGGCGCGACCGATATCGGCAGTATCGCGACGGCCCATGGCGGCGAAGTTCTCGGGCAGCACCGCCAGTTGCGCGCCGCCAGCAGCCGCCTGTTCCAGCAGCCGCCGAGCCTGAACCAGATTGGCCAGCACATCGCTCTGGCTAACCATTTGAATGACTGCTAGCGACATGGTGAATTCCTGATCGAGATAAACCTTATGTGGGAGTCGGGCTTGCCCGCGATGCAGGCGACCCGGTTGTTCTGACCGATCGCAGTGAGGCCATCGCCGGCAAGCCGACTCCCACAGATGTTGTGAGGCCCGAGCCTGCCGGCAATGCTACTCCTAGTTTTTTTCAAAAGGCTTGTCGAAGGTGATCTTCGGATCGTTCCACGGGCCTTGAATGCTGTATTGCACACTGGCGAAGCGCGAAACCTGATCACCGATCAGCTTGTTGAGCAAAAACACCGCACCGCCTACCGCCGGGCCACCCACCAGCAATGCGGCCAGGGGCAGGTTGTTGGTCACCGGCAAGGTCACCAGCAGCTTGGCATTGACCCGGTCGGTGACCATGTTCAAGGTGCCATTAAGCTCCAGATTGGTAGACGGCCCGGTCATCAGGATCGGTTTGCCAGTGGTGTATACACCGTTGCTGGCATTGAGTACGCCCTTGACCCGGTCATAACTCAAACCTTTGCCAAACAGGTCGGAGAAGTCCAGGCGCAGACGGCGACCAATGGCGTTGAAGTTCAGCAGGCCAAAGATGCGCAGCACCTGAGCGCTGCCATCGACCTCGACAAACTGGCCTTTATTGAGCGTGGCGTCCAGTGTGCCGGAGAAACGCTTGAGGCCGATCCAGGCCGGTGAACCCGGCCAGTTGCCGTCCACGTCCAGATGAAAATTTTCACTGGTCACACTGGGTGCAAAGCCCCAGTTCTTCAATACGTTGCCCAGGTTGCCGCCGCCCAGGCGCCCCTGATACCAGCTCTTGCTATTACCTGCGACGCCTTCCCAGCCGCCCGAGCCTTCGAGGAGCAAGCCCTTAAGACCCAGATTGAGACTGTTAAGAGCAATACCGCGGTTGTTCGGGCGTATTTTCAGTGACCAGGCACCAAGCAGGTCAGGCCCCTGATAGAGCTGACGAATAATGATATCCAGTGCCGGAATTTTACGCGGGTCAACCGCGGCCAGCGGGTCCGGCGCATTATCGTCAGCCACAACCTTGGGGTCGGGGGCTGGCAGTCGAATGCTCTGCATCGTCACCACAATCGGCGCGTTTTTCGCATCCGGCAAGGTCACAGCACCTATGGCCTGTTTGCTGTCGATTTGTAGCGCCCAGGCTGCGGCGGTGCGCTTCATGATCAAGCGCACCTGATCCAGCTGGGTGCCGAAGGCAATCAATTTGCCGACCTTGAAATCGGCACTGTTGAGCAGTTGCTTGGCACTGCCACCCGGGTCATTACCGGCATAGCGCTCAACCAGCGCTTGCCATGGGGCAACGTCCAGTTCCGACAGCACGCCACGAATACGCAGGCCTTTGCTGGTGGGCAACAGCGGAGTGCCATCACCGAGGAACAGTTCACCACGGCCGTCTTCAAACTTGCCGTTGGGTGCGGCGAAGGTCAGGTTGGCCAGGTCGCCATAGTCAAACCAGTAGCGGCGCTCAGCCCCTTGCAGGGTCATGCGGAACACGCTGTTGCGGCTTTCATTGGCCGCCAGGCCGAAGGGTGCTGGTAAATCGACCACTGCCCCTCTAAGGCTGGAACTGACCCGCAACTGGCTGTCAGCACCGTCCAGGGTGAGTTGTAGCTGATAGGGCAAATCACCCGTAATCGGGATCGGCTGATCGAACTTGAGCCAGTCCGTCAGCTTTTTAACCCCCACCTGGCCGCTGGCCACAACGCGAGTACTGATACGGCCAGGCTTGCCGTCGGCAAAAATCTGCGCCGTGATCGGACGATCAAACGCCCGGGCGCTGATGCCCTTGCCACTCAGGCCCTTGGCGCTGTCGAAACGGAAATCGCCCTTGAGATGGGTCAGTTCAAACTCGGGCTCGCTGATTTTCAAACGGGCCTTGTCAGTGTTGAAATCCACCACCACTTTCGGCTCTACGCCTTTTTCCAGCGGGATATCCAGATCGACACGGCCCTTGAGCGAGCCCTCACCCTGCCAGCCGGCAAAGGTTTCAGCAGTACCGATGGGCGCCTCCTGGAGGATTTTCAGGCCATCACCCAGCCCGCCATCAAAGTCACCATCCAAAAACAGGTGGCTGACCTTGCCACTGGGCACATGGGGAATGCTCACGGCAACGTTGCGCACCTGGGTGTCGAGTAACTGGCCTTTGCTGGCCATGATCCGCACACCGCTGTCTTCGATAAACACATCACCCGAGACATTGCGCACATGGGGCCAGCCAGGCTGGAACGCCAGTTCGGCACCATGCACCTTGAAGAACAGGCTGATATTGCGCGCCGCCGCAACCGCATCGTGGCTCAGCGAGCCTTGATACTGGAAAAAGCCCTCTTCCACCGCACCCTTGATAATCGCCGTGCTCAGCCACTCGGTCAGCGCTGGGCTCAAGACTTCAGGCAGGTATTTGGGAGTGAAACTGCCGTCACCATCGGTCAGCCCCACCCGCAGGTCCATGTAGTCTTCCTGGGAGTGGTCGAGGTGAATACGGATCAAAAAGTCGGCCGCGATCTTGCCCTCTTCCCCCAGCACTTTGATGTACGGGGCAATCAGGGTGAAGCTGTCTTTATTCAGGGTCCAGGTCAGCAAGGCATTGGCTTGCAGGTACTGCCAGGGTTTAGCGAAGATCGGCTGCAGATGCAGCATGAAGTCCTTGCTGTCCAGGCGCAATTCACCCTTGCCCAGGTCGCCACTGATCAGGCCGCTGACATTGCGCGCGGCAGGAGCACCGTGGGTGGCATCAAAGCCGACCTGCTGCAAATTTGCAGCGAAGCTGAGTTTTTGATCGTCCGTGGCATCAGGACGGAAGTCGACCAGCACATTGCGCAGCGTCCCGGTGACCTTGAGCTGATCGACCACCTTGGCCACAGCGTCAGACCAGGGCGCCAGCGAGTCGAGCAGTGGCGTAATCGGGGTCAGGTTCAGGCGGTCGGCCTGCAAGTGCCAGCGCTGCTGCTCCTTGTCGGTGGCCGCGAACTGCTGCAACTGCATGCGGGTTTGCCAGCGGGTTTCACCCAGGTTCATGGCCAGTGAATCGAGCGCCACCTTGTAACCCTGCGTACCCCGCTCAGCCCAGGCATGCAACGCCAGATTATCAATGGTTTCAGGCTTGCGATCAGCGTAGGCACCCTTGAGTCTTGGCGCATTCAAGCGCGCCACCGCGCTCTGTACCGAGCCTTTGCTCCAGTTGAACCAGAGCTCGCCTCCGGCCTTGAGTTCAGACATTTTCCACGGCGCGATCAGCGAAGCCGGCAGCCACTTGGCCCAATCACTTTGCGGCAAGCTCACATAAGCCTGGGCTGCACCGTCACGCCAGCGACTGGCCTGGACCTGGGTTTTCAGGCTCAGCGCTACAGGCTGGCCATCGGGCAAGGTGAACCGGGCATCGAGGCGCTGATCCGAAGCGCCGACATCCAGGGTCAGGCCCATATAGGTCAGGGTCAGCGGCGCTTGCTTGTAGGGTTCGAGAGTCACCTGGCTATCGAGCACGGACAACTGGGCCACGTGCTGCAATTGATTGAGCAGTTGCTCGGGGTCCAGCGGCTGGTCGTCCTGTACCGGCAAGCCTTCGAGAGTCCAGTGGCCGTCCTTGTCCTGGCGCAAGCTCAGTTGCAAGCCATTGAGTTGCACGCGGGCAATGCGGATATCGCGGCTCATCAGGCTGGCCCATACATCAGGCACCACCTGCACTTCGTCCAGACGCAGGGCGCTGTTGCCCTCGCCGACCATCACATCGTGGGCCCGCAACACCGGCGCCATGCCGCTCCAACTGCCCTCCAGGCTGCCGATGGTCAATGGCATGCCCAAGGCTTCGCGCGCCTTGTTCTGGACTTCTACGCGGTATTCGGCAACCAGGGGCGCAAGTTCGCGGCCCAGGCTGACGTACAGCGCAGTCAGCACCAACACCAGGGCGCACGCGCCCAACCCCCAACGGGTCAGCGCGGCAAAAAAGCGTGTCAGACGCTCCATGTCAGGTGGCCCCTTCAATAATGATCGAAGGGGCTGAGTTCAGCCCCTTTTTAACGCCATACGACGCCTGAGACTTCAGAGCAGCACCACGTCGTATTGTTCCTGGGAATACATGGTTTCAACTTGAAAGCGGATCGTACGGCCGATAAATCCTTCCAGCTCCGCAACGTTGCCCGACTCTTCATCCAGCAAACGATCAACCACTTTCTGGTTGGCCAGTACCCGATAGCCTGTCGCCTGATAGGCCCGGGCCTCGCGCAGGATTTCACGGAAAATTTCGTAGCAGATGGTTTCCGGGGTTTTCAGCTTGCCGCGGCCCTGGCAGCACACGCAAGGCTCACACAGCACCTGCTCAAGGCTTTCGCGAGTACGCTTGCGTGTCATCTGTACCAGGCCCAACTCGGTAATACCGATGATATTGGTCTTGGCGTGATCACGCTCCAGTTGTTTTTCCAGGGTGCGGATCACCTGGCGTTGGTGCTCTTCATCTTCCATGTCGATAAAGTCGATGATAATGATGCCGCCCAGGTTGCGCAGGCGCAGTTGCCGGGCAATGGCGGTGGCCGCTTCGAGGTTGGTCTTGAAGATGGTTTCTTCAAGGTTGCGATGGCCCACAAAGGCGCCGGTATTGACGTCGATAGTGGTCATGGCCTCGGCCGGGTCGACCACCAGATAACCGCCGGACTTGAGCGGCACCTTGCGATCCAGGGCTTTCTGGATTTCGTCTTCGACACCATACAAATCAAAAATCGGCCGCTCGCCCGGGTAGTGCTCAAGGCGATCGGCAATTTCCGGCATCAACTCGGCAACAAACTGAGTGGTCTTCTGGAAGGTTTCCCGCGAATCGATGCGAATTTTCTCGATCTTTGGACTGACCAGATCACGCAGCGTACGCAGCGCCAGGCCCAGGTCTTCATAAATCACTGTCGGCGCACCAACGGTTTGAATCTGAGCCCCAATCTGATCCCACAAGCGACGCAGATAGCGGATATCCATCAGGATTTCATCCGCCCCGGCACCCTCGGCTGCCGTGCGCAGGATAAAACCACCGGCTTCCTTGATACCTTCCTGGGCCACACAATCACTGACCACCTGTTTAAGGCGCTCACGCTCGGCTTCATCTTCGATCTTCAGCGAAATGCCGACATGAGCCGTACGCGGCATATACACCAGATAACGCGAAGGAATCGACAGCTGAGTGGTCAGGCGCGCACCTTTGGAACCAATCGGATCCTTGGTGACCTGCACCACCAGGCTCTGGCCTTCGTGCACCAGGGTACTGATGCTTTCAACAGCCTGGCCTTCACGCAGGGAAATTTCGGAGGCATGAATAAACGCCGCACGGTCCAGGCCGATATCGACAAAGGCCGCCTGCATGCCGGGCAAAACCCGGACGATCTTGCCTTTGTAGATATTGCCGACAATGCCCCGGCGCTGGGTACGCTCGACATGCACCTCTTGCAGAACACCGTTCTCTACCACCGCCACGCGCGATTCCATCGGCGTGATGTTGATCAGGATCTCTTCACTCATGGCTGGGTCTCGTTCAGGCGTCATCACAGTAGTGCCACGTCTCGTAGGTGCGGTATTCAGCGCACGGTAAGGTTTTGCCAACAGGGTATGCCGAAATGCCCGAGCAGTTCTGCGGTTTCGCACACGGGTAATCCCACAACAGCGGAATAACTGCCATTGAGCCCCGCTACAAACACCGCAGCCAGGCCCTGAATGGCGTAACCACCGGCTTTATCCTGGGGTTCACCGCTAGCCCAGTACAAGCGGGCTTCTTGTTTGCTGATGTTTCGAAAGCGTACCTGGCTGCGTACCACTCGGGTTTCGCAACGCACGGCGTCAATAATTGCGATGGCGGTCAACACTTCATGCTCTCGACCCGACAGCGCCATGAGCATAGCCAAGGCGTCGGCCTCGTCGACCGGTTTACCGAGAATGTGCGCATCGAGCACTACGGCCGTGTCGGCCCCCAGCACGCAAAACCCATCGTCCGGCATGGAGGTCAGCAGTTGTTGGCGTCCAGCCCGGGCCTTTTCGAGCGCCAGGCGCTCGACATAGGCCACAGGGGATTCATTCGGGAGGGGAGTTTCGTCAATGGCTGCGCTGACCGTTTCAAACGGCACGCCGATTTGAGTCAGTAACTCGCGTCGGCGCGGTGAGCCAGAGGCCAGATAAAGCGAAGTCATCAAGACATCTCCCTGTCGAGGTGCACAAACCAGGAAATGGCTCGTATCCAGTTAATTGATTTTGAAACGTCGGCACAGCCCGCGAAGGCCGTAGCTGATCCAGGGCCACAACAAGGCACTGACCACACCCGGCAATACCAGAGCCAGGGTCGGCTGGCGATTACCGGTCAATGCACTGAGCCACAACTGGGCAAGCTGGGCCAGGCCAAATATCACCAGCAGCACCAGGCATTGCTGCCACATCGGGAACACCCGCAGGCGCTGCTGAAGTGACAGGACCAGGAAGGTAATCAGGGTCAGGGTCAGGGCGTTCTGCCCCAGCAAGGTGCCGTACAGCACATCTTCCGCCAGGCCCAGGCAGAACGCAGTGACCATGCCCACTTTATCCGGCATGTACAAGGCCCAGAAGGCCAGCAGCAAGGCCAGCCAGAGCGGGCGCAGGATTTCCATGAACTGCGGCATCGGTGAAATGCTGAGCAACAGGCCGATGGCAAACGTCAGCCAGATGATCCAGCCATTTCTCGAACGGGTACTCGCCATTATTGCCTCTCCCGGGTAGTAGCCGGCACAGCGGCTGGCGGCTTGACTGCGGCGGGGGTTGCAGGTTTTTTCACGGCCTTGGGATCGCTGACCACCGGGGCTGGAGCCACAGCTGCCGGTGCAACAGGCGCAGCAGGTACGACCGGCTTGGGCACTGTCGCCGGAACAATTGGCGGCGCTTCACCGTTCTGTTCAGCTTCCTGGGCCTTGGCCGCATCATTGGCGCGCTCTTCCGGGGTGCGGCTGTCGCTGAACACCAACAGCAGGTAGCGACTGCGGTTCAACGCCGCCGTCGGCACTGCGCGCACAATGGCAAAAGGCTGACCCGAATCGTGGATCACCTCATTGACCGTAGCCACCGGATAGCCAGCAGGGAAGCGCTGCCCCAGGCCCGAACTGACCAGCAGGTCGCCCACTTTGATATCCGCAGTGTCCGCCACATGACGCAATTCCAGACGCTCGGGGTTACCCGTACCGCTGGCAATCGCACGCAAACCGTTACGGTTCACCTGCACCGGAATACTGTGGGTGGTATCTGTCAGCAACAACACGCGGGAGGTGTAAGGCATCAGCTCAACCACCTGCCCCATCAGCCCGCGCGCATCGAGCACCGGCTGCCCCAATACAACGCCGTCGCGCTCACCCTTGTTGATGATGATGCGATGGGTGAAGGGGTTTGGGTCCATGCCGATCAACTCGGCCACTTCAACCTTTTCGTTGACCAGCGCCGAAGAGTTGAGCAACTCACGCAGGCGAACGTTCTGCTCGGTCAAGGCAGCCAGCTTTTGCATGCGGCCTTGAAGCAGAAGGTTTTCGGTTTTGAGTTTCTCGTTCTCGGCTACCAGTTCAGTACGACTGCCGAACTGACTGGCCACACCCTGCCACAAGCGCTGCGGCAAATCGGTGATCCAGTAGGACTGCATCAGCACCAGCGACATTTGACTGCGCACAGGCTTGAGCAACGTGAAGCGAGCGTCCACTACCATCAGCGTGACCGATAGCACGACCAGCACCAGAAAGCGCACGCCCAATGAGGGGCCTTTGGAAAAGAGCGGTTTAATAAGCCGCTCCTCCGGGGCAAGTGTTCAATTTATTCATACGGCTTCAAGCGGCCTGGATGAAGATTGACAAAAGATAAACGCCAAAAGGCAGCACTGCAAAGTGCTACCTTCTGGTGATAACCAAAGGACTGCACCAGACGATCTTATTCGCTGGAGAGCAGGTCCATTGTGTGTTTATCCATCATTTCCAGCGCACGGCCACCGCCACGCGCAACGCAGGTCAGCGGGTCTTCGGCAACGATAACCGGCAAACCGGTTTCCTGGGCCAGCAACTTGTCGAGGTCACGCAGCAAGGCGCCACCACCGGTCAGCACCAGGCCACGCTCAGCGATATCCGAAGCCAGCTCTGGCGGAGACTGCTCCAGCGCGCTTTTCACAGCCTGAACGATGGTTGCCAGCGACTCTTGCAGAGCTTCTAGCACTTCATTGGAGTTCAGGGTGAAGGCACGTGGTACGCCTTCTGCCAGGTTACGGCCGCGCACGTCAACTTCACGTACTTCACCGCCCGGGAAAGCTGTGCCGATTTCGGTCTTGATGCGCTCGGCAGTCGATTCACCGATCAGGCTGCCGTAGTTGCGGCGCACATACGTGATGATCGCTTCGTCGAAACGGTCGCCGCCAACCCGTACGGATTCAGCGTAAACCACACCGTTGAGGGAGATCAGCGCGATTTCGGTGGTACCACCACCGATATCGACAACCATCGAACCGCGTGCTTCTTCTACCGGCAAGCCGGCACCGATGGCAGCAGCCATTGGCTCTTCGATCAGGAACACTTCACGGGCACCGGCACCGAGTGCCGATTCACGAATGGCGCGACGCTCTACCTGAGTCGATTTGCAAGGTACGCAAATCAGGACGCGAGGGCTGGGTTGCAGGAAGCTGTTTTCATGCACCTTGTTGATGAAGTACTGCAGCATTTTTTCGCAAACGCTGAAATCGGCAATAACGCCGTCTTTCATCGGACGAATGGCAGCAATGTTGCCCGGTGTACGGCCGAGCATGCGCTTGGCCTCGGTGCCGACGGCAACGACACTTTTCTGGTTACCGTGTGTCCGAATGGCCACAACCGATGGTTCATTCAGGACAATACCGCGCTCACGCACGTAAATAAGGGTGTTGGCAGTGCCCAGGTCGATGGAAAGATCGCTGGAAAACATGCCACGCAGTTTCTTGAACATGGGAAAGGGACCCTAGGCAACGCGTGGGTAAAAAAGTGCGGCAAACTCTAACAACGACAGGGATTTTGGGCAAGGCGCCAATATGTTAAATTGGGCGCTTTTCTGAGCACCAACTCCCATAATCGCGGCCATGTGACCGTAGAAATGCGGTAGTGTTCCGACAATCTAACACACGGATCGCATCCGTCCTGTTTTCCACTGGAGAATCCCATGGCGCTAGACCGCTCCGACGTGGAAAAAATCGCTCATTTGGCCCGTCTTGGCCTCAATGATGCCGATATTCCACGCACCACCGAAGCCCTTAACAGCATTTTGGGGCTGATTGATCAGATGCAGGCAGTCGACACCACCGGTATCGAGCCTCTGGCCCACCCACTGGAAGCCAGCCAGCGCCTGCGCGCAGACGTCGTGACTGAAAGCAATCATCGCGAGGCTTATCAGTCCATCGCACCAGCGGTCGAAAACGGCCTCTATCTGGTTCCGAAAGTCATCGAGTAAAGGGAAAGAGCCTGCATGCATCAATTGACTCTGGCCGAGATCGCCCGCGGACTCGCCGATAAAAAGTTTTCTTCCGAAGAGCTGACCAAGACCCTGCTGGCGCGTATCGCCCAGCTCGACCCTCAGCTCAACAGCTTCATCACCATCACCGAAAGCCTTGCGCTAGAGCAGGCCAGGGCCGCTGACGCACGTCGCGCCAACGGTGAAAGCGGTGCCCTGCTGGGCGCCCCGATCGCGCACAAGGACCTGTTCTGCACCCAGGGCGTACGCACCAGCTGCGCTTCGAAGATGCTCGATAACTTCAAGGCTCCGTACGACGCCACCGTGGTCGCCAAGCTGGCCGCAGCAGGCACCGTCATGCTGGGCAAGACCAACATGGACGAGTTCGCCATGGGGTCGGCCAACGAATCGAGCCACTACGGCGCAGTGAAAAACCCGTGGAATCTTGAGCACGTACCCGGTGGTTCTTCGGGTGGTTCGGCTGCCGCCGTTGCCGCCCGTCTGTTACCTGCAGCGACCGGCACCGACACTGGCGGATCTATCCGACAGCCGGCAGCCCTGACCAACCTCACAGGTCTGAAACCGACATACGGTCGTGTTTCGCGCTGGGGCATGATCGCTTATGCCTCCAGCCTCGATCAGGGCGGCCCTTTGGCGCGCACGGCCGAAGACTGCGCGATTTTGTTGCAAGGTATGGCCGGTTTCGACCCGCAAGACTCCACCAGCATCGACGAACCCGTACCGGACTTCAGCGCCAGCCTTAATGGTTCGCTGCAAGGCCTGCGTATCGGTGTGCCAAAAGAGTTCTTCAGCGAAGGACTCGACCCGCGCATTGCCGAACTGGTGCACAACAGCGTCAAGGAGCTGGAAAAACTCGGCGCCGTGATCAAGCCCATCAGCCTGCCGAACATGCAGCACGCGATTCCTGCGTACTACGTGATCGCCCCGGCTGAAGCTTCGTCCAACCTGTCGCGTTTTGACGGCGTGCGCTTTGGCCATCGCTGCGAAAACCCGAAAGACCTTACCGACCTGTACAAGCGCTCGCGCGCCGAAGGCTTTGGCCCGGAAGTACAGCGCCGGATTCTGGTCGGTGCCTACGCACTGTCGGCGGGCTACTACGACGCTTACTACCTGCAAGCGCAAAAAATCCGCCGCCTGATCAAAAACGACTTCATGACCGCGTTCAACGAAGTCGACATCATCCTCGGCCCAACCACGCCTAACCCGGCCTGGAAAATCGGCGCTAAAAACAGCGACCCGGTTTCGGCCTATCTGGAAGACGTCTACACCATTACCGCCAACCTCGCGGGCCTGCCGGGCCTGTCGATGCCAGCCGGTTTTGTCGACGGCTTGCCAGTGGGCGTGCAGTTGCTTGCGCCTTACTTCCAGGAAGGTCGCCTGCTCAACGTTGCGCACCAGTATCAGCTCAACACTGACTGGCACACGCGCTCACCTGCCGGCTTCTGAGGAGAAACATATGCAATGGGAAGTTGTGATCGGGCTGGAAATTCACTCCCAGCTCGCCACCCAATCAAAGATTTTCTCCGGTAGCGCCACCACCTTTGGTGCCGAACCGAACACCCAGGCCAGCCTGGTAGACCTGGGCATGCCCGGCGTACTGCCGGTGCTGAACCAGGAAGCTGTGCGCATGGCCGTCATGTTCGGCGTCGCGGTTGATGCCGAGATCGGTCAGCACAACGTGTTTGCCCGCAAGAACTACTTCTACCCGGACCTGCCCAAGGGCTACCAGATCAGCCAGATGGAGCTGCCGATTGTCGGCAAGGGCCACCTGGACATCACCCTGGAAGACGGCACCGTCAAACGTGTCGGCATTACCCGTGCGCACCTTGAAGAAGACGCTGGTAAAAGCCTGCATGAAGACTTCAGCGGCGCCACCGGTATCGACCTGAACCGTGCTGGCACACCGCTGCTGGAGATCGTTTCCGAACCGGACATGCGCAGCGCCAAAGAGGCCGTGGCCTACGTCAAGGCGATGCACGCCCTGGTGCGCTACTTGGGCATCTGCGACGGCAACATGGCCGAAGGCTCGCTGCGTTGCGACTGCAACGTCTCGATTCGCCCGGTAGGCCAGGCCGAGTTCGGTACTCGCTGCGAGATCAAGAACGTCAACTCGTTCCGTTTTATCGAGAAGGCAATCAACAGCGAAGTGCAGCGTCAGATCGAACTGATCGAAGACGGCGGCAAGGTCATTCAACAGACCCGCCTGTACGACCCGAACAAGGACGAAACCCGCGCCATGCGCAGCAAGGAGGAAGCCAACGACTACCGTTACTTCCCCGATCCTGACCTGCTGCCGGTGGTCATCGAAGATTCGTTTATCGAAGAAGTGCGCGCCACCCTGCCGGAACTGCCACCGCAAAAGCGCGAGCGCTTCCAGTCGCAGTTCGGCCTGTCGGCCTACGACGCCAGCGTATTGGCTTCGAGCCGCGAGCAAGCGGACTACTTCGAGAAAGTCGTAAGCATCAGCGGCGACGCCAAGCTGGCGGCCAACTGGGTGATGGTTGAGCTGGGCAGCCTGCTCAACAAGCAGGGCCTGGACATCGACCAGTCGCCGGTCAGCGCCGAGCAATTGGGCGGCATGCTGCAGCGCATCAAAGACAACACCATCTCCGGCAAGATCGCCAAAGTGGTGCTGGAAGCGATGGCCAATGGCGAAGGCAGTGCCGACGAAGTCATTGAAAAGCGCGGCCTCAAGCAAGTGACCGACAGCGGCGCCATTGAAAGGGTGCTGGATGAAATGCTGGCGGCCAACGCGGACCAGGTCGAGCAGTACCGTGCGGCAGACGAAGCCAAGCGCGGCAAGATGTTCGGCTTCTTTGTGGGCCAGGCCATGAAAGCCTCCAAAGGCAAGGCCAACCCGCAACAGGTCAACGAACTGCTCAAGAGCAAGCTCGAAGGCTAAAGCAACTCAAACTGTGGGAGCGGGCTGGCTCGCGATGGTATCGACGCGGTTTTTACAGACACACCGCGCCGCCCGCATCGCGAGCAAGCCCGCTCCCACAGGATTTGGGTTTACTCAGCAATATAAGGATTCCCCATGAAGCGGCTACTCGGCGCCTGCGCCCTGCTCAGCTTGCTCGCCGGCTGTGCCAGCCATGACATAGACCCTCGCGGCTATGACAAAACCGGCATTGCCTCCTATTACGGTTCTCGCCACCACGGCAAGCGAACCGCCAGCGGCGAACCATTCGACCAGAATGCCCTGACCGCTGCCCACCCCGCCCTGCCCTTCGGCACGCGGGTGCTGGTCACCAATTTAAGCAACGACAAATCGGTCGTGGTGCGCATCAATGATCGCGGGCCGCATACCCGTGGCCGTCTGATCGATCTTTCGCGCAAGGCCGCCCAGCAACTGGATATGCTGCGTACCGGGACTGCCAAAGTCCGGGTGCAGGGCTTGAGTGATTAATTGAGGGAGTTGTCGCCATTTTGGGTTTGAGCGCGCTATCACCGTGGAACCTGCTGCAACTGCTCTGCGGCCTCGTACTGTTGATCGCCGGAGCAGAATTGCTGGTGCGTTGTGCCGTGCGCATGGCCGCCAACCTGAAGGTGCGCCCCCTATTGATCGGCCTGACGGTAGTGGCACTGGGCAGCAGCGCACCGCAGCTGACCGTTAGCCTGCAAGCCGCCCTCAGTGACTCCACCGACATTGCCGTGGGCAGTGTGATCGGCAGCAATATCTTCAACATCCTGGTCACCCTCGGGCTCTCGGCGTTGATTATCCCGTTGCGTGTGTCCCGCCAATTGGTGCGCCTGGATATCCCGCTGATGATCCTGGCCAGCGGCCTGGTGTTTGCCCTGGCCCTGAACAAGCAACTCGACCGCCTGGACGGCGTCATCCTGCTGGGCGGCCTGCTGATCTACCTGGCCCTGCTGCTGCGCCAGTCGCGCCACAGCGGCCATCATCACAGCAACCACGACCTGCCCCGCACCTCCTGGCTGCATAACATACTGCTGATGCTCAGCGCCCTGGCTCTGCTCGGGCTTGCTGGCCATTTGCTGCTTGGTGCTGCGGTCACGGTTGCCACCGAACTGGGGTTGTCGGAGCGGATCATCGGGCTGACCATCATTGCGGTCAGCACCTCGCTGCCGGAACTGGCCACTTCCCTGATCGCAGCCTTGCGCGGCCAGCGCGAGATTGCCGTCGGTAACGTGATTGGCAGCAACGTATTCAACTTGCTGGGAGTGCTCGGCCTGACTGCCCTGGTGGCACCCGCGCCCCTTTCCGTCTCGCCCAATGCCCTGGCGTTCGACTTGCCAGTGATGCTGGGGGTCGCAGCGCTGTGCCTGCCGGTGTTCTACACCGGCTACCGTGTCACCCGGGCTGAAGGGCTGCTGTTTCTGGGGCTGTACCTGGCCTATGGGCTGCACGTGGTGTCTTTCACCACCGGCATGCCGCTGGCCGGTAAACTTGAACACCTGATGCTGCTTTATGTGTTGCCGGCGCTGCTGCTGTTTCTGCTGTTCAGTACCCTGCGCGCCTGGCGCAGGCAATAAGACTAAATCCAGCCGCCCCACTGCAACACAAAGATGCCGATATTGGTGGTGATTGCTGCCATCAAGGTGGTGATCACGATAATCGCTGCCGCCAACTCATGATTGCCGTTGGCTGCCCGCGCCATGACATAACTGGCTGCAGCGGTCGGGCTGGCGAAGTAAAGGAATAAAATCCCCAGTTCCGGCCCGCGAAAACCGCAGAGCCAGGCGCCCAAGGTGGCCAGCAGCGGCATGCTGATCATTTTCACCAGGCTGGCGCTCAGCGCCAAATCACCACTTTTACGCAAACTCGCCAACGACAGCGTGCCACCGATGCAAATCAGCGCCAGCGGCAAGGTCATCGCCGCCAGGTACTCACCCGATGCCTGCAACCAGCCAGGCAGGCTGATCTTGAACAGAGCAAACGGTATTGCCGCCAGAACACTGATGATCAGCGGGTTTTTCAGCACGCTTTTGCAGATGCTCCACGGGTCGGACTTGATTACCGGGCTATAAACAGCCAGCACAATGGTCGACAGGGTGTTGTAGAGCAGGATTACCAGGCCGGCGAGCACTGCCCCCAGGGAAATCCCGTAGTCGCCGTACATGCTGGCCGCCAGGGCCAGGCCGATAACCCCGTTATTGCCGCGAAATGCACCTTGGGTGTAGATCCCGCGATCCTCACGGGGGCAGCGCCAGATCGACCAGCCCCAGGCCAGGGCAAAGCTGAGAAAAGTCGCCACGACAAAATAGGCCAGTACCTTGGGCTGCAAAGCCGCCCTCAGGTCCGCATGCAAAATCCCCAGAAACAACAACGCCGGCATGGTGACGTTAAACACCAGTGCCGACGCAGTATGGATAAAGTTGTCATTGATCCAGCCCACACGCTTGAGCACCACGCCCAGAAACAGCATGGCAAACACCGGGGCGGTAATCGTGAGCGTCTGAAGGAATATGGCCAGCATGTCAGCGCTCTCGTGGAGGTATAGCGGGTTGAAGCTCTCCAGGGGAAAGCTTCAGCGTCCTTTCTTACATACCTTTAACGGCATAAATACCAGCGGCATTGCGCCAGTAGCCTTTGTAGTCCATACCATAGCCGAAGACATAGCGATCAACGCACGGCAGACCGACGTAATTGGCCTTCAGGTCCGGACGCGCCTTGCGGTCATGGTCCTTGTCGATCAACACCGCGGTGTGCACCTGACGGGCACCGGCGTGTTTGCAGAACTCGACGATCGCGCTCAGGGTATGACCTTCATCGAGAATGTCATCGATGATCAGAACGTGACGGTCGATAAACGACACTTCCGGCTTGGCTTTCCAGAACAGGTCGCCGCCAGTGGTTTCATTGCGATAACGCGTAGCGTGCAAATATGACGCTTCAAGCGGAAATTTCAGATGGGTGAGCAGCTTGCCGGAAAAAATCAGGCCGCCGTTCATCACACAAAATACCACTGGATTGGTCTCGGCCATTTCAGCCGTGATTTGCGCGCCAACGCGGGCAATGGCCGCCTCGACTTCAGCTTCGGTGTACAGGCAGTCAGCCTCTCGCATGATTTGACGGATATGCTCGAGATCAGCAGACATGACGCTCTCCAGGGGGGGTTGTGCAA
Organism: Pseudomonas sp. B414; assembly: GCF_055408445.1. Taxonomy (NCBI): domain Bacteria; kingdom Pseudomonadati; phylum Pseudomonadota; class Gammaproteobacteria; order Pseudomonadales; family Pseudomonadaceae; genus Pseudomonas; species Pseudomonas sp. B414. The sequence goes on along the minus strand of NZ_JBUZTQ010000015.1, from coordinate 71,319 downwards.
GAAAAGCGGGCAAAGGTACGCATCCGCATGGCTCAGATCAAGCATTTATGGACTAACGTGCAGTAATGTCTGTAGGACATCACCCCGGATTAGATTAATCTAGGCCGGTTTTTTTGCCTGCCCCCCGGAGTTTTTCCCTATGCCTATCCGTGAGATACGCCATCCGCTAATCCGTCACAAACTCGGCCTGATGCGTCGTGCTGACATTAGCACGAAGAATTTCCGCGAGCTCGCTCAGGAAGTCGGCGCTTTGCTGACCTATGAAGCCACCAGTGACCTGACCCTCGAAACCTACGATATCGACGGCTGGTGTGGCACTGTCCAGGTTGAAAAAATCGCCGGTAAGAAAATTACCGTCGTCCCTATCCTGCGCGCCGGTATCGGCATGCTCGAAGGTGTACTGAGCCTGATCCCGGGCGCCAAAGTCAGCGCTGTGGGCATTGCCCGCAACGAAGAGACCCTGCAGGCGCACACCTACCTGGAAAAACTGGTACCGGAAATCAACGAGCGTCTGGCGATGATTATCGACCCGATGCTGGCCACGGGCTCCTCGATGGTTGCCACCATTGATCTGCTGAAAAAAGCCGGTTGCAAGGAAATCCGCGCCATGGTGCTGGTTGCTGCACCTGAAGGGATTGCTGCTGTTGAAGCCGCTCACCCGGACGTGACCATCTACACCGCCTCCATTGATGAGCGTTTGAACGAGCACGGCTACATCATCCCGGGCTTGGGCGATGCCGGCGACAAGATCTTCGGCACCAAGCAAAAGGACATTTAACATGCAGGACGAGTTCAACGACCCGCTCTGGCGCCAGATCATCTCTGGCGCGCAGATGCTCTTCGTGGCCTTTGGCGCGTTGGTGTTGATGCCTTTGATTACAGGCCTGGACCCTAACGTTGCGCTGTTCACGGCGGGTCTCGGGACTCTGCTGTTCCAGATCGTGACCCGGCGTCAGGTGCCGGTCTTTCTGGCTTCGAGTTTCGCTTTCATTACCCCGATCATTCTCGCCAAGGGTCAGTTCGGCCTGGCTGCGACCATGGGCGGCGTGATGGCAGCCGGTTTCGTGTACACCTTTCTCGGTTTCGCGGTAAAGCTCAAGGGCACCGGTTTTATTGATCGCCTGCTGCCACCTGTGGTGATCGGCCCGGTGATTATCTCGATCGGCTTGGCCATGGCACCCATTGCTGCGCATATGGCCATGGGCCGTGCCGAAGATGGCTCCGAGCTGATCCACTACCAGACCGCCATGATGATCTCGATGCCAGCCTTGCTGACCACCCTGATCGTGGCCGTATTCGGTAAAGGGATTTTCCGTCTGGTACCGATCATTGCCGGTGTGCTGGTAGGTTTTGGCATGGCGTTCTACTTCGGCGTCGTCGATACCGCCAAGATCGCCGCAGCGCCGTGGTTCGCCCTGCCGCACTTCACCGCACCCGAGTTCAACTGGCAGGCGATTCTGTTTATCGTCCCCGTGGCACTTGCCCCGGCCATTGAACATATCGGCGGCGTGATTGCCGTGGGCAGCGTGACCGGTCGCGACTACCTGAAAAAGCCCGGCCTGCACCGCACGCTGTTTGGTGATGGCATCGCCACCACCGCCGCTGGCCTGCTCGGTGGCCCACCCAACACCACCTACGCCGAAGTGACTGGCGCGGTAATGCTGACCAAGAACTACAACCCGAAAATCATGACCTGGGCGGCGATCTTTGCCATCAGTCTGGCCTTTGTCGGCAAGTTCGGCGCATTGCTGCAGAGCATTCCGGTGCCGGTAATGGGCGGGATTCTGTGCCTGCTGTTCGGTTCGATTGCGGCGGTGGGCATGAACACCCTGATCCGCCACCAGGTCGACCTGAGCGAAGCACGCAATCTGGTGATCGTCTCGGTAACCCTGGTATTCGGGATTGGCGGTGTGCTGATCGGTACGGGGATGGGGCCTGAGGACTTCGGTCTGAAAGGCATCGCGCTGTGCGCCATTGTGGCGATTGCGCTGAACCTGATCCTGCCGGGCAATGACAGCTGGAAGCACAAGAAAGGTGGTGGGCCGGTTATCTAAACGGCAGCCTCCTTACGTCCTGTGGGAGCGGGATTGCTCGCGATAGCGTCACCTCTATCTGACAGATAGACCGAGTTGACTGCCTCGCGAGCAAGCCCGCTCCCACAGGGGTTGCGGCTATACCGCTACAGCGCCAGCGGCGCCCTTTCACACAATGTATTCAACGCCTTTGCCCACTGCGGGTTGTCATTCAGACAAGGCACCAGCAGCAACTCCTCGCCCCCCGCCTCGATAAACTGCTCGCGCCCGCGATCACCGATCTCTTCCAGGGTTTCGATGCAATCGGCCACAAATGCCGGGCACATCACCAGAATCTTCTTCACCCCCTGCTTGGCCAATGCATCCAGACGCGCCTCGGTGTAGGGTTCGATCCACTTGGCCCGGCCCAGACGGGACTGGAACGCCACCGACCACTTGCCCTCAGGCAAACCCATACGTTCGGCAAATGCCTGAGCAGTACGCAAGCACTGCGCCCGATAGCAGGTCGCCAATACGGCGGGCGATGCATTCTGGCAACAGTCGTCATTCTTGAAGCAGTGGTTACCGGTCGGGTCGAGCTTGTGCAAATGCCGCTCGGGCAAGCCGTGAAAGCTCAGCAGCAGGTGATCATAATCCTGCTCCAGATGCGGCCGGGCGCTCGCCACCAGAGCATCCAGATACTCAGGCTGATCGTAGAACGGCTGCAAGATGGAGAACTGCACAGGTAGTTTTTTTGCCTTTACCACCCGTTTGGCTTCTTCAATCACCGTGGTCACGGTGCTGTCGGCAAACTGTGGGTAAAGCGGCGCCAGGGTGACCTTTTTGATGCCCTGGGCAGCCAGACGGGTCAGCACGGTTTCAATCGATGGCTCACCGTAGCGCATGGCCAGCTCAACCGGACCCTGGGTCCACTCGCTGGTCATTACCTTCTGCAAGCGGCGGCTGAGCTCTACCAATGGCGAGCCTTCCTCCCACCAGATCGAAGCATAGGCATGGGCCGACTGCTCCGGGCGCTTGATCAGGATCAGCGATACCAGCAAACGGCGTACCGGCCACGGCAAGTCGATCACGTACGGGTCCATCAAAAACTGGTTCAAGTAGCTGCGTACATCGGCTACCGAAGTAGACGCCGGCGAACCCAGGTTAACCAGCAACAGCGCGTGGTCGGTCATGCAACATCCTATTTCAGGGGCGGGCGGGCTACATCATCGAGCGCCGCGCGCAAATCGGTGAACTGAAAAGTAAAACCGGCTGCCAGCAACCTCGCAGGTATCGCCCGCTGGCCACCCAACAACAAACCGGACATCTCGCCCAGCAGCACGCGCAATACAAATGCGGGCATGGGCATAAACGCCGGACGGTGCAACACCTGGCCCAGAGTCCGGGCAAACTCGACATTGCGCACCGGATGCGGCGCGCAGGCATTATAAGGACCGCTGGCGGCATTCTCATGCACAAGAAAATCAATCAGGGCGATTTGGTCCTGGATATGAATCCATGGCATCCATTGCCGACCATTGCCTATCGGCCCGCCCAATGCCAGCTTGAAGGGCAACAACAGGCGTGACAAAAAGCCGCCCCCGGCTGCCAGCACCAGCCCGGTGCGCACCAGCACCACGCGGATACCCAAGACCTGGGCACGTTGCGCAGTCTCTTCCCAGGCGATGCACAGGTGGCTCGCGAAATCTTCGCTCACAGGTGGCGAGTCTTCAGTCAGCTCGCGCTCACCGCCGTCGCCATACCAACCCACGGCCGAACCGGAGATCAGCACCGAAGGCCGTTGCTCACGGCTTTCCAGCCAGGCCACGAGGGTTTCGGTGAGGGTGATGCGGCTGCTCCACAACAAGGTCTTGCGCTTGCGCGTCCAGGGTCGATCGGCAATCGGCGCACCGGCCAGATTGATCACCGCATCAATGGGTTCCTGCCCAAGCTCTTCCAGCAGGGCAATGCCCTTGACCTGGGCACCGCATAAACGGGCCACCTGTTCAGGGCGTCGGCTCCATACACTGAGGCGATGACCTTGCGCCAGCCAGTGACGACAGAGCTGACGCCCTATCAAGCCTGTACCGCCGGTCAGCAATATGTGCATGAGTTGATCCTCGCAAGGAGTTTTATCGGGAGCACTGGTCTATTTTTATATAAAGACCTTTTATCGATCTTCGACCTGATTTAAGAATAGGCCACATGGATCTGGAAGAAGCACTAAAACCTATACTAAAAAACAGAATTGTACAGGTATTGCCGACGGCGTAGTCTGTGCAAACAGAGATCGGGGGCCATAATGACTGTACCTATCGCAATTATCGGTGCCGGCATAGCCGGGCTGGCTGCTGCAAACTCCCTGCACAAGGCGGGGCATGCCATTCAACTTTTCGATAAAAGCCGTGGCAGCGGCGGGCGCATGTCGAGCAAGCGCAGCGAAGTCGGGGTACTGGACCTGGGGGCTCAGTATTTCACCGCACGTGACCGGCGCTTTGTCGATGAAGTCCAGAATTGGCAAGCCCAAGGCTGGGCTGTCGAGTGGGAACCGCATCTGTACCACTACAAAAATGGCCTACTGACGCCCTCCCCTGACGAACAGACCCGCTGGGTTGGCACGCCGCGCATGAGCGCCATCACCCGTGGCCTGCTGGGGCAGTTGCCGATCAGCTTTTCCTGCCAGATCACCGACCTGATTCGCGGTGAAAAGCACTGGCACCTGCTGGATGCTGAAGGTGAAGAGCACGGCCCGTTCAGCCACGTCATCATCGCCACACCGGCGCCCCAGGCCACCTCCCTGCTGTCCAGCGCACCGAAACTGGCAAGCACGGCTGCGGGGGTAAAAATGGAGCCTGCCTGGGCCGTAGCCCTGGCCTTTGAGTCACCACTCGATACGGCCATGGAAGGTTGCTTTGTGCAAGGCAGCCCGCTGGACTGGCTGGCCCGCAACCGCAGCAAGCCCGGACGCGACAGCCAGCCTGACACTTGGGTGTTGCACGCGACCAGCGCCTGGAGCAAACAGAACCTCGACCGGCCAAAAGAATCGGTTATCGAGCACTTGCACGGAGCATTTGCCGAGTTGATGCACTTCCCTACCCCAGCACCGATTTTCAGCCTGGCCCATCGCTGGCTCTACGCCCGGCCTGCCGCAGCCCATGAATGGGGTGCATTGGCAGATTCCGACCTGGGCCTGTATGCCTGTGGCGACTGGTGCCTGTCGGGCCGCGTGGAAGGGGCATGGTTAAGCGGGCAGGAAGCGGCGCGCCGATTGATCGAGCACCTTGATTGAATTGCATAACGTAGCAGCAGCCTCGTTCCTGCGGCAGCTGCTACGAGAATTAACATCTCCTTGCGCGAATACTTGTACAAGAAATTTGACTTGTACAAGGCAAGGCCTATGATGACTCTAAGTTGTACATCAACAAAAAGATGTACAAGTAATTCTTGGAGGTTCGTCATATGGCCAGCACCGTCTCTACCCGGCACAAACCGAAAATCGCCATCAGCGCCTGCTTGCTGGGAGCCGAAGTGCGGTTCAACGGTGGGCATAAAGAGTCGCGGCTGTGCAGCCAGGCCTTGAGTGAACACTTTGACTTTGTGCCGCTGTGCCCCGAGGTCGCCATCGGCCTTGGCATTCCTCGCCAGCCAATACGCCTGATAGGCAACCCGACCCAACCCCAAGCTGTTGGCAGCGTCGACAGCACCTTGAACGTAACCACACCCTTGCACAATTACGCCGTGGAAATGGCCGCGGCGCATACCGATATCTGCGGCTACATCTTTATGCAGAAGTCGCCGTCTTGCGGCCTGGAGCGGGTCAAGGTGTATCAGGACGGCGGGCGCCCGGCCGAATTGAGCGGGCGCGGTATTTATGCCCGGGCATTCTGTGACGCCCACCCTGACCTGCCCGTGGAAGAAGACGGTCGTTTGAATGACCCGGTGCTGCGCGAAAATTTCATGACCCGGGTCTATGCCTACAGTGCCTGGCAAGACCTGCTCAAACAGGGCATCACTCGCCGCTCACTGACCGAGTTTCACGCCCGCTACAAATACCAGCTGATGGCCCATCATCCGGTGCAGTACAAAACCCTCGGCCATTTGCTCGGCAGCCTTGGCAAGCAAGACCCGCGCAGCATCGCACCGCAGTACTTCAGCGAATTGATGAAAGCGCTGAAAAAATGCGCCACCCGCCGCACCCATACCAATGTGCTGCAACACATCAGTGGCTACCTCAAGCAATCCATCAGCCCTGAAGACAAGCAGGAAGTGCAGCAACTGATTGGCCAGTACCTGCACGGCATCGTGCCACTAGTGGTACCGCTGACCCTGCTCAAACACCACTTTCGCCTACACCCTGACCCTTACATCTCGCGCCAGGTTTACCTGCAGCCGCACCCGGAAAACCTCAGCCTGCGCAATGCGATCTGACCATGGATGATGACCTGATCATGTCCAACACCCCTGACACCGACTACAGCCAGGCCTTGGCTGAAGGCTGGTTGCCCATCCGCGAAGTGTCACGTATCACTGGCGTTAATGCCGTGACCTTGCGCGCCTGGGAGCGCCGCTATGGCCTGATCGTGCCGCACCGCACGGCCAAGGGCCATCGCCTGTTCTCAACCGAACATATCCAGCGTATCCAGCACATTCTGCTGTGGCTTAACCGCGGGGTGTCGGTCAGCCAGATCAAGCCGCTGCTCGACACCCCTGCCACTCAAACCGAAACACCTGACAATGACTGGCTGGCGTGGCGGCAAACCATGATCGAGTCCATCAGCGAGCTGGCCGAGCGCCGCCTGGATGACTGCTTCAATCAGGCCATGTCGCTCTACCCCGCCCGCCCGCTCTGCGAGCAACTGCTGCTGCCCTTGCTGAACGATCTGGAGCAGCGCTGGCAAGGGCAATTCGGCGCGCAACTGGAGCGCGTGTTTTTCCACTCCTGGCTGCGCAGCAAATTGGGCGCGCGAATTTATCACAACAACCGCACGCTCAAGGGCGCACCGGTATTACTGATCAATCAGTCGGATCTGCCTTTCGAGCCGCAGCTGTGGCTCACCGCCTTGCTGGTCAGCAGCAGTCACTGCCCGGTCGAGGTGTTCGACACACCAGTGCCCAGCGGGGAACTGGCATTGGCCGCCGAACGTCTCAGCGCTAGCGCCGTAGTGCTCTTTTCAAGCAAAACCCTCAACACCCAGCAGTTGCCAAAACTGTTGAGCGGTATCCATTGCCCGATCCTGATTGCCGGACCAACGGTATGCATCCACTTCGATCTGTTGTCCGTAACTACAACCGAGATCGCAGGATTGTGCCTGGCCCACGACCCGCTTGAGGCCCATCAACGCCTCAGCCAACTCGGCCTTTTATAGCAAGGAATTGACATGCAACTGATCTGGCTGCGCAGCGACCTGCGCCACATTGACAACACCGCTCTGAGTGTCGCGGCCAAGCGCGGCCCGACCCTGGCCGTGTACCTGATCAGCCCCGAGCAATGGCTGGCCCATGACGATGCGCCGTGCAAAGTCGACTTCTGGCTGCGCAACCTGCGCACCCTGAGTGACAGCCTGCAACAGCTCAATATCCCGCTGCTGATTCGTACTGCACCCACCTGGGAGCAAGCACCTGCAGTGCTTCTTGAGCTGTGCCAACAGCACGGTATTGAAGCCGTACACGCCAATCAGGAATACGGCATCAATGAAACCCGTCGTGACACGGCCGTGGCGCAAACCCTTGAAGCCCAGGGCATCGAGTTTCATGACTATCTGGACCAGTTGCTGTTCCAGCCGGGTAGCATCCTGACCCAGTCCGGTTCGTATTTTCAGGTGTTCAGCCAGTTCCGCAGAATCTGCTACAACCGTCTGCATATGGCCTTGCCACAACTTGTCGCCAGCCCCAACGCACAAGCATCGCTGAAAATAGAACGCGACAGCATTCCTCAATCCGTTGCCGGTTTTGCAACGCCCGGCCAATCGCTGCAGGCGCTTTGGCCAGCCGGTGAGGCAGAAGCCCGCCAGCGCATGGCGAACTTCGCCGATGAGCAGATCCACTACTACCAGGATGAACGCGACCTGCCCGCCAAACCCGGCACCAGCCAGCTGTCGGCCTATCTCGCAGCGGGGGTGATCTCACCGCGCCAATGCCTGCACGCCGCACTGCAAAGCAACAATGGCGAATTTGAAAGCGGCAGCCCTGGCGTATTCACCTGGATCACGGAGTTGCTGTGGCGCGAGTTTTACAAACATATTCTGGTGGGTTACCCACGAGTCTCGCGCCATCGCGCCTTTCGCCCGGAAACCGAATTTCTGCCCTGGCGTAATGCCCCGGATGAACTGGCCGCCTGGAAACAGGGGCGCACGGGTTTTCCGATTATTGATGCGGCCATTCGCCAACTGCTGGAAACCGGCTGGATGCACAACCGCCTGCGCATGGTAGTGGCGATGTTCCTGACTAAAAACCTGCTGATCGACTGGCGCGAAGGCGAGCGTTTTTTTATGCAGCACCTGATCGACGGTGATCTGGCCGCCAATAACGGCGGCTGGCAGTGGAGTTCATCCACCGGCACCGACTCGGTGCCGTATTTCCGCATTTTCAACCCGCTGACCCAATCAGAGCGCTTCGACCCCGAAGGTAAATTTATCAAGCACTGGCTACCTGAACTGGCAGACCTGAATAAAAAACAGGTACACAACCCGGCTTCAATTGGCGGCCTGTTTGGCGTAGCCAACTACCCGGCCCCCATTGTCAACTTGAGCCAAAGCCGCGACCGTGCCCTGAGTGCGTTCAAGAACCTGCCCTCACGGCAGATGCTCGAGGTGAGCCATGGTTGACCCACGGCGGATCTGGCTCACGGGCGCCAGCAGCGGGATTGGCGCGCAGATGGCCGAGGTGCTGCTCGACAGCGGCGCCCGGCTAGCGCTGACCGCCCGCACACTGGAGCCGCTAAAGGCCTTGTCCGACCGTTACCCCGGACAGGTACTGCTGGTGCCCGGCGACCTGACCGATAGCCTGCAGGTACGCGAAATCGGTAAACGCATCGCGCAAGCCTGGGGCGCGCTGGACACCGTAATCCTCAACGCCGGCACCTGTGAATACGTGGATGTTCGCCAGTTCGACGCAGCCCTGATCGAACGCGTGGTGCGCACCAACCTGCTGGCCAGCAGCTATTGCCTGGAAAGTGCTCTCCCTCTGCTGCGTGCAGGTTCACGCCCGCATCTGGTGGGTGTCGTCAGTTCGGTCACCTACTGGGCGCTGCCACGGGCCGAAGCCTATGGCGCGTCAAAGGCCGGCCTGCGCTACTTGCTCGAATCGCTGCGGATCGATCTGGCCCAGGAACATATAGACGTCACCCTGGTCAGCCCCGGGTTTGTCGACACGCCGCTTACCGAGCACAACGACTTCCCGATGCCCATGCGCTGGCCCGCGCAAAAGGCGGCACGGCATATTTGCCAGCGCCTGGAAAAACGCCCGCTGGAAATTGCCTTCCCCACCCTGTTTATCGCCACGTTGCGACTCTTGGCGAATCTGCCAAAACGCCTGCAAGTCGCACTCGGCAAACGCCTGGCTCGTACCTCTGACGGTAAACCATCATGAAGATCGCAATCATCGGCAGCGGTATTTCAGGGCTGACCTGCGGCTACTTGCTGCACAAGGAACACGATATCAGCGTGTTTGAAGCCAGCGACTGGGTCGGTGGCCATACCCATACCGTCAATGTCAGCGTCAAAGGCCAGTCCTATGCCGTGGACACCGGTTTTATCGTGTTCAACGACTGGACTTACCCCAATTTCATCAAGCTGATGGAGCAGTTGGGGGTTAGCTCCAAAGCTACGCAAATGAGCTTTTCAGTGCACGACACTGACAGCAATCTCGAATACAACGGCAACACCCTCAACAGCCTGTTTGCCCAGCGCAGCAACCTGTTATCGCCCGGCTTCTGGGGCATGCTGCGCGATATCTTGCGCTTTAACCGCGAAGCCATCCGCGACCTGGACGAGCAACGCATTGCCAGCGACACCCAGCTGGGCGACTACCTGCAGCAGCGGGGCTATGGCTCACGTTTTATCGAGCACTACATCGTGCCGATGGGGGCCGCCATCTGGTCCATGTCCCTGGCCGACATGCTGGCCTTCCCTGTGCAATTTTTTGTGCGGTTCTTCAAGAATCACGGTTTGCTCAGCGTCAGCAATCGCCCGCAATGGCGTGTGATTGAGGGCGGTTCCAGCAGTTATATAAAACCGTTGAGCGCAGGGTTTGCTGACAAAATCCGCCTCAACTGCCCGGTGATCCAAGTCGCGCGCAATGAAGAAGGCGTTCTGGTGCATAGCGTTGGTGGTACTGAAGCCTTCGATAAGGTGATCTTTGCCTGCCACAGCGACCAGGCCCTCAAACTGCTGGCCAAGCCCTCGACTGCCGAGCAGCAAATTTTGGGCGCGATGCCCTATGCCGACAACGACGTGGTACTGCATACCGATACCCGTTTGTTGCCAGATCGAAAACTGGCCTGGGCCAGCTGGAATTACCGCCTCGGCGGTGCAGGGCAAAAACGCGCTGCCGTGACCTACGATATGAATATCCTGCAAGGGATTGAGAGCGAGACCACCTTCTGCGTCAGCCTCAATCAAACCGCTGCGATTGACCCGCTCAAAGTGCTGGCCAGTTACAGCTATGCCCACCCGCAATACAGCCTTGACGCCATCGCCGCACAAGCGCGCTGGCAAGAACTGGTGGGCGCACAGCACAGCTACTTTTGCGGTGCTTATTGGGCCAACGGCTTTCATGAAGATGGCGTGGTCAGCGCATTGCGCGTGGCCCAGGCCTTTGGCCAGCAGCTATGAACAGCGCCCTGTACAGCGGCTCAATCGCCCATCGACGCTTTGCGCCGACCACCCATGCGTTCCGCTACCAGATCGGTTTGCTGTATCTGGACCTGGACGAACAGGACGCTGTACTCGGGCTTTCACCCCTGGCTGGCAAAAGCCGCTTTGCACCCTTCTCCTTTCGCGAAACCGATTACCTGAAAACGTACACCGCAACCGGCATGCGCCTGATCGATGCGGTACGCCAGCAAGCAGGCATTGCTTTAGGCCATATGCCGCAAGGCCCGATCTGCTTGCTGACACAAGCCCGCAGTTGGGGCCTGTCCTTTAACCCGGTGAGCTTCTTTTACTGTTACGAGGCTGACGGGAAATTGGCTGCCATCTTGTGCGAAGTCACCAATACGCCCTGGCGCGAACGGTACCACTACGTGATTCCGGCCCAGGGCGACGGTTTTCAACATGCCAGCGTAGCCAAGGCCTTTCATGTCTCCCCCTTTCTGCCGCGGGATCTGGAATACCGCATGAGCTTCAGCCCGCCCGGCCCCCGGCTCGGGGTGCATATGGCGGACTGGCAAGGCGAGCTGAAACTGTTCGACGCCACCCTCAACCTGCAACGCACACCGCTGGACCGCACGGGCCTGCATCGCTACTTGCGGCAGTTTCCGTGGATGACCGCGAAAACCTGCCTGGCCATTTACTGGCAAGCCATGCGCCTGTTTCTCAAACGTACACCGATTTTTTCCCATCAGGCCGCCGACGGCGCCTTTCGCATTGCCGCCCTGCAACCCAAGGATCAACGCCATGAAGAGCCATAGCCTGGTGAGCAAAAACTCACGCTCAACCACTCACAATCTAACCAGTGCGCTGCTGCGGCGTGGGGTCATGCGCCAACTTGGCCAACTGAAAAACGGCCATCTGGTCGTCATCGAAAACGGTGAACGCCTGATGTTTGGTGATTGTGGCGCCGGACTGGTGGGCGAAGTACAGATTCACGACACCAGTGTCTGGGGCATGATCGCCAGCAACGGCTCGATCGGTGCCGGCGAGGCCTTTATTCATGGCTATTGGAGCTCGCCCGACCTGACCAAGGTGGTACGGGTGCTGGTCAGCAATATGCAGGTGCTCGATGCCATGGAAGGTGGCCTTGCCCGCCTCGGCCGTCCGCTGATCCGCGGCTTGCACTGGGTCAATCGCAATACCCGCAAAGGCTCGCAAAAGAATATTGCCGCCCACTACGACCTGGGCAATGAGATGTTCGAGCAGTTTCTCGACCCGACCATGATGTATTCAGCCGCACAGTTTTTAACGGCTGACGACACTCTGGAGCAAGCGCAGCTCAACAAGCTGGAACGCATCTGTCAGAAACTCGACCTCAAGCCTGAAGACCATTTGCTCGAAATCGGCACCGGCTGGGGCAGTATGGCGTTGTTCGCAGCCCAGCATTACGGCTGCAAGGTCACCACTACAACGCTGTCCAAAGAACAATTCGACTACACCCAGGCCCGTGTCGAGGCTCTGGGCTTACAAGACCAGGTGACTTTGCTGCTGGAGGACTACCGCGATCTGACCGGGCAATACGACAAGCTGGTGTCGATCGAGATGATCGAAGCGGTGGGGCATCACTTTCTGTCGAGCTATTTCAAGCAATGCTCCCACCTGCTCAAGCCCCGCGGCCTGATGCTGCTGCAAGCCATCACCATTCGCGAGCAGCGTTACGAACAAGCGAAAAGCAGCGTGGACTTTATCCAGCGCTATATTTTCCCCGGTGGCGCATTACCCAGTGTGCAAAAGATGCTCGAAATCGTCGGCAAGGACACCGACATGAATCTAATGCATATGGAAGACTTCGGCCTGCATTACGCCAAGACCCTGCGCCTGTGGCATGAGAACTTTCGCCGCGCCCACGGTCGTCTGACGGAACTGGGCTACGACGAATACTTTCTGCGTCTGTGGGAGTTTTACCTGTGCTACTGCGAAGGTGGCTTTCTGGAGCGCAGCATCGGCACCGCACAACTGTTGCTGGCCAAACCGCAGGCCATGCCCGAGCCATTGCTCGGCCGCTTCAATGCTTAAGAATCTGGCCAACGCCGGGCTGTTCCAGCTCGGCTGGTTTGCCTGTGTGCTGGGCGGCAACAGTCTGTGGTTACTGCTGGCGGGCGGCGCCCTGCTGGCTCACTTGCTGTGGATAAGTCGCTCGCTGGCTGAGGTACGACTGGTGGTCGTCGTGTGCGTGCTGGGCAGCGCGGTGGACAGCCTGCTGCTCAATGCCGGGGTGTTCGCCTTCAAGCAACCCGGCATCTTGATTCCGTTCTGGCTGGTGCTGCTGTGGGCACTGCTGGCCATCACCTTGAATCATTGCCTGGCCTGGACCGCCAAACCCTGGTGGCGGGCTGCCTTACTGGGTGCCATCGGTGGATCGCTGTCGTATTACGCGGGGCAACGTCTGGGGGCGGTGCAATTCCCCCAGGGGCTGTGGCCGACTTTGCCAGGGTTGGGACTGTTGTGGGCGGCATTGTTTCCCTTGTTGCAATGGATTGCAGGCAAATATCGGTAACTGCGTTCATCAGCACATTCACACCTGATGGCGGCACTGCCTTACACTGCGCGCCTATGACCAACATCCCCCTGACCGAAATTACCGAACCCGCCGTCACCTGTTCGACGTGCGCGGCGTGCTGCTGCCAGCTGGAAGTGATGCTGATCACCGACACCGGCGTGCCCGAGCGCTTTATCGACAACGATGACTGGGGTGGCGAAGTGATGCTGCGCCTGGATGATGGCTGGTGTGCGGCCTTGGACCGCAACACCATGATGTGCACCATCTACGAGAAACGCCCGCTGATTTGCCGCGAGTTCGAAATGGGCGAAGTCGAATGCCTCAATGAACGCCAGGGCATTGCAACGGCGTATCGCTAGACAGCCATTTTTCCAGGAGCTGTGTGGTCTGGCTGGCAAACCGAGGCGATGCTATCGCGAGCAGGCTCGCTCCCACATAATGAGCCCGACAAGGTCCGAATTTTGTGAGCAGCGCAAAACCTGTGGGAGCTGGCTTGCCTGCGATGCAGGCGGCGCGGTCTGGCAGGCTACAGCGGCATCGTGTAATGCAGCGCATAGCTTTCTACGCCGTCATTGGTGCTGGAAATCCCGGCATTGGAGTAGTGAGTTGCACGGACCCCGACCTCATGCCCACCCGCAAAGCGCAGGCCAAAGCCAATTCGGTCTTCAAACTGGAACGCCGTGCCCAGCTTGTTGCCTTCGACTTCGGTATGGGAAAACAACGCCACCCCGATCCCGGCCTCAACATAGGGTTTAACCCTTTCACCGGCAAATTCGTACACCAGCACGGGCGAGAACGACAGGCTGTTACTCGCGGATGACTTGTCACCTTCCCAGTAGGTGTAAGCCCCATCCCAATAACCAGTAAGACGCCCCACATCACTTTGCAGCCAGCTTTTATCCCAATCGGACTTCAAGCCCAGACGATAGGTCTTGGTTGATTCGCTGGTGTGTCCTACCCCAAATTCAAGCCCGGCAGCCTGTGCCGTCAAACTTTGCCCCAGTGCTGTGGCTGCAAGCGCAGCCAAAAAAAACAGTCGCTTCATAAGAAAATCCTATTTTCATATGCCCATGTCGGTAGTTATGCGCTTCACCAGGCAGGCGTAATGACCCATAGATCAGGTTTTTTTACAGACCGAAGCTTCGCACAACACCAGATTTATTCCACAACATAGGTAGGATATTTCCCAAGTGTTCAGGTGAAGCACTGGTCCAGAACCGGGTTTCAGCAGGCGGGCCAACTGCCAGCAGCTCTTGCTCAGCCAACAAGCGCTTGAGCTGGCGGGCCACGGCGGCGCCGGTATCGATCAGGGTGATCGAAGAGGGGAGCATCTGACTCAACAGAGGCTTGAGGAAGGGGTAATGGGTGCAGCCCAGAATAATGGTATCGCAACCTGCTGCCAGCAACGGTTCAACATAGCCGCGCAACAAGGTGCGCAAGGTTTCGCTGTGCAGGTCGCCCGTTTCGATCAGTTCCACCAGGCCCGGGCAAGGTTGGGTAATCACCCGCACATCACTGGCAAAGCGATCGAGCAAGGCGGCAAATTTGGCGCTTTGTAACGTGCCAGTGGTAGCCAGCACCCCCACCACACCGCTGCGGGTGGCCGCTGCCGCCGGTTTGACCGCAGGTTCCATACCGACCATGGGCCAGCTCGGGTAACGCTGACGCAAATCCGCGACCGCTGCCACTGTCGCGGTGTTACAGGCCAGCACCAGCGCCTTGGCGCCTTGCTGCTGGAAAAAATCAGCCATCACCGCGCAGCGCTGACGAATAAACTCGGGGCTTTTTTCGCCATAGGGGATATGCCCGCAGTCAGCCACGTAAAGCAGCGACTCGTTTGGCAATAGAGCGTGTATCTCCTTGAGAACCGACAAGCCGCCGACACCGGAGTCGAAAACGCCAATTGGCGCCTCACTCATGGCCAGTCCCGCACACGCTGCAGGCAGGGTCGCGCTTGACCCGCAATTCGCGAAAACGCGTGCTCAAGGCATCGACCAGCAACAGTCGGCCCACTAGCGGCTCACCAAAACCCGCCAATAGCTTGAGTGCTTCAAGGGCTTGCAAACTGCCGATCACCCCCACCAAGGGGCCAATCACTCCCGCTTCGCTGCAGGTCAGTTCCGCTTCGCTGCCGTGCCCGTACAGGCAGTGGTAGCAAGGGCTGGTGCTCTGGCGCGAATCAAATACCGACAACTGCCCCTCAAGGCGAATCGCCGCGCCGCTGACCAAAGGCTTGCGCGCCGCAACACAGGCCCGGTTCACCGCCTCACGGGTGGCAAAGTTGTCGCAGCAATCGAGCACCAGATCCACAGCAGCAACGGCGTCGGCCAGCGAATCGGCATCCAGCGCCGAGCGATGGGCAATCAGTTTGATCTGCGGATTGATCAGGCGCAGCCGACGCAATGCCGAATCGACCTTGCTCTCGCCGATATTGGCAGTGTCATGAATGATCTGACGCTGCAAATTGGTCAGGTCAACACTGTCGAAATCGGCCAGGTGCAGCTCGCCGACACCGGCGGCTGCCAGGTACAGCGCAACGGGCGAGCCAAGCCCACCCAGGCCGACAATCAACGCCCGGCTGTTTTTCAGCTTCAACTGGCCGTCGATATCCACCTGTTGCAACAGGATCTGTCGGCTATAGCGCAACAGCTCCTCATCGGTCAGCACGGCAGGCGACCCAAAGTGATGCGCTCGTGGCCGCCCAGATCCTTGCGGCTTTCAACCTGAGCAAAACCTGCGTCCAGCAACAGCTGGCGAACAGCGGCGGCCTGGTCGTAACCATGCTCAAGCATCAACCAGCCCCCCGCATTCAGGTGCTGCGCAGAGGCGCTGATGATCTCGCGGATATCGTCCAGGCCGTCGGCTCCGGCGACCAGAGCGCTTTCAGGCTCGAAGCGCACATCGCCTTCAGCCAGGTGAATGTCACCGGCCGCTATATAAGGCGGGTTGCTGATAATCAGGTCAAAGCGCTGGTCGGCCAGGGCACTGAACCAGTGACTGGTAAACACATTGACGTTTTCCAACTGCAAACGCTGGCGATTGCGTTCGGCGAGGGCCACGGCCTCAAGTACGCGATCGACTGCGGTAACATGCCAGGCGCCACGCTCACTGGCCAGGGCCAGGGCAATTGCACCGCTGCCAGTGCCCAGATCCAGCACCTTGGCCGGGGTTGCAGGCAGCAGGTCCAGCGCGGTTTCCACCAGCAACTCGGTGTCCGGGCGCGGGATCAGAGTATGCGGTGCCACTTCCAGATCAAGGTTCCAGAAGCCCTGTTGGCCCAGAATATAGGCCACCGGCTCACCAGCACGGCGACGCAGCAAGTACTCGGCGAAGGTCAACGCCGCTTCGCTGCTGACAATTTTCTCGGGCCATGTGTGCAGATAACTGCGCGATTTGCCCAGGGCAGCGGCCAACAAAAGTTCCGCATCGAGACGGGCCGTTGGCGAATCAGGCAGTTCGGCAGCACGCAACAAGCTGGCAATAATAGTCATTTATTCACCCAGGGCTGTCAGTTGATCAGCCTGAAATTCCGCCAATAGAGGCTCGATAACGGCATCAACGCCGCCAGCCAGTACGTCATCCAGGGAATACAGGGTCAGGTTGACGCGATGGTCGGTCACTCGCCCCTGCGCGAAATTATAAGTGCGGATGCGCTCGGAGCGATCCCCCGAGCCCACCAGCGACTTGCGCTCGCTGGCAATGGCATTGGCCGCGGCGCTGGTTTGCTGGTCATTCAATTTGGCCGACAGCCAGGACATCGCCCGCGCCCGGTTTTTATGCTGGGAACGCTCTTCCTGGCACTCCACCACAATACCTGAAGGCAAGTGAGTAATTCGAATCGCCGAGTCGGTCTTGTTGACGTGCTGACCACCCGCACCCGAAGAGCGGTAAGTATCAACGCGCAAATCGGCCGGGTTGATCTCGATGGCTTCCTGCTCGTCCGGCTCGGGCAACACGGCCACGGTACAGGCTGAAGTATGGATACGGCCTTGGGACTCGGTGGCGGGTACACGCTGCACGCGGTGCACACCGGACTCGAACTTCAGCTTGCCGTACACATTCTCGCCTTCGACACGGGCAATGACTTCTTTATAGCCGCCATGCTCACCGATGTTCTCCGACAGGATTTCCACCCGCCAGCCACGACGCTCGGCGTAACGCGAGTACATGCGAAACAGGTCACCGGCAAAAATCGCCGCCTCGTCGCCACCGGTACCGGCGCGAATTTCGAGGAACACGTTGCGCCCGTCGTTAGGGTCCTTGGGCAACAGCATGCGCTGCAGGTCTTTTTCCAGCTCGATCAGCCGCTCTTTGGCTTCACGAACTTCTTCGACCGCCATTTCACGCATGTCCGGGTCACTGTCCTTGAGCAACGCCTGGGCGCCTTCAAGGTCGGCCTGCACTTTGAGCCACTGTGCATAAGCCGCAACAATGGGTTCAACTTCGGCGTATTCCTTGGAATAGGCGCGGAATTTGGTCTGATCAGAAATGACTTCGCCATCGCCAAGCAACGCGGTCAGTTCTTCAAAACGGTCCTGGAGGATGTCCAGCTTATTAAGCAGTGACGCTTTCATTACTATTTTTTATCCGCAGAGCTATGCGATGAGCCCTCACCGAGGGCAAAAAGTTCTTGGGCCATGGCCAGCGCATCGAGGCGGCCTTCGGCAGAAAGCTTTTTCAACTGGACGCTGGGGGCGTGCAGCAATTTATTGGTCAGGCCGCGCGCCAGTTGTACCAGCACCTCTTCAGGGTTGCTGCCGTTGGCGAGCATGCGCTGAGCCTTTTGCAGTTCCTCGTCGCGCAGACGCTCACTTTGCTGGCGGTAGGCTTTAAGCACATCCACAGCCGCCAGTTCACGCAAGCGCACCATAAAATCGTCAGCGCCGATGCTGACCAGCTCTTCTGCCGCCTGGGCCGCGCCCTGACGACTCTTGAGATTCTCAGCAACCACTTCATGCAAGTCATCGACGGTATAGAGGTAAACGTCGTCCAACTCGCCGACTTCAGGCTCGATATCGCGGGGAACAGCAATATCGACCATAAAGATCGGCTTGTGCTTGCGCAGCTTCAGGGCGCTTTCGACCGCGCCTTTGCCCAGAATCGGCAACTGGCTGGCCGTGGAGCTGATCACGATATCGCTGTGTACCAACTCTTGAGGAATATCCGACAGCAATACCGCGTGGGCGCCAAACTGCTCAGCCAGGGTGCTGGCGCGCTCAAGGGTGCGGTTGGCCACCACGATACGCTTGACTCCCAGGTCATGCAGGTGACGGGCGACCAGGGTAATGGTCTCGCCTGCACCGATCAGCAAGGCCTGACTGCGTTGCAGGTCACTGAAGATCTGCTTGGCCAGGCTAACGGCGGCAAAAGCGACCGAAACCGGGTTTTCACCGATGGCGGTGTCGGTGCGCACTTGCTTGGCCGAATTGAAGGTGGCTTGAAACAAGCGCCCCAACAACGGCCCGACAGTACCCGCCTCACGCGCCACGGCGTAGGCCGACTTCATTTGGCCGAGGATTTGCGGCTCGCCCAGCACCAGTGAGTCCAGCCCCGACGCCACGCGCATCATGTGACGAACGGCAGCATCGTCCTCATGGATATAGGCGCACGCACGCAACTCATCGAGGCTCAGATTGTGATAGTCAGCCAGCCACTTCAGCACGGTGTCGGCGCTGAGGTGGTCCTGCTCTATATAAAGCTCACTGCGATTGCAGGTGGAGAGGATCGCAGCTTCGCGACTGTCGGTTAGGCGGCAGAGCTGCTGCAAGGCCTCAACCAACTGCTCTGGAGTAAAAGCCACGCGCTCGCGGACGTCTACTGAAGCAGTCTTGTGGTTAATACCGAGTGCAAGGAAGGCCATTCAATATCGCTGATGATGACGAGAAGCCGACAATTGTCCTACTTCGCCAGATTGAGAACAACCATTGCTGACTATTGTCTCTATAGTTAACGTCTGTTGAACACATCATCAGCCCCCGGATATCGATAGTCGCACCTGTTATGGTTTGCACCATCGCATGTGTCATGATGCCCAGACCGCAGGTAAGTCGCCCATCTCTTATATGAATAGATCCTCCGCGTTGCTCCTCGCCCTCGTCCTTCTCAGTGGCTGCCAGGTCCTGGCCCCCACGTCCCCGGATGATTCATCCGCGGCCGAAGACGTCACCTCCGTCCCGGAAAAACCCACGGTCTACAGCTCGTTCAGCGAAGAAACGCTGTACAGCCTGCTGAGCGCCGAATTGGCCGGTCAGCGTAATCGCCTGGATATCGCACTCGATAACTACGTGACGCAGGCGATCAATACGCAAGACCCCGGCATCTCCGAGCGGGCCTTTCGTATCGCCGAGTACCTGGGCGCCGACCAGGCCGCACTGGATACTTCGCTGATCTGGGTCAGAAATGCCCCGGACGATATTGAGGCGCAACGTGCTGCTGCCATTCAATTGGCGCGTAATGGCCGTTATGACGAATCCCTGGTGTACATGGAGAAAGTTCTGCAGGCCAAGGGTGATACTCACTTCGATTTCCTGGCCCTGTCGGCCGTAGAAACCGATGCAGAAACCCGTGCGGGCCTGCAAAAGAGTTTTGACAGCCTGCTGGCCAAACACCCGGACAACGGCCAGCTGATTTTCGGCAAGGCCTTGTTGATGCAACAGGACGGCGATGCCGAAGGCGCGCTGAAACTGCTGGAAAAGAACCCGCCGCAAAACGGTGAGGTCGCCCCGATCCTGTTGCGCGCGCGCTTGCTGCAAAGCCTCAACCGTGGCGATGAAGCGTTGCCACTGCTGAAAAGAAGCATCCGCCAGTACCCCGACGACAAGCGTCTGGGCCTGACCTATGCGCGCACTCTGGTCGAGCAGAACCGCATGGCCGAGGCAAAAGTTCAGTTTGCCAGCCTGGTGGAGCAATACCCCGAAGACGATGAACTGCGATTCTCGCTGGCACTGGTTTGCCTGGAGGGCAAGTCCTGGGACGAGGCCGAAGGCTATCTGCAAGAGTTGCTCGAACGCGACAGCCATGTCGACTCGGCGCATCTGAACCTGGGCCGGATCGCCGAAGAGCGCAATGATCCCGAGGGCGCACTGATCGAGTACGCACTGGTAGGCCCCGGCAATGAGTATCTGCCTGCCCAACTGCGCCAGGCGGACATTCTGGTCAGTCACGGCCGAGGTGCCGAGGCGTCAAAAAAACTGGCAGCAGCCCGTGGCGAACAACCTGACTACGCCATTCAGTTGTACTTGATAGAAGCAGAAACCCTGGCCGCGAACAATCAGACCGAGCGTGCCTGGAGCACTCTGCAACAAGCACTCAAGCAATACCCCGACGATATGAACCTGCTGTACTCACGGGCCATGCTGGCCGAAAAACGCAACGATCTGGAGCAGATGGAGCGCGATTTACGCGCCATCATCAAGCGCGAGCCTGACAATGCCATGGCATTGAACGCACTGGGTTATACGCTTTCGGACCGGACAACCCGTTATGCCGAAGCAAAAACGCTGATCCAGCAAGCCTACGACCTGAGCCCCGATGACCCGGCAGTACTCGATAGCCTGGGCTGGGTGAATTTCCGCTTGGGCAATCTCGATGAGGCCGAACGCTTGCTGCGCCAGGCGCTGGAACGCTTCCCGGATCAGGAAGTAGCCGCTCACCTGGGTGAAGTCCTGTGGGCAAACGGTAAGCAGCGTGAAGCGAAAAAAATCTGGGGCACTTTTCTTAAAGAAAATCCTGACAGCCCTATTCTGCGCAAAACCATTTTGCGCCTGACCGGATCAGAGACTCTTTAACTCATGTTTTTTCGTCCAATGCGCCATCTTGTTGTTTTTAGCCTGATCGCCCTGCTCGCCGGTTGCGCGGGCTTTGGCGCCCGCGAGTCCGTTGAAGGCCACGGCAGCCCGGCCTTGTGGTCGGCGCACAAAAAGCAGCTGACCCAACTCGACGGCTGGCAAATCAACGGCAAAGTCGGCATTCGCGCCCCGAAAGACTCCGGCAGCGCCACGCTGTTCTGGCTGCAACGTCAGGATTATTACGATATCCGCCTGTCCGGTCCGCTGGGCCGAGGTGCCGCGCGTCTGACCGGACGCCCGGGCAGTGTGCTGCTGGAAGTCGCCAACCAGGGCCGCTATGAAGCACCAACGCCTGAAGAATTGCTCGGGGAACAATTGGGCTGGAGCCTGCCCGTGTCGCATCTGGTCTGGTGGGTACGCGGCTTGCCTGCACCCGGCAGCAAAAGCCGCGTGACACTCAATGGCGATAGCCGCCTGGCCAACCTGGAACAGGACGGCTGGAAAATCGAGTACTTAAGCTACACAGAGCAAAACGGCTTCTGGCTGCCAGAGCGGGTCAAACTGCACGGCCCGGATCTGGACGTCACGCTAGTGGTTAAAGATTGGCAACCTCGCTTGTTGGGTCAATGAAATGCAAGGCCATTTAGATAAAAACCCCCTGGTATTGCCCTCCCCGGCAAAACTGAACCTGATGCTGCACATCCTCGGTCGACGCGAAGATGGCTATCACGAACTGCAAACGCTGTTTCAATTTCTCGACTACGGCGATGAAATGACCTTTGCCGTGCGTGAAGATGGCGTTATTTGCCTGCACACCGAATTTCCCGGGGTTACTCACGACGACAATCTGATCGTGAAGGCGGCAAAAAAACTCCAGGCGCAATCCGGTTGCACCCTGGGGATCGACATCCGGATCAAAAAAATCCTGCCCATGGGCGGCGGCATCGGTGGCGGCAGTTCAAATGCTGCGACCACCCTGCTCGCGCTCAACCATCTTTGGCAACTGGCCTGGGATGAAGACCGGCTGGCAGCACTGGGCCTGACTCTGGGGGCCGACGTCCCGGTTTTCGTACGCGGCCACGCCGCATTTGCTGAGGGTGTCGGGGAAATTCTTACGCCCGCAGAGCCGGAAGAACCCTGGTATCTCGTGCTTGTCCCGCAAGTATCTGTAAGTACTGCAGAAATATTTTCAGATCCGTTGTTGACACGTGACTCTTTGCCCATTAAAGTGCGCCCCGTTCCCAAGGGAAACAGCCGAAACGACTGCGAAGCAGTAGTGAAGGAGCGTTATCCAGAAGTACGTAACGCTTTGAATTTGTTAGGTAAATATACCGAAGCAAAATTAACTGGAACTGGAAGTTGTATATTTGGGGCCTTCCCAAACGAAGCAGATGCTGATAAAGTGCTGCACCTTCTTACAGAGACCCTTACAGGGTTTGTAGCGAAAGGAAGCAACGTTTCGATGTTGCATCGCACGCTACAGAATTTGTAAAAGGAAACGGGTACACGGTACTCGTAGCAACAGATACAGGGGCGTCGCCAAGCGGTAAGGCAGCAGGTTTTGATCCTGCCATGCGTTGGTTCGAATCCAGCCGCCCCTGCCATTTCTTATACTCATCCAGGTTACCCTCAGCCTTCAGGTACTGCGCGTGTCCAAGATGATGGTCTTTACGGGGAACGCTAACCCCGATCTGGCTCGGCGTGTCGTACGTCAGCTGCATATCCCACTCGGTGACATCTCTGTCGGAAAATTTTCTGACGGCGAAATTACCGCTGAGATTAATGAAAATGTCCGCGGTAAAGACGTTTTCATCATTCAGCCGACTTGTGCTCCGACCAACGATAACCTGATGGAACTCGTCGTGATGGCTGATGCCTTCCGCCGCTCCTCAGCGACTCGTATTACTGCTGTTATTCCTTACTTTGGTTATGCCCGTCAGGATCGCCGTCCGCGTTCCGCACGTGTGGCTATCAGCGCAAAAGTTGTTGCTGACATGCTTACCGTAGTCGGCATCGATCGTGTTCTCACGGTTGATTTGCATGCTGACCAAATCCAGGGTTTCTTCGATATTCCTGTAGATAACATCTACGGCTCCCCAGTTTTGGTGGATGACATCGAAGATCAGCGCTTTGAGAACCTTATGATTGTGTCCCCGGATATCGGCGGCGTCGTGCGTGCACGTGCTGTTGCCAAGTCCTTGGGCGTCGATCTGGGTATCATCGACAAACGCCGTGAGAAAGCCAATCACTCGGAAGTGATGCATATCATCGGTGATGTCGAAGGGCGTACCTGTATTCTGGTTGATGACATGGTCGATACCGCCGGCACTCTGTGCCATGCGGCTAAAGCCTTGAAAGAGCATGGTGCTTCCAAAGTGTTCGCCTACTGCACACACCCTGTGCTGTCGGGTCGGGCAATCGAGAATATCGAAAATTCCATGCTGGACGAGCTGGTGGTGACTAACACCATTCCGCTGTCCGCAGCCGCTCAAGCCTGTTCGCGTATCCGTCAACTGGATATCGCACCGGTTGTGGCTGAAGCGGTTCGCCGCATCAGCAACGAAGAATCGATCAGCGCGATGTTCCGCTAAGGGCCCTGCCCTTTCTGGACTTCTGCTGACGAAAAGCGCCCCGCCCCAGCAATCCGTTGGGGCGGGGCTTTTTTGCCCATACCGTCCATGGCGCTGGTCGCAATCGTCAGGGCGGATGTGGTTATTTTGGAGATACAACATGAACGATTTTACTCTGAATGCTGAAGTGCGTTCCGACCTGGGGAAAGGTGCGAGCCGCCGCCTGCGTCGTCTCGCAAGCCTGGTTCCAGCTGTAGTTTACGGTGGCGACAAAGCCCCTGAATCCATCAGCATGCTGGCTAAAGAAGTTGCCAAACTGCTCGAAAACGAAGCTGCTTACAGCCACGTTATCGAACTGACCGTTGGCGGCGTTAAGCAAAACGTGATCATCAAAGCTCTGCAACGTCACCCGGCTAAAGGCCACGTGATGCATGCTGACTTCGTTCGCGTTGTTGCTGGTCAAAAGCTGACTGCGATCGTTCCAGTTCACTTCGTTGGTGAAGCTGCTCCGATCAAGAAAGGCGGCGAGATCTCGCACGTTGTTGCGGAAATCGAAGTTTCCTGCCTGCCAAAAGACCTGCCTGAATTCATCGAAGTTGACCTGGCTAACGCCGAAGTCGGCTCGATCATTCACCTGTCGGACATCACCGCTCCTAAAGGCGTTGAGTTCGTAGCTCTGGCACACGGTAACGACCTGGCAGTAGCCAACGTTCACGCTCCACGTGTTGCACCAGAAGCAGCAGAGTAATTCATTACTCTGTAGTTGGAGTCTTGAGAAACATCGCGAGCTAACACGCAGCGAGTAAAGCGGACAAGATCGCGAAGTTTACTCACGTAAACCCGCTTTTTTGTCCGTTTTCGCCGCTAACCGTTAGCGGCGATGTTATCCACACTCCATAGAAGGGCCCTTGTCGTGACCGCCATAAAACTGATCGTTGGCCTGGGAAATCCAGGCACCGAATACGAACAGACCCGGCATAACGCAGGGGCCCTTTTTGTTGAGCGTCTCGCGTCGGCGAACGGGGTAAATCTTGTTGCTGATCGCAAATATTTTGGCCTGACCGGGCGATTCAGCCACCAGGGTCAGGATGTTCGTCTGTTGATTCCCACTACCTATATGAACCGAAGCGGCCAGGCCGTTGCGGCGCTTGCCGGTTTCTACCGGATTGCGCCCGAATCCATACTGGTGGCCCACGACGAACTCGACCTCCCACCCGGCGTTGCCAAGCTCAAGCTGGGCGGCGGCCACGGAGGTCATAACGGACTGCGCGACATCATCGCGCAACTGGGAAACAACAATAATTTCTATCGTCTGCGGCTTGGCATTGGCCACCCGGGCGTCGCCAGCATGGTGTCCAACTTTGTCCTGGGTCGTGCGCCTCGCGCCGAACAGGAAAAACTGGACGCCAGCATCGATTTTGCCCTCGGCGTGCTGCCGGATATCCTCGCCGGGGAATGGAACCGTGCGATGAAAAACCTGCACAGCCAGAAGGCCTGACTCTTTTACCGAGGGGATACACCATGGGATTCAATTGCGGCATCGTCGGCTTGCCTAACGTCGGTAAGTCCACCCTGTTCAACGCCCTGACCAAATCCGGTATTGCGGCCGAGAACTTCCCCTTCTGCACGATCGAGCCGAACACCGGCATCGTGCCGATGCCCGACCCACGTCTGGACGCGCTGGCTACCATCGTCAAACCGCAGCGCATCCTGCCAACCACCATGGAATTCGTCGATATCGCAGGCCTGGTGGCCGGTGCATCGAAAGGCGAAGGCCTGGGCAACAAGTTCCTGGCCAACATCCGTGAGACCGATGCTATCGCTCACGTGGTCCGCTGCTTTGAAGATGAAAACGTGATTCACGTTTCCAACAGCGTTGACCCGAAACGCGACATCGAGATCATCGACCTTGAGCTGATCTTTGCCGACCTCGACAGCTGCGAAAAGCAACTGCAGAAAGTGGCGCGCAACGCCAAAGGCGGCGACAAGGATGCCGTGGCTCAAAAAGCCCTGCTGGAACAGCTGATCGCCCACTTCACCCTGGGCAAGCCGGCACGCAGCCTGATCAAGAACATGGATGCCGATGAGAAACAAATCATCAAGGGCTTCCACCTGCTGACCACCAAGCCAGTGATGTACATCGCCAACGTGGCTGAAGACGGTTTTGAGAACAACCCGTTGCTCGACGTGGTCTTGGCCATTGCCGAAGAAGAAGGCGCAATCGTGGTTCCGGTCTGCAACAAGATCGAAGCTGAAATTGCCGAGCTCGACGACGGCGAAGAAAAGGACATGTTCCTGGAGGCCCTGGGCCTTGAAGAGCCAGGTCTGAACCGCGTAATCCGTGCCGGTTACGAAATGCTCAACCTGCAAACCTACTTCACTGCAGGCGTTCAGGAAGTTCGTGCCTGGACCGTGAAAGTGGGCGCTACCGCTCCTCAGGCCGCTGGCGTTATCCACACCGACTTCGAAAAAGGCTTTATCCGCGCTGAAGTTATCGCCTACGACGATTTCATCAAGTTCAACGGTGAAGCTGGTGCGAAAGAGGCCGGTAAATGGCGTCTGGAAGGCAAGGATTACATCGTTAAAGACGGTGACGTCCTGCACTTCCGCTTCAACGTGTAATACACCACACGTATAAAAAACCGCGCCCAGGCGCGGTTTTTTTTGGCCGGGTGTTTTTATCGGGCAAACCATCCCCCGGGCAAAAGGTCTATGGTAAGTCTCAAGGCCAACCAGACTGATCGGGAGTTGCAATGCTCGCCAAGGTGTTTATCAATCGCTTCACCACCCCACTGATCGACCGGATAAGCTTTCGCTGGTCTTCCGCCTGGCGCGATGCACTGGCTTCAGCCATCGCTGCCGCATTGGCCTGGGTGCTGGCCAAGCATTTGTTCGGCCACGTCCACCCGGTATTTGCGGCCATCAGTGCGGTGGTGTGCCTGGCCCCCGGCCTGCCCAGCCATGGCAAGCAGGCAATTGGTTTGATGGTGGGCGTTGCCACCGGGATTATCGTCGGTGACGCGGCCTTATGGCTGCCGGATGCTTACCCCTTGCTGCGCATTGGCTTTGCCACCTTCTCTGCCATCGCCATCGCAGCCTTGTACGGGCTGGGGCCGGTGGTACCGATTCAAGCCGGGGTTTCGGCTGTGCTGATGCTCGCCGTCGGCCCTGAAAGTGCCGGCGTGGTGCGTATGCTGGATGTGCTGGTAGGCGCTGGGGTGGGGCTGGTCTTCAGCCAGGTGCTGCTCACCCCCAACCCGATTGGCATTATCGATAGCTCGGCAAAAGACTTGCTGGAAAAACTCGCCTCGGGTTTTGACAAAAGCCTGCAGGCACTCGACGAAAAAGACGCCGACAAAGCGCAAAACGCGGTACAGATTTTCTCCCGCGCCCATGACAGCCTTATAGCCCTGGAGAACGGCATCAGCATGGCCCGCAATACCGCTCGCTGGACCTTGCGCGGGCGCTTTGTGTCACGGGAAGTAAAAGGTATCGCCAGCCGCTACGAGCGCCATGCCGTGCGTTTGTACGCCAGCTCTTTACTGTTCTCGGAAGCCTTTGCCGATGCCTTGCGCAAGGAGCAAGGCCCGGCCCCCGCCTCATTGCACGAGCGACTGGCAAACGTCGCCTCAGGGTGTGCCTCTATCGCCACTGACAGTGAACGCCCGGTGTTGATCCCGGTATCAGCCACTGAGCTGGCCGACGCGGTGTCTGCCCCTTGGCAACTGTGTTTACAGCACTTGAGCACCGTTGAAAGTGCTCTGTTGACCTTTGGTTTTACCACGCAAAGCGAAAGCACAAAAAACACGGAAGAAACCAAACGTTAAGCAGCAACAATACCTTTGCCCTACGGGTAAAGAACTAGATCCTACATATGCAAGCACCATTTCCTACTGCATCTACTTCTCTTGACTCAAGACATACAACCTTCCAGGCACTAGGCTTTTATAGCCAAGACAGCACCCTGCTTTCAGAGCCGGTGCCCCTGTAGCACTGTTTATCCAGGCAGGCCGTGGCGTTCTACCTTCCCCAATAAAATAAATAAGGCGGGAGAAAATTCAATGCTGTCTTCCCAACCTGGCGACGAAGCTTATCAAACCTACGCGTTCGAAGAAACGGAGCTCGACGCCACCATCAAAAGCACTGCCACGCTGAATATAGATATATTGCTTGAAGGGGAAACCGGTACGGGCAAGGATACGCTGGCAGAGAGGCTGCATTTTTTATCCGGGCGCCAGGGTGATTACATTGCAATAAATTGCGCCGCCATTCCCGAAAGCCTGGCGGAAAGCCAATTATTCGGCGTCAGCCAAGGTGCATATACCGGGGCTATGCAATCACGCGCAGGTTTTATTGAAGCGTCTCACATGGGCACGTTATACCTTGATGAAGTAGACAGTATGCCGCTGACCTTGCAGGCCAAGTTACTGCGCGTACTGGAGACACGCGGTGTAGAACGGTTGGGGTCGACAAAATTCATACCGGTGAACATGCGCGTGATCGCCTCGGCTCAATCCTCTCTAGCAAAAATGGTGGAACAAGGTAAGTTCAGGCGCGACCTGTATTATCGCCTCAATGTTGTGAGCCTGCATTTGCCGCCTTTAAGAGAGCGGCGCGAGCAAATAATCCCCCTGTTCATGAATCTGATTCAGCGTGAAGCACACCACTTCAAGTCGTCTATACCTGTACCTTGCACTTCCTTGCTGCAACACATTATTTGCCATGACTGGCCCGGTAATGTACGGGAATTACGCTCTGTCGCCAAGCGGCTGGTGCTGGGCATAACGCCTCTCTCAAGCGGCCCGGAAACACCGATCGTGGGCCAACATAACTTGAAGGTACGTTTGCAAAAAATTGAGCAACTGCTTATTCAGGACGCCTTACGACGCCATTTAAACAATGTGGATGCCGTTGTCCTTGAGCTGGGCATTGCCAAGCGCACGCTGTACAACCGAATGAAACAACTTGAAATCACCTGACTCTTATAGACTGGAACCCACTGACTAAATATAGACACTCAGACAACGAGTCAATAACTGACTCACTTCAAATTTGAACACCGAGGTGTAAATATGTTGCCCATGCTTTCCCTTTTAGCCCCTCTTGTATCACCCCTCATAAAAAATGCTCTTGGCGTATTCGGAAATATTGGTAATATGCAGGCCGCAGGCAATATATCAAAAATAAGCATCAACAATATTAACAACGTTATAAACAACATCAGCAATAACAACAATAACAATAATAACAAAATCAATTACTGATAATTAAAAACAAAAGGAATACAACATGATACATTCCATATTCCAATCACTCGGAAATCTATTTAACAGTGGTGGCAGATCCACCAATGACCCGCTCGAAGCCCAAAAAGAATACAACAACAAAATGGCTTGGAAAATGTACCACGACAATGTAGAAAAAGCCGATAATGATCACCGTTCAACAAAGGCAAACAACCGAATGGACTCACTCAATAAAATGATGAATGCCATGAGCGAGCAAATCAAAAAAATAAACTTCTAACCTTATAGCGAGCGCCTTTTTTTAAATAAATAGGCGCTTAACCGAACGCCCCATGCCAACCTGAGCTTATATATAATTATGAAGCCCTCCCTACTTTCCGGCGCCCTTCAGTCAACGTCCATATCCTCAGATGCGCATCTCCATGCGGCTGAGGCCTCAGATATAAATTGGTTCAACTCCCTGTTGAAAACTACTTCGGTAAACGCTTTATATCCTGCCATGACCGACAATAAGATTGCTAATCCACTGATCCAGCGCTCAGAGCTATTACAAGAACTTTCTAACAAAGCAGCACGGGCACTGCAGAAAGTCAGCGCCAGCACTGACCCCATCGACTCACTAAAATCAACCCGGGCCATGTCAGCATTTCACCTAGAAACAGTGCTCAGCGCCAAAATGATCAGTAAAACAACCCAGGCAATCGAAAAGCTCACCAACCTGTCTTAGGTATGCCCATGGCGTCGCGCCTTATCAAAAGCCTGTTGCTGCTGCTCGTTGTGTGTGTGAGCGGTTGCGGTGAAAGCGTGGAACTTCACAGTCGGCTATCCGAACAGGAGGCCAATGAAGTTATCGCCGAACTCGCAGACAAGCAGGTTAACGCCCAAAAGGTTGCAACCAAGAGCGGTGTCTCGGTGCGCGTCAACGCGCAAGATATCAGCCGGGCTATCAAGACACTGGCGGCGGCCGGACTCCCCAGAGCTGCGCGCTCGACATTGGGTGAGATCTTTCGCAAAGAAGGCGTTATTTCTACCCCTCTGGAGGAACGCGCCCGTTATATCCATGCACTGTCACAAGAACTGGAAGCCACGCTGTCAAATATTGACGGCGTTATCGTGGCCCGTGTGCATGTGGTGCTTCCAGAACGGGTGGCTCCGGGCGAAGCTGTCCAGCCTGCATCCGCCTCGGTTTTTATCAAACACGATGCCAGGCTCGACCCCGACAGCATTCAGTCCCGGGTACGGCGCATGGTCGCCAGCAGCCTTCCGGGCATGGCCACAGCCTTGGATAACCCGCACAAAATAACCACGGTATTTGTCCCGGCCGAAGCGTTTCAAGACAAGCAGCAACTGCTTTACTTCGGCCCGTTTCTGGTGCCGGAGCAAAACCTCGGTTTCTGGAAAAAAACCTTTGCAAGCGCGGTCCTGGTGTTCCTTATTGCGATCATCACCCCTGTCGCGTGGTTAAAACTGCGCCATAAAGCCCCTCACCCTGGCAAGGCTGTGCATGAGCGAAACTGACCAGTGGGTGCAGTGGTGGGCCTGCGCCTGGTATCACGCGCACCCGGAGTGGCACAGTGGATATGATGTGACCCCTGCCCTTGCACGCAACCGGCACTCAGCCGTGAGCAAGGCCTTCGCCATCGAGCCCTGCCTGCCCGGCGCCCCCTCTGGCAGCTTGATTTACCTGGCTCTCGCGCAATCGGCGCAACACGATCATATGCTGCAACTGCTCGACATGACTTGCCGTCCCTTGCCGCCAGCTCAACTGAATACAACCCAGAACCTCTGGTGCCAACGCCTGGCCAAAGCCTTGCACACTCAGGGCTGGCTCGGGCCAACCGACGATGCCCTGCAATTGCTCAGGGCATGGGTGGAGCCTGCGGTATGGCAACGGCTGCGCCTGCGTTTTGCCCCGGCAAGAATCATTGTGCTGGAGCAAACACCGGTGCTGGCCATACCTGCGGGAAAACTTGAGCAACTTTGGCAGGCCGTGCTCTGGTACGCGCGCACTTTCAATTCAGACGCAACCCGCACCGAGGCTCAAAACCATGCTGTCGCGACGCTCACTTGAACTGCGGCCCGACCTGCCGGGGCTGCCCCAGACGTTGATTACCCGCGAAGATCTCATCGACTGCGGTCTGGCCAGGCAAGTGCTGGCACAGGCACACGCCCGGGCGGACGAGATCTTGAGTCATGCTCAAGCCGCATCCGAAGCCCTGTTGAAAAAGGCCCATGATGAGTTCTGGCTACAGGCCAATGCGCAACTTGAGCGCTGGCAACAGCAACACAGTGCCCTGTGCCAAGGCATCGAATCGAGTGCATCGGAGGTGGTTAATCAGGCCTTGCAACAACTGCTCGATGACGTGCCGCAACAAGGTCGTATCACCGCCTTGCTGGAGCAATTGCTGCGCACGCAATGCCCACCCCTGAGCGCAACCCTGCGCTGCCACCCGCAGGCCCTTGAGCACGTTCGCCAGTGGCTCGGCAGCCAGCCGGACAGCCCCTGGCAGCTGCAAACCGACGATCACCTCGACACCCAGGCGCTGGTGCTGGTGACCGCATGCGAGGATCTGCGCATCGACTGGGCTGGCGCCAGTGCATTGCTGCGTTCACAAGCCTGTGAAGGAACCAGGCACGCAGTACCTGCCACAGAGTCATACACATGACCTGATGGAGGATGTATGGCTTCGTTCGAAAGTATCCAGCGCCGAATCGACACCCGCTTTGCCCAGGCCCAGAAAAACCTCGATGAAATCGCCATGAGCGATCAATACGGCCTGGAAGATTCAATCCGCTTCTATGAGGCTTCACGAAAAATGGCCAGTGCAACGCTTGCACTCACCGAGCAAACCCGGTTCAAGCACAGCCTGACCAAAAGCATTATCGATGCCGTGCAGTGATGAGCCGGATTAAAGGCCTCAGCCAGATGCTGTTGTTGCCGTATCTTTTTATTTTGATACCGCATGCCACTGCCGCCGTCCCCGATGAGTGGAAAAAAACACCCTATGCCCATGAGGCAAGCAATCAGTCGTTGCGCGATTTCCTGAGGGACTTCGCGCATGCCGCAGGTCTGCAACTGCAGATTGATGGCTCGCTCTCAGGTGTCGTCAACGGCAGGCTGCGCGCCGAAACGCTGTCGGGCTTGCTCGAGCGGTTGGCTCTTGAGCATCGCTTCCAGTGGTTTGTCTATAACAACACGCTCTATATCAGCGCGCTGGACCAACAAGGTTCAGCACGCCTGGAAGTGGCGGACAACACCATCGCCGACTTGAAAACAGCGCTGAGCCAAATCGGCTTGCTGGATGAGCGATTCGGTTGGGGTGAGTTGCCCGAGATCGGGGTAGTGCTGGTTTCAGGCCCCCCACGCTACATTGAACAAATCAGACAATTCAGCCGCAAACGCTCGGAGCCTGCCAACAAACAGAATGTGTTGAGCTTTGCGCTGCAGTTCGCCAATGCCGCAGATCGCCAGATCGACTATCGGGGTGAAAAGCTGACCGTGCCTGGTATTGCCAGCCTGTTGCGTGGCCTGCTCTCGTCTCAATCATCGGCCATGCCCGGTATTGAACCTGGCGCCAGCGCCTCGCCGCTAACGAGCCTCGCCGCATCGCTTTCGGGTGGGCCTGCGGCCCCTGTGCCAAAACCGGTGTTGGCGCCCTCTGGCGGGAGCAGTATTCGGGTGCAGGCCGATGTGCGCAACAACAGCGTGCTGATCTACGATGCCAGCGAGCGTCGGGCACTGTACCAAGCCCTGATTGGCGAACTGGATGTGCCACGCAAGCTGGTGGAAATAGACGCCGTGATTCTGGATATCAATCGCACTCAACTCAAGGCGCTGGGGGTGAACTGGGGGTTTCAAAACAGTCGATTCCAGGCAGGTGCAGGAGGGCTTGCGGGCAATACCCCATCAACCATAACCATCGCCCGGTTTGATCGCTTTGTGGCGGATGTGAAAGCCCTCGAAGAACGCGGCCTGGCCACTGTGGTGTCCAATCCGTCGATCATGACGCTGGAGAACCAGCCAGCCGTGATCGATTTCAATCGCACGCAGTACATCAAGGCCGTCGGCAAAGAAGTGGCAAACATCACGCCGGTCACCACAGGCACCAGTTTTCAAGTCGTACCCCGGGTGATCACCGCCAACGGGGCGAATCAGATTCATTTGATCATCGATATTGAAGACGGCACCTTCGCCAGCAACACAAACCCCGATTCAACCCCGGATGTGCGCAAAGGCAAGGTCAGTACCCAAGCGGTTATCAGCGAGCAGCAATCCCTGGTCATTGGCGGCTTTCATGTTGCAGAGGAGGTCGACAGCCGCAATCAGGTCCCCTTGCTGGGGCGTATTCCCTGGCTGGGCAAGCTGCTGTTTACTTCCTCGCAGTACACCAAAAACCGTCGTGAGCGGCTATTTATCCTGACCCCGCGACTGATTGGCGATCAAACCCACCCTTCCCGCTACCTGCCGCAGGCGGATCAGGCCGTGCTGGAGGCCGCATCAAGCACTTTGGTACGGCGTGAGGCACAGCATCCACCGGTGGTCAAACGCGACGATATCACGCAAACCCTCGCCCACTTGGTGTCTGGCCGTGTACCAGAACAGTTCACGGCCAAGCCGATGCCCGTCAACGCAGGCGTGCGGTGCACAACACCCACCTTTCTGCAGGCTGATCCCGACCGCCACCAATGGTACGAAAGCGCGCAGTACAACGTGGCCGTGCTGGTTTTGCAAAACCGCAGCCAGAACCCTGTGCGCCTGGATGAAAGCGAATGCAGCAATGCCAACACCCTGGCGGTCAGTGTCTGGCCACAACCCTGGCTTGCCCCCGGCGAGCGGGCGGAAGTGTTAATTGCTACCCGAGCGCACGACCCGAGCCAGCCAGCAGTTATGCCGCGCCCGTCCTTGCTCACCCCCCCTCGGAATACCGCCCCATGAGCCGTTTGATCGCGATTGTCATGGCCGCAGGCGTGCTGCTGCTCCAGGGTTGCACCACCCATTGCCGGGGTGACTCCTGCAGTCGCCCGGCGTCCAGCGCCAGCGCGCTGGTGGTCTGGTGGCCCCCAGCGATGCGCGTAGAAACCGGCCCTGATGCCATGCAGCCTGACCACCAAATTGTTCCCCTTGAGCAATAGCCTGTATCCCTAAACTTCCAGTCGAGAGCCCTCAATGAGCCAACACCCGCAACTGCTCGCAGCACTGAGCCAGCACCTGAACATCGAACTGCAACTGGAGA
The DNA here is from genome assembly GCF_055408445.1 of Pseudomonas sp. B414. Taxonomy (NCBI): domain Bacteria; kingdom Pseudomonadati; phylum Pseudomonadota; class Gammaproteobacteria; order Pseudomonadales; family Pseudomonadaceae; genus Pseudomonas; species Pseudomonas sp. B414. Next base: position 37,100 of record NZ_JBUZTQ010000015.1, on the reverse strand, counting down.
ACGGCGTATGCGCGCTGTTCAACAGTCAGAATCAAGAAGTGTGCGTGATTGAACTGTTGCCCCAGAGCAGCAGCGCCGTACTGCATTGCGCAATCACTCCAGATATCCCGGCCCAAGAGCACTACGAAAAGTTGCTCAAACTCAACTTCCAGCCCGACAAGCTGCAGGGTTGCTGGTTGGCACTGGATGAAGCTGATGGCCTGCGTTTGTGCACCCAGTGCCCGGTCGAGTTTTTAACCGGGCACGGGTTTTGCGAGTGGGTCACCGGGTTTATCCAGCAGGTGGTCGACACCCGCCAGTTGTTGGCCCGGCCTGCCTGAAAAAGCCGCAGGCCGGGTATTTCGTTACACCTGGGGTCTGCGGCTATCGCGGACCTTTTGATCCTGCAACTCCGGGTGCAGCTCTGTGTTCTGCGGCGTGGAGGCAGCATCCTTGAGCTTCATGCGTACGGGTGCATTCGGGTCCCGCCCATATTCAAGCTCGGCGTTGAGCAGTTTGTGGGTATGACTCAAGGCTGCACTGCTGCTGAAGGACAAGATAGGCGTAGGTAAAGTCATGCTGTGGGTGCGGCTTGCCGTGTAACCCACACTCATGGTTTTGACCCGCAGGTTGTCCGTGTTTTTCAGTGCCTGCTGCACATCGTAGTCAGGGTTGCGGCCATCCCCGACCTTGCTTTCGATCGTGCGTAGCACATCCGGCTTGACCTCCAGGCCGATGGTCACCGAAGTACCTTTGCTGCTCTCCAGATCCTTGAGGGCCCGCGCCAGTTCTGGTTGCTCAGTCAACAGTTTGAGAATGGCCGCCTTGTTCGCAGGCGCAGCATCGTCCAGCCACTCGTGACTGGAGCCACCGTTCAATCCTACATAGGACACTGTACTTTCCACTGAACTCAGTTCGCGTTTGCCCTGCACGACCAGTTCTTGCTGGTGAAGCAGTTTTTGCAACTGATCCTTGAGTGCATGGTGTTCTTCGGGCCGGGTGGCAGGTGCCGGTATTGTTTCGAATAGACGATGCAGGCTCTGCAATTGTTCACCCGCATCGCCCTGTGCCGGCGCAGTGGCCTGAAGTTGCGCTTTTAATTGCGGGGAGTGCCTGGACAAGGCAACACGTAGCGTATCGATTTGCGCCTGCTGAACCGCCGCAGGCTGTTTGAAGGTAAAGCGCATGGCTCGGGCCGAGTTACGATCAAAACCGACTGCGAGCGAAATATCCGACGCAGTAAACGCTGCGAAACTTACATCCCCAGACCCGACATTCACTATCCCCATTGTGTTAAGAGGTCCAACCCCTAGCGACACCCCTCCGCTGCCAAGCATCTGCAAGTTCTCGCCCTTGGTTCGGGTAATCTGGTGCTGCCCCTGGCTCACTGCGGTGCTTTGATCAAAATGGGCCAGATTAAGGCCAGCAGCAGCATTTAGAAATGTACGCACCACATCATCCAGGGACTGTGATTTCTCCGGCACCACAAAGTCTCCCCTGGCCTGCACATGGGAAGACACACTCAAGTCCAACGTGTTTTTGGAGCGTTGACCACTTTGATGGTTGCTCCCCAAGTCCAGCAAGTCAAAGGCGTCCCCCCCGCTCCCTGCGAGAATATCCATCATGGCCGGGAAGTCCGCCTCCTTCACATCAAAGCTGACACTCTCAGCCTTTTCCCGTGAAGCCGTCAGGCTCGCCTCCGCCCCCACTCGAACTCCAGCACCGAACATGTTCCCCACGGGCGCCAATACCGTGGCACCGCCCAACGATGCACTGGCCCCATGGGTAGTGCCCATATTGATATCGATAGTGGCGCCTGAGTCAGTTCGGCTGATCGTTATGCCATTGGCCTTGGTCCTGGATGCACCGACAAAAACTTCAAGCACCGGCACCGGCGCCATACCAAAAGCAAACATCACCGCCGTCTTCTTTTTACTGCGGCTGGAAGCAATGGATTGCCCGCTGTCGGATTGCTGGATCTGCTGCATCAAAGCCTCTTTGATATCAGCCTCCCCGTCCAGCCCCAAAGCACGGGTGATATGAAAGTTCAGCGCTGACCCAGGAGTACTCAAATCCTTGGACAGTAACTTGAAGTTTTTATACAGGGTCTCCGCTTGTGCAAAACTGTTGATCTGTTGTGATGCCTTCTTGTGCACAGGGCTGTCGTGATAATCCTCCATCACGGTTTTAAGTGCCTCGGTGATCCGCGCCTGATCGGGGGCATGGCCCTCCAGTCGGGTGGTCAATGCCTCCAGCCTGGACAGTGTGCGGGCATGTTGAATCAGGTCACTCTCGACCAGTGCTGTCGGGTTACTCAGGTCACGCTTTTGCTCAGCATTCCATGACGACAGGGCAACCCCCTGTTTTTCATAACTGCGCAACAATGCAGCCGTGGTATTGGTTTGTGAAGGTGCCAGGTTTTCAAAGGCCAGGCGCATTTGCCCCAGACTGCTCAACGAGTGCTTGCCAGGTTTATCGGGCACTGCCAGTGGCTGCTCAGGGATCACCCTGGCGCCCTTCAAGTCACCCAGGCGGACGGCCAGTGGCTCGCTATTTTTTTCGACCAGCGCCAGAGAGGACTTCAGAGTGCTGGCCAATGCTTGCGTCGATTCCTGCTTGCTCAATCGCTCAAGGCGCGTCGTCAGATCCTCAGCGCGTGGCGCCGTTTTCGCCAGTGCATCCAGTTGGCCGCGCAAGGCCCGGGCATCGGCGTAAAGCCCCTCCAGCCCGGCACGCCCGGCGAAATGATGCTGGATATCGCGACCTGTTTCCTTGAGACCTTCAATGGGTTTTATATGGGCACCGATCCCTTTAAATAGCCCTCGATCGCGATCCAACCCTTCAGTTCTGTGCCCGACAAAAGACGAGGTCACCGCCCAGGCAGTGCCGTTGTTTTGGCTTTTGATTTCTCCACCGCCCAGCACTTCACCCAGAGAACCGGGGCGGGTATTGAGCGAAGGTTCTACAGGCTGCCATTTCGGTGAGCCATCCAGTGAATGACTCAATTGCACGTTTTTTCCGCCCCAGCTGGCGATTAGCTGCTGGTCCGGGCCCATGCGCAACGATGTCAAAGGCTCATTGCCCGGTAACGGTACTGGCGTCCAGCTGGCAGCTGCCGAGGACGGGGTTTGCCATTGGGCTTTTTCCAGTTTCAGCAACTTGCCCGATTCAGTCTGGGCATAAAGATGCCCCTGGTGATCCAGGGCCACCGTTTTCAGTGTTTGAGCCAATGGCAAGGGCAGCGCTGTTGCAGTTCCGTTGATATGGGTGTGCAATTGCTGTTGAGAGTCCAGGGTTACAAAGTGCTTGGCATTCTGCACGGCAAAACCGGTGATCTCATGTCCGTCACTCCCGGCCATCACTTCATCGAACCCGACCTGGGTACGGGCAGCATTGTGGGGAGCCAGCTCATAACTGGCGCCCATTTGTAGCGGTTCACGGGTTTTGTGGGTTGCCAAGGCTTTCAACTGGCCTTCTTGCAACACATACGCACGACCATCCAGGCCACGCTGCAGTTGGTCGATATCAAGGTGGTCGGTCTTGTCCCAGTGTTGCGCTTGCGCGTCCCAACACAACAAGGTGCTGGCCTCCAGCGCAACCTTGCCCCGTTGCCCCAGATCCACCGTATTGGCGAGCCCACGCATCCCGGGCTCGGGGAGCCCTTTATCGATCACCTTGAGTATGACATCGCTGAGGTTCCAGCCCGGTGCCTGGCCGGGCGCATCGGTCAGCGGGTTGCTATGCAGTTGATTGCGCGCATCGAGGAGCAGGGCATTGAGCTGGCCATGATCGTCATGCATAAAGCCTTTGAAACTGACGGCGCCCTTGTGCATGGCCTCGAACTGTTCAACGGGGACGGGTAACAGGGTCAGGCGCCCGCCCTCGATGCTGCGCAGGTCCCCGCGCAAGAGTTCGCCCTGCGGGTCTATGGCATACAAGGTGTCCCCCGACAGCCCTATGCGGGTTAACTGCACCGGCTTGCCCGATTCACCTACAGGCACAAGAGCCGCAGCGGGCGTGTTCGCACCGCGGCTGACCTGCAACGCGGAGCCCGAGGCAGAAGCCTGCAGACTGACCTGCGTCTTGCCCTCGACACTGATATCAGCGACACCCTGCGGCACTTTTATCAGCACGCCCTCTTTGCTCAGGCCAAGTCGGCTGTAACTTGCCTGATCCTTGTCGGGCAACCAGCCATGAGCCTGCGTGTCAAAACGGTATAAATGCTGGTCGACTAATCGAAACTGGCTGCCGTCTGCGGTGGTTTGCACTCCACTGATCTGCCCCAGATGAGCGCGGCCGGGGTCTGCCACGGGTAGCGCTTGAGCGGCCAGGGTTCGACTGCTTTTGAGCACCCCTGCGACAGCCGGGGTGGACTGGAGATAAAATACATTGAGTTTTTCGTCCAGCAGCCGCAGCCCCTTGCCTGAATGCTGCGGGTCTTGCATAAAGCGCTTGGGCAACTGATTAAGCCGGTCCGCAATATCCTGGCCGACGTGCGAGCCTTCAGTGTGAACCTTGCCATTGGACAGCTTGGCACTGAAGGTCATGGAGGGTTCGTGATAGCTGCGAAACTGGGTCAGTTGCACTGGCTGCGGGGTGCTGCGCCCCAACCGGAAAAGATCGGTACAACGCTTACCAATTCTGCGCGAAGCAGTTTTTTGCTGGATCTCGTCAACAGCAGAACGGGTTGCACCCAAGGGCGCGCCCCGACTTAATTCAGCACGGATCGGATCTATGGGTTCTGGGGGCATGGCAGACTCGACTCTTTAGGATGATAGTCACTGAGTGACCTTAAAATGCCGCTTGGTTCCAGCCCGGTTTAACGTCGCTCAAGCTCTGGCAGCACGAGGGTTTCACTGCGCGCCTCATCATCCAGCTCTCGCAAGGTGCGATAGACCAGCGCGACGGCCTGCAAGGTGTCGCGACCAATGCACTGGCCCAGCTTGGCCTGGTATAAGGTGCGGGTCAGCCAGACACACTGGATCACGGGCACATCCGCCGCTTTGGCCCGCTCGATCATGCGCCGCGCCGGAGCATCGGCTCCTTTAGCGACCAGTATCGGCAAGGGAGTTTGTGGAGGCCGGTAGTACAGCGCGACAGCGAAATGGGTCGGATTGACCAGCAACATATCGGCTTCTTCCAGCGGCGGCAGCTTGACCGCATGCTCCTCCTGGGCCAGCTCTTGAGCCAGCGCCCGTCGCATCATCTTGATATAAGGATCACCCTCCAGGCCCTTGTACTCCTTGACTACTTCGACATAGGTCATGCGCATGCGCTTGGCAAAAAAATACTTTTGCAACGCCAGGTCGACCAGTGCGAGTACCAGCAACAAGGCAAGGCATACATGCAGCAAATAGCGGAACAGGGTAATCAGCGCATCGATATAGCCAGGTAAATCGACGTTGACCAGCCCCACCAACGCCCCCAGGGAAGGCCCGATCACCAGGTAAAGCACTACACAGATCAGCAGCGCCTTGATCAGGCCGGTGAAGAGGGTCATCAGTGACTGCGCCGAGAACATCTGCTTGGCCTGGTTGACAGGGTTGAGCCGATTGAAATCCGGGGTGAGGACTTCAGGGGAAAACAGAAAACCGAATTGCAGCCAACTGCTGATCAGTTTCATCACAATGGCCGTAGCCGTCATCAGCAAGGCAAAACCAAAAAATACGTAGCCTGCCTCGACAATGACCTCTTGCAGCGAACGGGCAAAGGGTTGCCCTATCCGCGCAATCGGCAACATCAGCAATTGCTCCAGGCGTTGCATGCTGCTCTGGGCCTGGACCAGAGCCATTTCGCTGATGGTTGCCAGCGCCAGCAGTTTGCCGATGTCCTGACTCTGCGCAACCTGGCCTTTTTTACGCTGGTCCTGAAGCTTTTTTTTGCTCGCGGCGTATTTCTTTTCGCCTGAGTCATCACTCATGGCGACGGCACCTTGAACAGCAAGCCAAGTGAGTATTTGAGATCCCCCAGCAGGCCCATGCGCCCCACAATCAAATCCTGCAATTGCGCCAGATACAGCAACAGAAAACACAGCCCGGCCAGGCTCTTGGCCGGCATCGACAACACAAACACCTGCAACTGAGGGCTGTAAAGGCTCAGCAGGGCAACGGCAAATTCAACAATCAACAGCAGGGCTATAAACGGCGCGGCGTACAGCACCATGTGCGTAAAGGTATCGCCCAGCAGGGTTAAAAACACCGCAAAGCCGTCCGCAGCCGGAGCCGGAAACCAGAGCGCAGCAGGCCAGATCAGGTAACTGTCCCAGATCACCTGGGTCAGGCTGCCCAACCCCAGGGTGACTATCAGCAAAAAAATACTCAATTGTTTGAACATATGCCCGATGGGTGTGGCATCTGGCCCCAGTGAAGGGTTGAGCTGCCCACCGATCAAGGCGCCCCGCTGGTTGTCCAGCAAGGCTCCGACCGATTCGAACAACCAGAAAGGCATGGACAACAGAATGCCCAGCAAGAAGCCCAGCACCGCCTCTTTAAGCATCAGGCCGCTGAGCGCCAACAGGCTGTAATCCATGCCCGACAAGGCGTGATGAATACCCGGGGTGGGCATCAAGGCCAGCGCAAACACAATGGCATGGCGAGGCATGCCGCGCACATGCTGAAAGCAGAACGCCGGGACCAGATAAAAGCATGGATACAGCCGCGCCATGGCAATGGCGAGGCTGGGCAGGTACTCAAGCACGGGTATCGGTGGCGTCATCACGCGGGTCCTTTTAGAGCGCCGAGCGCGCGGCCATGTCAAAGGTGAGGTTGATCAACTGAATCAACTCCACTCCGATCCAGCGCCCCGTAAGCGCCAGCGTGATCCCCACCGCGACCAGCTTGATGCCGAAGGGCAATGTCTGGTCCTGTATCTGCATCAATGCTTGCACCAATGACGTCAGCACACCCACGACAACGGCCACGATCAGGGGTGGTGCAGACAGCACCACCACCAGCAACATGCCCTGTTTGAACAACAAAATCGGGTCCATGGGCACCTCACAGAAAGGACAGGAAAAGACTGTCCAGCAGCCGTGTCCAGCCCGATACCAGAACAAACAGCAGCAACTTGAGCGGCAGAGAAATGGTCATGGGTGAAACCATTTGCATGCCCAGGGCCAGCAGCAGGTTAGACACGATCAAGTCGATGACGATAAACGGGATATAGATCAAAAAACCGATCTCGAAGCCTGCCTGCAATTGCGACAGCACAAAGGCCGGAACCAGCAGAATCAAGTCATCACGGCTGACCTGGCGGGCCAGTTCGGCTGGCCACAGGCGTGCGGTGTTATCCAGCAGATGGCTGAGCACGTCGGGGTCGGTGTTGCGCGACATAAAGCCTTGCAACGGCTTTACTGCCTTTGCGCCGCTGTCCTGCAGGGCTTGCACGCTGCTCAGGTCCACCGGCGACTCCTTGAGGATCTGCGAAATCTCGTACCCTACCGGCGCCATTACAAACAGCGTCGCAGCCAGCGCAATGCCGTACAGCGCCATGCTCGGTGGCACCTGCTGCACGCCAATGGCGTTACGGGTAATCATCAGCACAATGCAGATTTTCAAAAAAGCAGTGCACACCACCAACAGCATGGGCATCAACGACAAGGCACCGAGGAACAGCGCCAGCAGGAAGGGATCAACCCCTTGAACGGTCATTGCGAAAAGTTGATGCGCGACAGTTGCAGGCCCAAGCGCCCGTCGACCTCCACCAACTGGCCGAGGCCCACCGCCCGGTCGCCGTAATACAGCCCGGCCATGCCCGTGCCATAGCCGTCAATGTTCAACACCATGCCGGGGGCCAACTGACGCAGTTCGCCCAGGCTCAATTTGAGCGCGCCGCAGCGCACGCTCAAATCCACCAGCAACGCTTCAAACGGCTCCTCGCCCTCAAACCCGGCAACCTCTGTACCCGCACACTGAACTTCATCCACAGCTGACTCCTCGATAGAACCAATACTCAGGCTACGGCGCCCGCCTTCATCATCAATCTGCACCTGCAAGCGCAGCCGCCCGATACTTAACCAGCCAACACCCTCCGCGCTGAACGGCGGTTGCTCCGGTACCAGCACGTCACCGATGCGCACCCCGCGCAGTTGTTCAATTGCCAGCCGCAGGGAGCCAAGCACCACGGGCACAGGCACCACGAACGCCTCGGGCAATGGCTGCCTGATTGCCTGCCAGCCTCCTGCGTCATACAGCTTGAGCAAATTTTCGGGCGCCATCATCAGCCGACCGACACTGCGTGACTGCCCAAGCACCACGCTGACCCGGCATTCAAAATCGCCCTGCTGCACAACGGCAAGGGGCCGAAGGTAGCCAAGCAACCCGCTGAGTTGCGTGCTCATGCGCTGCTCGAAATGCGCCCAGAACCATGAGTGCGGATCATTGCCGGCATCTGCCAAAACCACCGGGCACTCCCCGAACAAACTGAGCAGGGGCCCCGCGTTACTCAGGGTGAGCACCCCGCATTGACTCTCGAATGAGTGTGATACCCCGGTTTCTGGCGCCAGGCCCGGCTCCAGCACAAGCTCTGCCGGCTCACCTGCGGCCTGAAACACAAAACGAATGCCGCGCCCCAAGCGCCGATAAGCCGCGACCTTGCGGGCATCGAGACACGGCCATACGATTGGCTTCACCGTCCTCATCTGCGCTCCTGCATCACTTGGACCCTGACCGGTTGGCCCAGCTGCCGGGCCAGCCGACGCTGGCAATGTTGCTGCTGGCTGGCGAGCCATTGCCGAGTGGTGTATTGATCGGCGGCCAGGGAAATACTCCAGGTGCGGCGCTCATACCGGGCGCTGACGTTAATCCGCCCACGGCGAGCAAGATCAATCACAAACTGCAAAGGCCATTGCCCGACCCACGCCATACGGGGCATCAAGTGTTCGGATAACGTCCGCATCAGCCCGGCATCAGGCCCTGACAGGTTGTCAGCAAACAGTTTGCTGTCTGCTTCGAACCCAGATTCAGCACTCCCATAGTCATAAAATGGCACCTGCAGCGGCATCAATCCTGAGGGTTGGGACATGCCCCCTCCTCTGCCAGCAACAGCAACATCTCGCGAAACTTTTCTACCTGCCGCTGGCACTCGGATGCTTGCTTGCGGGCACGCTCGACAGTCGCGTCTGCATGGCTCTGTTGCTCAAGCAACGATTGCCAGGCGTCTACTTGCTGCGCCGTGTGCGCCGCGCCCTTGCGCAAGGCCTCATCCCAGCCCGACAACATTTGCCGGGATACGGCCTGCCCCTGATAGCGGTTCAACAAAGCGGCCCGTTGGCGGCTTTCGTGCAGACGGGCTTGTTCAACAGCCGTGCGGGCCTGTTCGATACGCAGGTTTAACCCTCGTTGCTCCAGCAGTGCTTTGTGCAACAGGCGGTCGGCGCGGTCTGCCCGCAAGCCGCGCAGGCGCTGCAGGGCTTGGGTTGCCAACAGGGCGTCATCAGAGAGGGACATGAACGGTCAGCTCCCTCAGTTGCTCAAGGGTGGCCTGAAACCCTGAGGGTTCACGCAGATCCTGTCGCAAAAAATCATCCACCCGCTGGCGGCTCTCGACGGCAAGGTCAGTCAGGGCATCACTGCCGGCCTGGTATTCGCCCAGTTTGAGCATCAGCTCGATCTGCTGATGGGCACTTAGCAAACGCCTTAACGCCGTGGTGTTGTGCACATGCTCAGGGGCGGCAATATTGCCCAGGATCCGCGACAGGCTGCCCAGCACATCAATCGCCGGATAATGGCCGCGCTCTGCCAGTTTTCGTGACAGCACAATGTGCCCGTCCAGCAGGGAGCGCACTTCATCTGCGACAGGGTCGGCCATGGAGTCCTGCTCGATGAGTACGGTATAGATCGCCGTAATGGCCCCCTCCTGAGTCAGGCCTGCTCGCTCCACCAGGCGCGGCAACATGCTGTAAACCGAAGGCGGCAACCCGCCGCGCCCCAAAGGTTCGCCAGCGGCCAGGCCGATTTCCCGTTGCGCGCGGGCAAAGCGGGTCAGGGAGTCGATCAGCAATAAAACCCGCTGGCCCTTGCGCCGAAAACCTTCGGCCAGGGCGGTAGCCGTAAAGGCTGCCCGCGCACGCTCCATGCTTGAACGATCAGAGGTCGCACACACCAGAACGGCTTTGGCCCGCAGCCCGTCGTCCAGTTCATGGTCAAGAAACTCACGCAGTTCACGACCGCGCTCGCCAATCAAGCCAAAGACAATCACATCGCAATCAACGTTGCGGGCGATTTCGGCCAGCAAGGTGGTCTTGCCGCAACCGGCACCGGCAAACAGCCCTACCCGCTGGCCCTCCCCCAGGGTCAGCAACCCGTCAATGGCCCTCACCCCGGTAGGTAAAGCGCGGCCTATGCGTGGCCGTTGAGTGGGCAGCGGCGCCTCGCCGATCACGGCACAGGCCTCATCACAAGGCGGCCTGACAAAGGCGCCCCCGGAATGGCCAGCAAGCGGTCGGCCAAATCCGTCGAGCACCTGCCCCAGCAGATCATTGCCGACGCGAACCTGGTGCTCAGCCCCCAGGCGCTCAACCGCCGCCCCGGCGCTTATGCCTTCGAGGCCCGCCAGGGCACTGAGGGTCGCGTCCTGCTGATCAAAGCCGATGATCTCAGCCAGGATCCATTCATTGCCCGTAGTCCGGATCTGACACAAATCGCCAATTCGGGCCTGGGGCAAACGGCACTGCAACAACATGCCGTTGACCCGCAGCACCCGACCGCACACGGTCACCGGTGAAAAACCCGCCAAGTGCGTGAACTGCCCTTGCCGCCAGCGCTCAAGGCGCTCTTCGAGAGCCAGGCTCACCAGTTCACCTCATGGCGCTGCTTTCCTTCAAACAGCACCCGCCGACTATCGATCGCCGTCAGGCGCAAACCATCGACCTCATCACCAAAAAACAGCCGACGTCCGTCTGCCAATACAACATGGGCCTTTTGGCCACCGATTATCTGGACGATCCTGAAGGGCAACGCCGTGCTGATTTCCTGAACCTGGTTGATGATCGAAACCGGGGTTTCAAACTGCGTCCAGAAACGATTGAGCATCCGCGAAACCAGCGCCAGCGGGTCTTTGCCGACATTACCGGCGAGAGTGATCTGATCAGCGGCCACCTCCAGCCGGACCTGGTTGCCCAGCTCACGCTCGATCAACATCTTGAGCAATTGCTGATGCACCTGATGCGTTGTTGCAAGCTGGCGCCGATCACTGCCAGTCGGAAGCTTCGGGGCGACTGCCCGAGCCTCATTCGAGGGTTGCCAGGCCAATGCGGCCACTATCAGCAAGAGCAGGCAAAGGGGGGCCGCCAGCCATTTTTTCCTGCGCCTGGCAGGCCCTGTGCCGCTGTGATCGGGGGCGACCTTACCCGGTATGGGTGCTGGCTCATCCACCCAGGCACTTTGCCCATTGGCGACACACAAGCGGATACCGCCAATGGAAAAAACCGCACCCGGATTAAGATCGGCGATCCGGGCCCGGACAGCGCCGGTTTCATCCTGCAACAGCCCTTCCTGCGCCTGCACTGACCAGCGCCCGTCAGTGCAGTGCAACTGGGCATGCCGAGCCTCAACTCCCGGGTCATATAACTCCAGGTCCATGTCCTGATGCGCACCGATGCTCCAGCGCTCCCCAAACAAAGGCAATGCAGCCCCCTGGTGCAAGCCGCTCAGTACTCGCAACTCGAACAGCAGGCCAGGCGCCACCGCATCGAACTCAACGGCTGCGCCATCGGCGAAAACATGCCCCGAACTCAAGACACAACCTCACGCAGCAACCCTTCAAATTCCAGGTCCAGACGCCCGAGCACCTTGACCTTGGCCGAGCCCATCAACTCAGCAAAGGACATGACCGGTACATGGTTGAACTCATCGAACAATAACGTACGCAACGGGCTGCGCAGATCGTGTGCTACCAGCAAGACACTTTTTTCGCGCTTGCGCGGAGCAAAGGCTTCCTTGAGCAACTCCACAAGTCGCGTGCTGTGTTCATCGTCCAGGGCAAAAAACACCCCCGACTGGGTTTGGCGCAAAGCCTCACGAAAAATGTTTTCGCTGTGGGGAGACAACAGCCAGGCATGCAGACCGTCAGCCTGACTGTACAAATGATAGATCTGCGACTTCAGGGCAATACGCGCATAGTCCGCCAGCGCTGTCACTTCGCGTTCGTGCTGGCCATGTTCGGTCAGTACCTCGACGATCAGGCGGATGGCGCGCAAAGGCACCCCCTCACTGGCCAGGCGCTGCAGAACGCCGGAAAATCGCGAGACCGGCATGATGCGCTGCAGCTCTTGAACCAGTTCAGGCTGGCTTTGCTCAAGCCAGCCGAGGATCGACTTGCTCTCCTGAAGCCCCAAAAACTGCGGGCCGCTGATCATCATGGCCTGATGCATGCGCTCAACAATCAAGGTGTGGGCCGTAAATGACTCCATGCCTTCGCGGGCCAGCAACGGCTCCTCAGGCGCCAGCCATAGCCAGTCCAGTTCATCACGCTCCTCGCTGCCTTTGAGCGCATCCGCCGGGGCATCCGCGACACTGTCCCGGGCCACGGCCTGCCGCTCATCAAAGGTGGCCTTGAACATGGGGACTTCGTGAATACAAAAGCGAAACTCATCCTCGAACAACGTGTCGCTGTATTCGATTTCAAAGCAGGGCAGTGTCAAGCCGACACGGGTGACGATGCTGTTGCGCACCTGCCGAATATCGTGAATCAACCGAAGGCTGCGCTCCAGGCCTTGATGCGCACTGGCGAACTGCAACAAGTAAGGTCGCGATGGTTCAAAGGACCTCAGGTCCTCTTCACCATTTTGCTCAGGGGCAACCTGCGGTGCTTGGCCCTGTTGCTGCGGCTCGGGTTTCCTGCTTTTGCGCCACAGGTAAAACCCCAGCGAGAAGGTACACAGGGCAATAAAGCCAAATACCGGGGCGGGCATTCCGGGCAATAGTGCAAACGCCAGCATCCCCCCCGAAGCAATCATCCAGCTCTTGGGCTCACTGGTGATTTGCTGGCCGATTTGTGCCCCGATATTGCTGCGTGGCGATTGGTCATCGGGGGCCACACGGGTGATGATCATCCCCGCGGTCAAGGCGATCAGCAGCGCCGGAATTTGTGCGATCAGGCCATCGCCAATAGTCAATACCGAATACAGAGATATGGCCTCGCCCGCACTCATCCCGTGCTGCAACATGCCCGTGGAAAACCCGCCCAGGATGTTGATCACCACAATCACCAAGCCTGCGATGGCGTCCCCTTTGACAAATTTCATGGCACCGTCCATCGCGCCGAACAGCTGGCTCTCGCGGGACAACTCCTCACGCTTGTGACGGGCCTGTGCGCCATCGATCAAACCACCGCGCAGGTCACTGTCGATGGACATCTGCTTGCCTGGCATCGCATCCAGGCTAAAGCGCGCAGCCACCTCTGCCACACGCTCCGAGCCCTTGGTAATCACCAGAAAATTGACGATGGTGATGATCAGAAAAATCACCAGCCCCACCGCCAGATTCCCCCCCACCACAAAATTGCCGAAGGCCTCGACAATATCGCCAGCATCCTGCTCCAGCAGGATCAGCCGAGTCGTGGCAATCGATAGCGCCAGACGAAACATCGTGGTGAGCAGCAAAAGGGAAGGAAATGAAGAAAATGCCAAAGGGCTTGGCAGATAAAACGCCAGCACGATCAACAGGCAGGCAAAGCAGATATTGACTGCGATCAGCACATCCACCAGCCAGGTCGGCAACGGCACGATAAAGATAAACACAATGCCCAGCACCACCACGGCCCCGAGCACTTCGCCCGAGCTTGCCACACTGGCAAGGCCTTTATTGAGCCACTGAACGAGCCTCATCGAATGGGTCTCGACAACCCTGGCGACAGTTGGACAATACCTTCGGCTTGAGTGTGCTCACCCATCAGGCTCAAAAAAGACTGCAACGCATCCTGACGGCTTGCTGGGTCACTCCAGATAACCAGCGGCAGGCGCTGAATCAACGGATAGACCTGATTGAGCGAGACCAGTTGGCTGGAAAGGCTCTCGCCACCCAATGCCCAACTCAGGCTTTGTACCTCATCACCATCAATGCCCGTACCCGCATACCCCAGCAGGCGCTGCAACAGGGAGACTGCCGACAGCTCGGCCCGCCGTTCACTGGATGGCATTCGGTCAATAAAAAGCCGGCAACTGTGCAAGATGCTGCTCAACTGGGTACAGCTCTGGAGCCCGATCAACAAAGTACGTAGCTTGATAGTTGGCACCGAAGGACGGTGGGCAGCGAGATCATCCGCAAGGGCGCGCCCCATCATGCGCAATCCGTCATTGACCCCCTCCTCACCAAACAACTCCAGCAAGGCCTGGGTGATACTCACCAGTGATTGTTTGAGCACCACGCTGGAGTAATACACCCTGCGAATCGCCTGGCACAGCACGGCATCGCCTGCCGCTGTTTTCAACGCCAGCGCAATATTCAAACCCGCCTGAATTTGCTGGGGGAAGCGGTTTTGCAAGCGGGCCTGAGCGTCCTGCGCCAGCACGCTCTCGCGTTCACGCCCCTGCGCCTGGGCCTGAGCCGTCACGAACTGCAAGACCACACTGGTGCGGGCCGGGTCATCGCCGGTCAACGCCAGCACATGCTCAACACCCGCGCTTGACATCAACTCCTGACGAACTTGCCGGGCCAACCGCCCCAGGCTGACCTGAGCGGGATGCCCTAACTGCTCATAGAGCTCGTTCAACTGCTGGATACCCTGAATCCTCTGTACCTGGGTATCCACCGTGCGCAGCTTTCGTTGAGACAGCTCCTTGGTGCTGCTCTCGACCTTCTGACTGAACAACATGCCGACTTCTTCGGCGGCACTTTGCACAGAAGACTGCGGCGTTTGCGCCTGAACGGCTCCGGGAGAGAGCAGCGGGCTCAATAACTGCGCGGTATCGTTTCGCCCGTCAATTCTCATAAGAGTGCCCAGTCAGAAGGTTTCGTTGACCTCTGTGGTCGGTCACAGGCAAACGGTTCCCAGGCAACTCAATCGACATCACTTTTGCCAAAACCGGCACAACCACAAGGCCCGCAGCGCAAGATCCGGCACAGCATTGGCCTTTCTAAAATTAAATCCTGAAAGAAAACAACGAGATAGCCGACGACCTGTGGTTGGCACACGCGATGCTTAGGAAGTCTTCATCGGAACCATTTCGATAGCACTCACCCTGAGGATAAAAAAAATGGACCACCTTGATGATGCTTCCCCCCCTGCCCCCAACCTTCTGGACCTGTCGACTGACCTGCAGAAAAAGCTCAAAGCGTTTATCCACAAACGCGTGCTCAACCCCGAAGATGCGGACGATATTTTTCAGTTGACCTGCCTGGAGGCGTGGCGCAGCAAAGACCGCTTCAACGGCCAGGCGACCTTGAGCACATGGATGTGCGGTATTGCCCAGAACCTGATCCGCAATCACTTCCGCCGACTGTACGCAAGGCCGGTGCATTGTGAGTTTGACGAGATGATGTGCCATGAACAGGAATGCGCACGCGACCTGGATGGTCAGTTCGAGGTGCACAGGCGACTCGAACTGACGCTGATGGCCATCAACCAACTGCCAGCCGAGATGCGCAATACGCTCTACGCATCAGTGGAAAGCGGCGGCAGCTATCGCGACACGGCCAGTGCACTGGATATTCCCATAGGGACGGTTCGTTCCCGTATCTCGCGGGCTCGCGAGCAGCTCAAAATGACGACCTGCCGCTAGGACCCTCCACGGACATCTGCTTAGAGACGCCCTGGCCCAGAGCCGGCGTGAAGAAAGGCCAGGGAGTGGCCCCCACTACCGACTCAGACTTTTTTCGTTCGCGGCAGCAAAATCGCCAGCACACCGAACAACGGCAAATATGAGCACAGGGTGTACACATACTCGATGCCATGAATGTCTGCCAAATGCCCAAGCAGCGCAGCACCAATCCCGCCAAAGCCAAACATCAGGCCAAAGAAGATACCGGCAATCATCCCCACATTGCCCGGCACCAACTCCTGGGCGTACACCACGATGGCAGAGAATGCCGAAGCCAGAATAAAGCCGATGATGACACTGAGCACACTGGTCCAGAACAGGTCGGCATAAGGCAGCAGCAAGGTAAACGGCGCGACCCCGAGAATCGAGAACCAGATCACCGCCTTGCGGCCGATGCGATCGCCAATGGGCCCACCAAAGAATGTTCCCGCCGCGACAGCCCCCAGAAACAGGAACAGATACAGCTGCGAAGTGGCGACCGACACGTCGAACTTCTCGATCAGGAAGAAGGTGTAGTAACTGGTCAGACTGGACATGTAGAAGTACTTAGAGAACACCAGCAAGCCGAGCACCACCAGCGCACCGAGCACCCGCTGTTTTGACAGCCCATGAGTGGCCTTCTGGCCGGCCTTGAGTTTGAACAGGTTCAAATGGTTGCGGTACCAGCGGCTGATGACATACAGCAGCCCGACGGCGAACAGCGCAAACAGACCGAACCAGGCCACGTTACCCTGGCCAAAGGGAATGATGATTGCCGCTGCCAGCAACGGCCCAAAGGCCGAGCCGGCATTACCGCCGACCTGAAAGGTCGATTGCGCCAGGCCATAGCGCCCGCCTGAGGCCAGCCTTGCCACACGGGAAGCTTCGGGGTGGAAAGTTGAAGAGCCGACACCTACCAACCCGGCTGCCAGCAGAATCAGCGCAAAACTGCCAACCTGGGACAACATCAAAATCCCGACCAGGGTGCACACCATACCGGCTGGCAGCAATAGCGGATTGGGATGACGGTCAGTGTAGTAACCCACCCACGGCTGCAATAGCGAGGCGGTAAGCTGAAACGTCAGGGTAATCAGGCCGATCTGGGTAAAGGTCAGGTCATATTTGGCCTTGAGCATCGGATAGATCGACGGCAGGACGGCCTGGATCAGGTCATTGATCAGATGCGCCAGAGCCACGGCGCCGATAATACGCATGACAAGAGGGCTGGACTGAGGGACTGGAGAGGACGCGATTGTAGTTGTTTGAGCGTTGCTAAGAGCCATTGGAGTTTCCGTACGACTGGTGAATGCGCGCTTGCAGGTCCGTCAATGTGCCATTCTTTTACAAGATATTGCCATCCAAACCCTGTAAAACCTTAAGCAATTGATAGCACGAAGATTTTTTTTAGATATTTGCTTGACACACCCCCCGTACGAGGGAATAATGCGCGCCATCGGCTACATAGCTCAGTTGGTTAGAGCATAGCATTCATAATGCTGGGGTCCGGGGTTCAAGTCCCTGTGTAGCCACCAAACGCTTGTTTACAGAAGTCTCCATGAGTCTATAAACAGTACAAGAAGCCCGCCTAGTGCGGGCTTTCTTGTGTCTGGGGGTTTCTCCTTGTCTCCCCCTATACCTTCCCTCCGTGTATCCCCCAAGACGATCTGACAGAACCTGGCAACCTGGCAACCTGGCAACCTGGCAACCTGGCAACCTGGCATCATTTGCCGATCTATAAGCAACTTGCTTACACTAAATCCCGATAAACAGTCTTCTTTGAAACCACAATCATCGCCGTCACGGTAGATGACTATCTGATCGACGATGAATACCGGCAGAGGGAAAGGTAAGCGAGGTAAAAAACGCGATCTGTTTGCCGAGCTAAAGATGCCCTCCTTGCATACTGCCAGCCAGTTAAGAGGACCTGTGGGGCGGCAATAGCCACCATTGCAGTCTTTGTATGTAGACGTTATTGTTTGCGTGTCGCTGCAAATTCAGCGAACGGGTTTGGTCACCCGATTAAATCAAGGTGCAATGCGCCATCGCTGACAACAGGCGCTTTTTTTTCGTCTGTCGCTCACTGTTATGGCGGCTGTGCGCGGGATACCTTCGGGTATGCCGGGTTCCTTGATCCCTGGTTGACCAACCCGCGCACAGCTGCCACCCATTCGCTTGGTCACGAACGTGGCAGCTCCTCAATTCAAGGAGTTATGCCAGATGCACACCCTCAATCCGTCAAAAATTCGCGCCGCCGCTATAGCCGTAGCCCCCCCTTGCCTACATAAGGGGCGACCTATGAGCCCTTCAATATTGATCCACACCGTTGGCGGTGCCAGCTTCGCCAAGTGCAACGTCGAGAACCAACGCCTGTTTACCGTCAACCCCGGAGTCTCGGGCGAAGAAGCGCTGCAGCACGCCTCCCTCCTGATGAACTGCGTCAACACGCTCACGTTCCTCGGTGCCATGGATGACGGCAATGAAGCGCTGAGGTGGGCGTCGCACTATCTCAGCGAAATGGCCAAGGCACTTGTCGATGACGTCACCCTGGGGCTGCAACACGCCCAGGACGGTGACGCATGAACATGTGGGCCGCACCCCTGACAGGCTTGAGTTGATCGTACCCCAAAGAGCGCTGGCTCCGTGGGAGCGAGCCTGCTCGCGAAGGTGGTAAACGATAGCGCGTGGTTACTGGATAATCGCGATGCTCTTGAGGCCTTCGCGAGCTGGCTCGCTCCCACAGTCGGGCGCTCGCAAGGGTTTCAAAATTACCCCTGACGCAGGGTGATGCGCTTATCCCAACCTGACAATATCCACCGATATCTCCACTGCCGGAACCGCCCCCCTGTTCTCAAGCCAGTGTGTGGTGTTCCTGTCCTCAGGCCAGCCTGGGCCCGGGCCATAGTCCGTGGCAATGCCATTGCGATGATCAGTGATCGTGCCCTGCAGAATGTAGACAGTGCCCGGCCTGTCGATATGGTTGTGAACCGGCCCAAACACGCCTCCAGGCTCAATCGTCACCCTGCGCATGCGAAGCTGGCGCCCCGCCATGCCCTCGATCTCAGGGCCCAGATCAATGCTTGCAAGCAATGTCACCGTAACGCCTTGTGTCTCGGGTACCACCTGCTCGTTGCTCATCGCGCTCACCTCAAGGTCATTGCAAAGCCTTACTACAAGTAGAGCCCCGCTATGGCGTGATGAATGACGAGACGACAAAGGGTCAGTTGGCTGCACCTGCAGTGTCAGCCAGGGAGAGGAAAGAAGAATATTGCGCCCACAACAAAAAACCCCTGAAGCCGTGAGGCTTCAGGGGTTTTGCTGTTGTGGTGCCCAGAGACGGAATCGAACCGCCGACACGGGGATTTTCAATCCCCTGCTCTACCGACTGAGCTATCTGGGCAAGGCGGCAATTAAACGTGTTTTACCGCCGGGGCGTCAAGCACGAAATTAAAAAAGACCAATGAATACCTGCGCTTACAACCCCAGGCTAGGCAAACATCAGGCCTGCGGCAGGATTTTGCCCGGGTTCATCAACCCAAAGGGGTCAAGCGCCTGTTTGACCAGATGCATGACACCCAGCGCGGCACCGTGCTCCAGATGCATAAACTTTATCTTTCCCGAACCAATGCCATGCTCGCCGGTGCAAGTGCCCTCCAGGGCAATGGCACGCTCTACCACCCGCTCATTGAGCGCTTCGGCCTCGGCCATTTCTGCTGCGTTATCCGGGTCGACCACCAACCCCAAATGGAAATTGCCATCCCCCACATGCCCGACCATGCCAACGAAAAATGAAACCTTGGCCACATCTTCAGCGGTTTCGGCAATGCATTGGGTCAGCGCGGAAATGGGTACGCAGACGTCGGTACTCCAGATCCGCCCGTTCGGGCGCATGGACTGCATTGCATAGTGAACACTGTGTCTGGCACGCCACAAGGCATTGCGCGCATCCGCATCGGCCGCCGCCTGAAAACCCAATGCCCCATTGCTTTCGACAATGTCCCGGGTCAGTTCAACCTGCTCCGCCACACTGGCCGGGGAGCCGGCGAACTCAAAAAACAGCGTCGGGGTTTCTACCAGGCCCATCTGTGAGAAACGGTTGACCGCCTGCACCGTGCGCGCATCGAGCAACTCGACCCGTGACACCGGAATGCCGTATTGAATGATCGACACCACCGAGCCCACCGCCGCCGCAATCGTCGGAAAAGTGCATACCGCCGCGCAGGTGGTCTCCGGGATGCCGTAAAGGCGCAGCGTGACCTCAGTAATGATCCCCAGCGTGCCCTCCGAGCCGACGAACAAGCGCGTAAGGTCGTAGCCGGCGGATGATTTGCGCGCGCGGCCACCGGTCTTGATCACCTGACCGTCAGCCAGCACCACGGTGAGATTCAACACGTTCTCGCGCATGGTCCCGTAACGCACCGCATTGGTCCCTGAAGCGCGGGTAGCCGCCATGCCGCCCAGGGTACTCTCACCTCCCGGGTCGACCGGAAAGAACAACCCGGTGGTGCGCAGCTCGGCATTCAACTGCATACGGGTAACGCCAGCCTCTACCGTCACATCCAGATCATCCGGGCGCACAGCGATGATTCGCTGCATGCGGCTCAGGTCGATACAGACCCCGCCCAGCGTGGCGCCAACATGCCCTTCCAGTGAAGTGCCACCGCCGAAGGCAATGATCGGCACCCGCTGCGCGGCGCAGAGTTTGACGATGGCCGCGACCTCGGCAGTGGACTCGGCGTAACACACTGCGTCCGGCGGCAAGGACGGGTGGTAGGACTCGCCCCGACCGTGTTGCTCGCGCTCTGCACGGTTAGTGCTCAGGCGCTCACCGAGCAGCTCGCGCAGGGCATCGAGCAAGGTGGGCATGGGTGAAGCTTGAAACACTGGGTTAAAGGCCATGGAAACGTCCATATTATTGTTGGGAGGGACGAATCCAAGGTACAACAATCAGCCACAGTGATCACCGCCAGATCGGCAAGCAGGTTGAAACAACCTGAACATTACTGCCCCATGGGATACAACTCCCCATCAACCAGCCTCGCGACTATCAACCCGCTGGCAAATAAATGCAGGAGTTTACGGGCGGCTTGGGGAGTTGATTTCATGCCGCCAGCCTGAGGCCGGGGCATGAAAAAAATAATCAGACAATTCCTGAAAGGACTGTAGGCAGCTACAAGGTCCGCGCCAGGGTTAGCGAACGGCGCTCAAATCCATACGCCCGTCTTTCAACGGCGGGCACCAGTAATAGCCGCCATTCAACGGGCGGCTGTAGCGGTACAGGCCATCAATAATGCCGTCTTCCATACCGCTCATACGCCGCAGCTGAACTTCGAAAGCGTTCAGCGTGCGACCAAAGGCCACGAACATCAGCCCGGACTTGCCGTTTTCAGTCCAAGGCATGGAGCGACGCACGATAAAGGCTTCCGGCGAGAAGCTCTCCTGAGCGGTGCGTTTGACGTGGGCCGAGTCCGGAGCATCGTCCAGCTCTTCGTTGTCGCTCTTGCGACGGCCCATGATGTTGTCCTGCTCCTCAGACGGCAGCGCTGCAAAGCCGTTCAGGTCATGCTGCCACTGCTGCACGGCAACAAAACTGCCACCGTCCAGCCCCGGCCCGGCATTGGCAACGATGCCAGCGTCAACAGCGGCCTCGTCTACCGGGTTTTCAGTACCATCTTCGTAGCCGGTCAGGTCACGGTCAGTACCATAGCGGAACCCCTCAGTCACCTGCAGCAGGTTGAAAGCCGGCGCCAGCGCCGTTTCAATGGCCTGGCTGCGATGCAGCAACTCACCACGATCTTCACCCAGCAACCACAGCCACAGTGCGTGCTGGGTCGACGGGTTTTCAACCATCGCATTGAGTGCCGGAAACACGCGCAAGCCCGGGACTTTAGCGCCCAGGGCCAATACCAGCGGCGAACCAAAACCGGCCACCACGCTTTTGCCATCCACCCACTGCGACAAGGTGTCGAGTGCAGCCGGCAAAGCTTCTACTGACTTGAGGGCGAAAAACATGTAACGCGCTTGCGAAGGTATCGGTTTGGCAAGAATGCTCGACTGGTAGAGACTCATAGAAACTCCTTTGGAAAGTCTGGAGTTTACTCCTACCAGTACTTTTTCCGTCACTCAGAGGTTATTTTTCTTAAGTTCAACCCCTGAAGATCAAGGCTCAGGACGACAGTTGGTTGGCAAACTGGCCGACAGCGTTGACCACTTTCTGTGCGCCATCCTGAATTTCAACGATCACTGTGCCTGCCTCGGCGGCCAGCGCCAGCCCTTCTTCAGCCTGGAGTTTACCGTCTGCCATCAAGGCAACGGCGTTACGGGCCATGTCCTGGTTTTGCCGCACAACGCTGATGATCTCTTCGGTGGCCTTGCTGGTACGCGAAGCCAATTGCCGCACTTCGTCAGCCACCACGGCAAAACCACGGCCCTGCTCGCCCGCACGCGCCGCCTCGATAGCCGCGTTCAGCGCCAGCAGATTGGTTTGATCAGCAATCGAACTGATGGTCTTGACGATACTGCCAATCACTTGCGACTGATCGTTCAAGGCCTCGATACCGTCCCCCGCCTGCTGCATGTGCCGGGCCAGATCGCGCATCACCTCAACCGCCTGGGTCACCACCCTGGTACCGCGCTGGGCGCTGCTGTCGGTTTGCAGCGAGGTGCTGTAGGCAATTCCTGCCGCTTCGGATACCGCCCTCTCCTGATGGATCTGGTCGGTAATCACCGTGGCAAATTTCACCACTTTGTACAGGTTGTTTTTGGCATCGCGGACCGGGTTGTAGGTGGCCTCCAGCCAGACATCACGGCCGTGGCTATCGATACGCTGAAAGCGTGCAGCCACAAACTCACCCGCATTCAAGCGCTGCCAAAAGGCCTGATATTCAGCGCTGTTCTGCTCTTGCGGGGTACAGAACATACGGTGATGTTTGCCCTGGATCTGCGCCAGGGTGTAGCCCATGCCGTGGAGAAAACGTTCATTGGCCGTAATGACTTCACCCTTGAGGTTGAACTCGATGACCGCCGTGGAGCGCAGCAACGCGCTCATGAGGTTTTCATGGTCACGGGAGGTTTCAATAGTGCGGGTCAGGTCGCTGGAGAAAATCGAAATGCGCAGCACCCGCCCGCCGGAATCCAGAGTCGGCTGCACGATCGAGCGCAGCCAGGCTTCCTGCCCATTGCCACGCAACAAGCGCACGGTGCCGCTGAAATGCTCCTTGCGGGTCATGGCCGTTTTGAAGCGGCGGTAGTGCTCGTCGTTTTTCAGGTGTACAGGCACCAGCTCATCAATATGCCGGCCCAGCAGAGCGGTGCTGGCGTAAAGCATTTCCTGGATGAAGTTGTGGTTTGCCGTTTCGATACGCCCGTCAGGATCAAGAGACAGCACCAGCATTTCGCGGTCCAGGCTCTCCTTGACTTGTTGAAGGCTGGACAATTCTTCGCGAAGAGCCGACAGCTCTTGCTTCAAGCGTTTGTTGAACATGGGATACCTGGGAGAAATGGAAAACGGCGTGCAACAACATCGGCTTTAAGCGGATTTTCTGGAGAGGCGAAAACGACCGTTCATCCAGAAAAAACACTACTGAATCAATCGGCATAAACCATTCAGCCAATCACGGACCATCGGAAATACGCTCGGATTGATTTACTGTGCTCGCCAGGCAAGTGCTCTGGTGCAAGCCATCCAATAATCATAAGAAAACCGAGGTAATTTCCATGTCCGCCGAGATTGCAGACAGCCGCTCTGCTCGCTTTGCCCTGCGTTGCTCGAACTGGGCCGAACGCTGGTTCCCCGACTCCTGGGTGTTCGCCGCTGTGGCGGTAATTACCGTGGCGCTGGCCACGATGTTGATGGGCGCCAAACCCACCGATGCCGCCATGGCGTTTGGTGACGGCTTCTGGAGCCTGATCCCGTTTACCATGCAAATGGCTTTCGTCGTCATTGGCGGTTATGTGGTGGCCAGCTCGCCACCTGCGGTCAAATTGATCGATAAATTGGCACAGGTACCGAAAAACGGCCGCCAGGCCGTGTGCTGGGTGGCACTGATTTCAATGGTCGCTTCGTTGCTCAACTGGGGGCTGTCGCTGGTGTTTGGCGGTCTGCTGGTACGCGCCCTGGCTCGACGCACCAACTTGCGCATGGACTATCGCGCTGCCGGTGCTGCCGCCTATTTGGGACTCGGTGCGGTGTGGGCACTGGGGCTGTCGTCGTCGGCTGCACAATTGCAGGCCAACCCGGCCAGCCTGCCGCCGTCGATCCTGGCAATCACCGGGGTTATCCCCTTCACCGAAACCATCTTTCTCTGGCAATCCGGCGTATTGCTGGCGGCGTTGGTGGTCGTGTCGCTGATCGTGGCCTATGCCACCGCGCCCGGCCCGGATTCAGCCCGTGATGCGGCCGCCTGCGGCATTGATCCGAGCTTCAATACGCCCAAGCTGCCACCGCGCACACGGCCTGGGGAATGGCTGGAATACAGCCCACTGCTAACCATCTTGCTGGTGCTGCTGGCCGCCGGCTGGTTGTTTCACGAGTTCTCGACCAAGCCTGCGATCAGCGCCATTTCAGGGCTTAACACTTACAACTTTCTGTTTCTGATGCTCGGCGCCCTGCTGCACTGGCGCCCGCGCAGTTTTCTCAATGCCGTGGCCAGCGCTGTACCCACCACCACCGGGGTGATGATCCAGTTCCCGCTGTACGGTTCGATTGCGGCACTGATGACAGTGGTCCAGGGCACTGACGGGCAAACCCTGGCCCATCATATCTCGACGTTTTTCGTGCAAATCGCCTCTCACGATACCTATGCATTATTGATGGGTGTGTATTCGGCGATTCTGGGCTTTTTCATTCCGTCGGGTGGCGGCAAGTGGATTATCGAAGCGCCCTATGTGATGCAAGTGGCCAATGACCTGGGCTACCACCTGGGTTGGGCGGTTCAGATTTACAACGCGGCCGAAGCCCTGCCGAACCTGATCAACCCGTTTTACATGCTGCCGCTGC
Source organism: Pseudomonas sp. B414 (assembly GCF_055408445.1). NCBI lineage: Bacteria > Pseudomonadati > Pseudomonadota > Gammaproteobacteria > Pseudomonadales > Pseudomonadaceae > Pseudomonas > Pseudomonas sp. B414. Next base: position 12,390 of record NZ_JBUZTQ010000015.1, on the reverse strand, counting down.
TGGGCGTGCTGGGGTTAAAAGCGCGGGACCTGATCGGTTTTTCGTTTGTGCAGTTGCTGGTGCACACGCCGCTGGTGCTGTTTTTGCTGTGGGCGCTGGGGACCACATTGACGTATACGCCGCCTGTCATGCCGTAAAGCCCTCACCCCAACCCTCTCCCGGAGGGAGAGGGGGCCTGATCGGGGAATATTTCAGAATCTCTGCAGCCTGATGGTACTGAGTTGAATCCTGCATCAACTCGGTCAGTCCCTTCTCCCTCTGGGAGAGGGGCTCTTGATTTTCGCGCCAGCCAACAATGAATCAACCACACCGCGCGCCATCTCGACGCCGTGAATCACGCGCCATAACTGCTCGGCATCAAAGCCGGTGAGATGGGGGCGGATATCGTCGGCGTTGTTTTCCACCCCTTTGAGCAACAGCGAAACGTCGCGCAATGCGGCATAGGCGTTAATGCCGGGGTTGATGCTAAACAGGGAGGTGCCCGAATGGGCAGTGGTTTCGAAGGAGTCGAGGGGTGGGTCGGGGACTATTTTTTTGCTCATCATACTTTCCTGTGCTGGCTGAGAGACTGCTACTAACCGCTGCCAGGCGGATAGGGTGGCAGCTGCGTGCGGGCTGACAGGCCGAGGGAAAATACCAAAAGCTCGGTGCACTCGAAAGTGCCCCGCACGCAGCCGCCATAACACAGGGAAATGTGCAAAGCGCTGAATTTGGTATATCCGAACAGTCTGTCAGGACCGGTCACTGAACTCAGTGACAGGCCGAGACTATCCACGCATTTTCAGCGCCGCAAGGCGTTGGGGATTCTCTCGGAAACTTCCCGCGAGGGAAAGCGAAGAGGCAGGTGCAGACGTTGCAAGTTGTGTGGGAAACACGCTACTTCGATGTGCGTTTCAAGCCCAAAAGCCCCTCACCCCCAACCCTCTCCCAGAGGGAGAGGGAGCCGATCGGGGAATATTTCAGAATCTCTGCAGCCTGATGGTACAGAGTTGAATCCGGCATCAACTCGGTCATTCCCCTCTCCCTCTGGGAGAGGGTCAGGGTGAGGGGCTTTTGATTTTAAATATTTACCTGCTTAAATCGGTCCCACCGGGCGCAAACGATACTGCGGCGGCAACTGGTCAAGGCCACTGATGGTGGTGTTCAGGCTTTTCCAGCGACCGTCCTTGATCCCGTAAATGCAGCCGTGAACCGACAGCTTCTGCCCACGATGCCAGGCGTTTTGCACAATATTGGTGTGCCCTACGTTTGCCACCTGCTGGATCACGTTCAGCTCGCACAAACGGTCTACACGCTCTTCCTCGGTCGGCAACAGCGCCAGCGCCTCACGATTTTCGTAATACAAATCGCGAATCGAACGCAGCCAGCCATCGATCAGGCCCATCTGCTGGTCCTTCATGGAGGCACGCACGCCGCCACAGCCATAATGGCCGGTGACCAGAATATGTTTGACCTTCAATACATCGACCGCGTACTGAATCACCGACAGGCAATTCAAGTCAGTGTGCAGCACAACATTGGCCACGTTACGGTGCACAAACAGATCGCCGGGCAACATGCCCACAATCTCGTTGGCCGGTACACGGGCATCCGAACAACCAATCCATAGGTATTCCGGCGTTTGCTGGCGAGCCAGCTTGGCAAAAAAGTCGGGATCTTCCTGCTTGATCGCATCGGCCCAACGCTCGTTGTTATCAATCAGATCTTGTAGTTCGTTCATGCTGTGAAGCCTCAAGAGTTGATGCGCTGTTATGACAACCGACCAGCGGTCGGGGTCACGTAAATCGATGGCATTCCGGCGGTCGGTTGGGTGGAATCTTCAGCAGTGGCTACAGTCATCGTATTAAGGCCCCAGAGCAGGAGCAATTGCCATGACTGATTCACGTCGCCCCTACGGGGCACCACAACCCGCGCCTATCGATGATATCGAGGACGCCATGGGCTCAGTCGAGCCACTGGATTTTGATGATGACGACAGCTACGAGCCCATCAGCGATTTATTTGTCGACGACGAAAGAGTCAAGCACCGGTCGGCGCTGGATGATGAATTGGACCTGGGCCTGAATGAAGACGACCTGGAGCAGGAGATGCTGATCCGCGAAGACGGCGCCCGTGATGCCAAGGAAGCCGCACAGAGTCCGAACGCCGCGGCTGACTGGGATTTGAGCCTGGTCGATGAAGACGAGATAGGTGCTGGCAAAGGCCTGGATGAAGCAGAACTGGCGGAAATCGACCCAGTGGGTCGCAAGCGTTAAGTCAGTACAGGCACCTGTGGGAGCGGGCTTGCTCGCGATTGAATCGACGCAGTATCACTGATCCACCTCCGCGCCTGCATCGCGAGCAAGCCCGCTCCCACAAAAAATCAGCGTATTCAGTCAACCAGCGTACAGGCCATCACCACTGCATCTTCACGACCACCCACTGCCGGGTAGTAGTCGCGACGACGGCCGATTTCGTTGAAACCATAGCGCTCATACAACTTGAATGCAGCGGTGTTGCTGTCGCGCAGCTCAAGGAAGCATTCGCGGGCTTCGTGCTGGTAGGCAATCGACATCAGTTGTTCAAGCAGCTTGAGCCCCAGACCACGGCCCTGGCTCTCGGGTTTGACGGTGATATTGAGCAGGTGCGCTTCGTCGAGGATGATTTGCACCACGCCATGCCCCACCTGCTGCTCACCTTCAAACATCAGCCAGATGTGGTACTTGCCCAGGCCATCGAGAAAAATCCCACGGGTCCAGGGGTGGCTGAAAGCCGCGTATTCAACCTTCAATACCGCATCAAGGTCCGCCTCGGTCATCGGGCGGAAAGTTACAGCATCACTCATCGTTTTGTTTCCAGCGCGCCAAAAGCCTGCGCATGGCTTGCCACACATCCGCTTTGCGTTGTGGCTCATCCATTAAGAGTTCCAGGCCCGGCAACGCCCATGCGTGGCCCAGCCCTTCGATTTCGAGTTCACTATTGAACGCTTCGGCATCCGCCTCACCGGCAAACCGCACGGCCGGCAGCCCCACCAGCCACAAGCAGGCACATTCGGCCTCTTCCAGCCTGGCCATAAGAAAGCCCTGCACAAACTCGCGTGCCGCGTCGGGGCCTTGATCGACATTGCCGCGCCTGAGCAACGGCCAGCGCACCGGTTCGCCAATGATTTGCGGGCTATCGGGCAAGCCGGCGGCGCGCAACATATCTTTTAACAATAAATAAGCCGGGTCACGACTCTGGAAGGCGCTGCCTGTGGGTAACTCCACCAGCACCAGACAACGCCCGGCACGCAGCAATTGCAGGGCAAAACGCGGCGGTGGCAATTGCACGACCTTGGCCGGGGGCGGGGCCGTTTCGGCTTTAACCTCGGGCTTGCTGGCAGGCCGCGGGGTAATCGAAGGGCGCGGCACTTCGATCCGTGGACGCTCTGCAGGCTTGCCCGGCGCGACCGCTTCCTTGACCACAGGCCGTGTGATGACAGGCTCTGCAGGCGGTTCGGGAAGCACCAGCAGCTCTGGCCGCGAAGGGGCGGCAAACGGCAATTCAGTGCGCGGCAACCAACTGACCACTTGCATGGCAGTCAAAAAAGCGCGGCGGCGGGACTCGTTCAACAAGGGTCGGCCATCTGTGGATAACTAAAGAGGGGGGATTCTACCGCCCTTCTGCCTTTCCCGCCCGCAGTTGATCTGGCAAGTGATGACTCCACCCCACGTTGCAGTACAATCGCGACCTTTCATTGCCAATTGACCGGCCCTTCCATGATCGAACCCAAGCGCGTTTTACGTGCCCTCGCCGAGCACTGGGCACTCCTTGAGCCTTTGTGTGAACACTTCGACCAAGGCACCCTGAGCCTCAACGAATTACGCCTGCAACTGGCAGCCCATCAGGTGGACAGCACGCCGCAGGACATCACCAGCGTGCTCGACAGCTGGATCCGCCTGGATATTCTGGTGCCGGTCGCCAAAAGCCCCAACCGCTTCGAGCTCAATGCCCAGATCCACGACTTTCTGGCGTACTTGCGGCACGAGCACCGTCTTGGTCTGTGCCTGGAAATCGAAGCCTACCTGCGCCATCTGGAGCGTCTGGCGGGTTATATCCAGGATGCGTTCGACATCCGAGACGGTCATGATCTGGCACGCCAGCTGCGTTTGCTCGACATGCGTGTACGCGATGTATTGAAAAAACTCGCCAACGACGAGCAAGCGCTGGTGGCCGTAGCCGAGCGGGCCAAGACCAGCGATCGGCAAATACCACTGCGCCAGCGTTATGCCGAAGTCCTGGCGACATGGGACGAATACGTCGAACCGATGATTCAACTGGTAAACGCCGACGGCGCCTTTGAACAAGGCGTACGCAAGGTCGAGATCGTGCTGCTGCGCATGCTCAGCGAGCAACAACGGCTCGGCCATCTGGTGGACGACGACATGCTGCTGCGCACCCATGCGCGCATCCTCGAAATGCAAACCAGCGCCCAGATGACCCTGCGCCACGCCCGCGAGTTGTTGCTGCCGCTGCGTGAAGAGGCACGCCGGCACAACGCGGTAACCCGCGGCGCAGCGCTGGCCCTGGCAGCCATCCGCCGTAAAGGGCTGGACGCGGTACCGCAAGCTTCGATGCCCATGTTCACCCGCCCGCAAAGCACCTTTTTGGGCAGTGCCAGCCAGGTTGAGGCTTATGTCTATGCCCTGGCCCGCTTCGAAGCCAAACCAGCGAAATTCCCCAAGGCGCACAAGGTCCACCGCGGCGAAACGCCCAAGGCCCCGCGCACGGTCAAGGAAATGCTCGATCGCTGCAGCGACGCGCTGCCGATGCCAGATTTGATGGGCTGGCTACTGGCACAAGAGCCGGACGGTGACACCGACGAATTGCTGTACTGGTTCTCGCGCCTGTCCCGTGAAAAACGCTTCGTGCGCGAGCGCCTTGAGCGCCGCGATTACCACACCCACGAACATCTGGTCAGCCTGCGTTCCTTCGCCCTGCTTTCCCACAGCGAAGATGCGACCCCGACTACTGCGAGCCCTCTGCATGCATCTTGATCTTTCCGAACTGTCCCAACTGGCACCGATCTTTCGCGAGCTGTTCAAGGGCTATCACGTCAGCCGCCGCGACCCGGAACTGTACGCGCAACTGTCAAACTTCCAGGATCAATATCGCGCACTGTTCAAGGCCCTGGGCTTTGAACTGGTATGCGATACCCGCGGCTTTTATTACTTCGTGCCTGACACCACCACCGCGCAAGTCAACAAGACGGCGCAACGCCTGGCGCTGTTCACCTTTATCATTGTCGAACACCTGGCCGATCAAGGCCGTGACCCGATTGCCGTGCTCGACGGTGGCAGCCTGGGCCGCGACGAACTGCCCGCACTGCTGGAAAAATACCGCGATCTGTTTGTCCAGGCTGAAGTCACTACCCACGAAGAGCTGGAAGAAAAGATCATGCGCCGCATGACCCAGCTCGGTTTTGCCAGCGAAGAGCCAGGCATCTACCGTTTTCTGCCACCGATGCACCGTTTTCTCGATGTGTGCCTGTCAGTGCAACAGGACCGCGATCTGGCGGCCAGCCTACATAGCATCCTGCCATTGCCGACACCGGTTCTTCTCGATGACGACATTGACGACGACGAAGCCGCATTGGCCCGCGCCATTGCCGACGAGCAACAGGAGATCGACGCATGAGCCAGGAACGTTACGGCATTCGCCGCTTTGCCCTGCTGAACACCGCCGGTTACAGCCTGGGGCTGTTCCCGCTGGAGCATCCGCTGTCGGTCTACGGGGCGAACAACCTCGGCAAGTCGGCATCGATCAACGCCTTGCAGTTCCCGATTCTGGCGCGCATGTCAGATATGAGCTTCGGCAAATACAGCCTCGAACAGTCGAGGCGCTTCTACTTTGCGTCGGACACCAGCTACATTCTGGTGGAAGTCTCCCTGCCCCACGGCCCCCATGTTATCGGCGTGGTCGGACGCGGCCCGGGCGGTGGTTTCGGCCATCAGTTTTTTGCCTACGCGGGCAAGCTGGACCTGGCCCACTACCAGAAAGACGACACCTGTCTGCGCCAGAAAGAACTGTTCAACAACCTTGAGCGTAACGGCCTCAAAGCCTACGAACTCAAGCCCGATGAATTGCGGCGCTTGCTGGTGGGCGGGCATACCTCGATCCCGCTGGACCTGACCCTGATCCCGCTGCGCTCCACCAGCGAACAGAGCCTCAAGACCTTCCGCGCGCTGTTTATCAACCTGCTGCATATGCGCGAAATCACCGCCGCGAAACTCAAGCAGCTGTTTCTCGATGCCTTCGAGCACAGCCTGCGTTCGGGCAGCGTCGATTATATTGCCGCGTGTGAAGAAGCCTTCCGCGATGTACGGCGCATGGAGCAGGACTACAACGCTCTGGTAGGCGCCGGGCCCTTGGTTGAGTCGCTGGCTGCCGGTGTTCATCAGCGTGACGTGCTGCGCGGCAAGCTGCATCGCCTGTCGCCGCTGCTCGATTCGCTACTCGGCACCTGGCAGGACTACGCCGGGGCCCGCAAGGAAGAGCTGCTGATCCAGTCCGAACACTACCGCAACCAGCAAGACTCACTGCAAAACGACCAGCGCAGCAGCACACAAGAGCTGATGCGCCTCGAACGGGAGATAAGCGGCACTCAACGCTGGCTCGGCGAGTTGTCGGTGCTCAAGCATCGCTTCGCCCTGGTTGACGATGTCAAGGTGCTGGAACAGCAACTGCTGAGCGCCAAGGATGCCCACGACGAGCTGGCGGGCGCGCTGGCGCAATCGCGTCAGTTCAGTGCCGAGGATCTGGACGAGCGCCTGCGCGATCTGGAAAAACGCCTCAAGTCAGTCAAGCAGCAACTCGATCACGCCGACAACAACAGCTACGCCCGACTGCGCGAAGAATTTTCGCAACAGGATGTGGAGCGCCTGATGCGTCTGTTCAACAGCGCCCTGTTCAGCTTGCCCCTGGGCGAGCACGGGATTGCCCTGGATGACAGCGATGCCTGGGTCAAGTCGCTGGAACTGATCCTCGATGGCTTTAAAGGCGAGCGTTTCGAGGCACCAGGCCTGTCTATCGATCTCAGCCATATCGAGCCCCCTGCCCTGCAGGCTCTGGCTGACCGCGCAGCCTTGCGCGAGCAAAAAGAGCGTCTGGAAAAAGAACTCAAGCAGCTGAAAACCCAACAAGCCGTGACCTCGGATCGTGCCGCAAGTAAGACCGAAGCCGAGTCGCTGTATCAGCAGGTGCTGGACGCGCAGAAAGCCCTGGAAGACTTCCGTCGCAGCCAGACGTTAGGCGCAGAAGAAGGTGAGAAGCTCGAACAACTGGCCCAGGCCGAAGCCGCACAGGACGAGTTGAAGCGCTCCAGCGATGCCTTCACCGAGCGCGTACAGCAATTGTCAGCCAAATTGCAGCTGGTGGGTCGCCAGATCGGTGATATGGAAGCCAAGCAACGCACCCTGGACGACAGCCTGCGCCGCCGTCAGTTGCTGCCCGCAGACTTGCCGTTTGGCACGCCGTTTATGGACCCGGTCGACGATTCGATGGACAACCTGTTGCCATTGCTCAACGACTACCAGGACAGCTGGCAAGGACTGTTGCGCTGCGACGGTCAGATCGAAGCGCTGTACGCCCAGGTACGCCTTAAAGGCGTGGCCAAGTTCGACAGCGAAGACGATATGGAGCGGCGCCTGCAGTTGCTGATCAATGCGTATGCGCACCGTACCGAAGAAGCCCTGACCCTGGGCAAGGCGCGTCGGGCCGCAGTGACCGATATTGCCCGCACGCTGCGCAATATCCGCAGCGACTACGACAGCCTTGAGCACCAACTGGCGCTGTTCAACCGCGAGATCAACAAGCGTCAGGTGTCCAACCTCAAGAGCTTTCGCATCGTCCTGGCGCCCAACAAGGAGGCGCTCAAGCATATCGATCAGATTATCCACAGCGCCGGTCAGTACGAAGAAGGCGAAACCCTGTCGGTCTTCGACCTCAGCCATAGCGCCGAGCAGGACAACAAGAACGAAGAGGCCAAGGAGTATCTGGCGCGACTGGTAGCAGCCAACCATAACCAGTTGGGCCTCAAGGACCTGTTTGAGCTGGCCTTCGAGATCACCAAGGTCAATGGTCAGCCGGTGATTCATACCGATATCGACGGTGCAGCGTCCAACGGTACGACCATGACCATCAAGGCGCTGACCAACATGTACTTGTTGCTGCACTTGATGGACCGCGACCAGGCAGGGCGTATTCGCTTGCCCTACTACCTGGACGAGGCCGCCGACATCGACGAAAAGAACCAGACCGCGCTGCTGGAAACCAGTTTGCAGTTGGGCTTTGTGCCGATCCTGGCCAGTGTCAAGCCGCAGGTCTGTGCCCATGTGGCCATCGACCTTGAGGGCGGCAGCGGGCCGAACGGGATTTACATTGATGAGGACGACTGGAAATACATCCGTCGTCATGACGAGGTGAAACCTGACGCGCTGACGGCTGTTGAAGAACCCGAGCTGGACGAAGTCTGAGGCTGAATCCCAAGCATAAAAAAACCGCGATCACTGATCGCGGTTTTTTTTGGCGCTTATTTACCCAACGGAATCTTCGGCGCCCATTGCAGCCATTCATCTTCGAACTTGTCGAACAACGGGAAGGTCTGCTCGGGGCGAGCCTGATTACCCATCTTGTCGCCATCCGGCGTGGCGAAGGCAATGCCGCCCTGCACCAGGGTTTCCAGCGACTCGGTGCGAATCGTTGCGCCTTTGAACAAACCGAAGTCGACACCAAAACCGCTGGTGTTCCAGAAGCGGCTACCGCTGCGCACCAACGGCGCGTAACGCGGCTCGATCAGGATATGCACCAATACGCGATCGGCGGTATTGCCCAGCTCATATCCAGTGACTTTGCCCACGGTGACTTCGCGGTAGGTCACCGGCACGCCTTCCTTGAGCGAACCACGACGGGCTGCACTCAATACCAGGCTCAGCCCGGCCTGGGAAACGGCAGCATCCGGTGCTTGCTCCAGAGCAACAAAGCTTGTCTGGCGTCCCAGTTGCTTGCCCGCCGGTTGCACTTCAAGGTACTGGCCAGTGACCAGCGTTTCGAGGTTAGCCGTTTTCATCAGGCCAAGCTCAGGCTTGACCACCCAGAATTGGCTGCCAACCCGCGCAATCCTCTCAGGCACTTCGGTAATACGCGCCTTGAGCAGAACCGATTGCAGGTCCTCGCTCAGGTCAACGCTCTCGATCTTGCCAACATCCAGCCCCTTGAAGCGGATCGGTGTCCCCTCACGCAGGCCATCGGCACGGGCTACCTTGATCGTCACGGCCACACCTTGCTGCATGGCTGCATCACGGTCAGTAAACAGGCGGAAACGCGGGATACGCTTTTGCAGCGGTGCCTTGGCTTCCGGCGTTTCAAAGGCAATCCCGCCAGCCATCAGGCTTTGCAGGGACTCACTTTTAACCTGGATACCGCCAGTCAAACCACCGCTCAACGTGATACCGCTGGCATTCCAGAAACGGGTCGAAGCATTGACCAGATTCTCGTATTCCTTCTCGATATGTACGCCGATCACCAACTGCTTTTTGGTGCGGGAGAACTGATAACTCTGAACCGAACCGACTTTAACCTGCTTGTAGAGGATCGGGCTGCCGACATCCAGCGAACCCAGGTTCTCGGTGAAGAGCACCATATGCAGGCCCGGCGAGCGCAGGTCCAGCGGTGGTGCTTTGGGCCGGGCAACGAACTCGCGTTCAGGGGTGCTGCCCTTGTCACCCGGACGAATGGCGATGTAGTTACCTTTGACCAGCGCTTCAAGCCCGGTGATACCGGCCAGCGAGATCGACGGCTTGACCACCCAGAACTGGGTGCCCTGTACCAGGTAATCTTCGGCCAACGGGTCGAGGGTCAGCTCGGCACTGGCGCTGGTCAGGTCCGGGTCAACCTTGAGGCCCTTGAGACTACCGACCTGGATACCTTTGTACATCACGGGCGTACGGCCGGCCTGCAGGCCTTCAAAGTCGCTGAGTTTGACTTTGACCTTGATCCCGGCCTGCGCCGCATCGAAGTCTTCATAGAGACGGAACGGCAAGTTGGTATCGGTGGGCGGACTGTCCTTGCGGTTCTCCGGGGTGGCAAAGGCAATACCACCGGCCACAATACTGGCCAGCGATTCGCTGCGCAGTTTCACACCCGACAGATTGGCGTCGATGCTGATGCCGCTGGCATTCCAGAAGCGCGTGTGTTTACGCACCAGATTGGCGTAGGTCGGCTCGATAAAGACTTTAATCTCAACGGTGCTCTGGTCTTCAGAAAGCACATAGCTTTTGATCTGGCCAACCTGAATCTGTTTGTAGAACACCGGGCTGCCACGGTTCAGCGAACCGAGGCGGTCAGCCTTGAGGGTCAGGTGCAGGCCGGGCACGGAGTCAGCCAGCGGCGGCTCCTGTGAGAGCGCCTTGAACTTGCGCGCAGGCTCGCCATCGGAAGGGCTGACTGCAATATAGTTACCCGAGACCAGGGTTTCGAGGCCAGTGATACCGGCCAATGACACGCTGGGCTTGACCAGCCAGAAGCGGGTATTGGTCTTGAGGTACTGCTGCACGTCCTTGTCCATCTCGACCGTGGCGATAACACCTTTACTCGGGCCATCCTCATCCAGAGCCAGAGTCTTGACCTTGCCTACGGGCATGCCCTTGTAGACCACTTCGGTCTTGTTGGCGACGATGCCCTCGCCACTTTCAAAGCGCACCTGAATATCGATACCGGTTTCGCTGTAGGCGCGCCATCCCAGCCAGCCACCGATCACCAGGGCAATAAGGGGAAGGATCCAGATCGCCGACCAGTTGGAAGCCGGGCGGGTTTTAGCGGTAGGCAAGTCACTCATGGTCGTCGTCCGACTCCGTATTATCCCAAATCAGTCGGGGATCAAAAGTTACAGCTGCAAGCATCGTTATCACCACCACACTGGCAAAGGCCACTGCGCCAAGATTGGCTTCGATACTGGCAATGCGTCCAAAATTCACCACCGCCACCAAAATGGCGATGACAAAAATATCCAACATTGACCAGCGGCCAATGAACTCAATAAATCGGTACATGATGATACGTTGCCGGGCAGACAGAGGCTGATGGCGCTGGACCGAAAACAACAGCAAGGCGATGCCCACCAGTTTGAAGGTTGGCACCAGGATACTGGCAATGAATACAACGGCTGCAATCGGGATCATGCCGTGCTGCACCAGCTCTATGACTCCCGCCATGATCGTGCTCGGAGAACCCTGGCCCAGTGAGTTGACCGTCATGATCGGCAACAGGTTGGCCGGGATGTAGAGAATGGCCGAGGTCAGCAGCAATGCCCAGGTACGCATCAAACTGTTTGGGCGCCGCGCATGAACCAGAGCACCGCAGCGAGTGCAGGTCTGCTCGTCGGTTTCGGGGTCTTGCCTGTTCAGTTCGTGGCACTCGCCACAGATCAAGATACCCGCATCAATCGCCCGCATGAATATCCTCCCCGGACAGCGCTTGCCAGATCTGGTGAGGCGACATCACCACTTCGAGCCAGACTTGTACCAGCAGCAAGCTGACAAAGCAGACCAGACCCAAGCCAAGATTCAACTCTGCCAGATCCGCCAGTTTTACGATCGCCACCAGTACACCCATCAGGTATACCTCAAGCATGCCCCAATCGCGCAGATGATGATAAATACGGTAAATCAGCAAACCGTAGCTGCGTCCGATATTCCAGCGAATACTGAGTAACACGGCTAGCTGGCAGAGCAACTTGAGCAGCGGGATCCCCATACTGCACAGGAACACAACCACCGCGATACCCTGCATGCCGGTATTGAACAGGCCAAGCACACCACTCCAGACCGTGTCTTGCGACGCCTGGCCCAGTAGGTTGAGTTGCATGATGGGTAAAAAGTTCGCAGGTACGTAGAGCAACAGCGCAGCGATCACAAGCGCAAGGCTGCGTTCAACCACCTTGTACCTATGGGCATAGAGCTCGTAACCGCAGCGCGGGCATTGGGCTTTCTCACCGAGAGCGAGATGCGGCTTGCGCATCAACAAATCGCACTCATGACAGGCCACCAACTCGTCCAGCGGTAATTCTGACACCCTGCGGGGGTCAACCGGATCTGGCATATAGGGAGTCTCAGGCTCAGAAAATGACTGGGCCTATTCTAGTGCGCGGGCTCCAAAATAACTGTGCCTATTTCTAGGACTTTAGCTACACGCGATCTGATGATCGATGCGTACAGCCTGGTCAGAACTTTTTTGCCCACAAAAACAAACCCCCTGTCTGCGTTAGCAGACAGGGGGTTTGGAATTTAATCTTGACGATGACCTACTCTCACATGGGGAAACCCCACACTACCATCGGCGATGCATCGTTTCACTACTGAGTTCGGGATGGGATCA